>CAZOYR010000034.1:0-14335 GCA_964584105.1 uncultured Alteromonas sp.
TGCACGGTTCACCATTAACCGTATTAACGTGCAGTATTTCATTATTATTGTTGGATTTAATAGCTACAAAAAAAGTGTTATCTAACTGAAACACCGCATTAGTAAGAAAAATCGCACCATGGTCGCTGGGCGTGCCGTCAATTTTTATCTGTTTTTATTGTGTTCAATCGTCTAAAAGCGGCTACGTCCCAAATATTATTGTTCACATTCAGATACAGGGTTTTCGCATTTCTGTTTTCAGCGAAAGTGAAAAATAGTCGCATTATCGAATAAGACTTTTAATACATTAACGAGTGCTGTGTAATAGTCAGCTTTGAGCCTGCATGGGAAAATCGTGAAGAAAATCACCAAAACACGAAATGAGAATCTTACCGAAGGACCGGTTGGCAGAACGTTGCGACGGATGACGGTGCCCATGATTCTGGGCATGGTAATGATGATGAGTTTCGGACTGGTGGATACATTTTTTGTCAGCTTGCTCGGCACTGATCAGCTTGCGGCAATCAGTTTTACCTTTCCGGTCACATTTACTGTTATCAGCCTTAATATAGGTTTGGGAATCGGGACGTCTGCCATTATTGGTAAACTGTTAGGTGCTGGGGCGCAAAAAGACGCTAAATTGCACGCTACCGGTTCGTTAATGCTTTCAGTCATTCTGGTGAGCGCGCTGGCGGCGGCAGGCTATCTGCTCATCGATCCTATTTTTCATCTACTTAATGCCAGCGACAATTTATTGCCCTATATCAGGGATTATATGAGCGTGTGGTATTTGTCCAGTGTGTTTTTAAGCTTGCCAATGGTGGGAAATAGCGTGCTGCGAGCCTGTGGCGATACACGCACGCCAAGCATCATCATGGCATCAGGCGGGGCGCTTAATGCCGCAATGGATCCAATTTTTATATTTGGCTTTGGCCCGGTGCCAGCAATGGGGATCCAGGGGGCTGCCGTTGCCACTTTTGTGGCCTGGTTATTCGGCGCCGCCTGGATTATCTGGTTGTTGGCCGTGCGGCGTGAACTGATGGTGCCACGTCTGCTAACCATGTCAGAATTTAAGGAAAGCGCCCGCGATGTATTAAAGATAGGTCTGCCGGCCGCTGGCGCAAATATGCTAACCCCGATTGCCGGGGCTGTTATGACAGCGCTGGTCGCTACTTACGGCGCTGAAGCTGTGGCTGCCTGGGGCGTCGGTAATCGTCTCGAATCAATAGCCAGTATTATTATTCTGGCCTTATCAATGACCTTGCCGCCGCTAATCAGCCAGAACGTGGGTGCTAATCTGCATGAGCGTGTAGAGACGGCTTACAAGATAACGCTGAAATTCATCATTGTCTGGCAGCTTATTGTTTATTTATTGCTCTGGGTGTTATCGGATTGGATAGCCGCCATTTTTGCCAATGAAAAAGAGGTCGCAGAATTAATAACGCTGTTCCTTGCAATTGTGCCACTGGGATATGGCATGCAGGGCGTGGTAATACTGACGAATTCATCCTTTAATGCGATGCACATGCCGATGACTGCACTGGTACTGAGTATCATCCGTCTGTTTGTCTTGTTCGTACCAGTGTCATACGCAGGTAGTCTGCTGTTCAACATTCCCGGCTTGTTCTGGGGGAATGTCGTGGCCAATATCTTAATGGCTGTTATTTCATTTATTTCGTTTAAACGCGCACTGATAAGGCAAAAAGCCGAATCAGTCGCCAGTGAGGAAGAAGTGACTTTATGAGTCGAGGGTTCGAACTGGTTTCGCAATATCAACCGGCTGGGGATCAACCTAAAGCGATTGACGCATTAATCGACGGGCTGGAGAGTGGGCTTGCCGCACAGACGTTGTTAGGGGTAACAGGCTCGGGTAAAACCTTTACCATGGCCAACGTTATCAAGTCAGTGCAGCGCCCCACACTGATTCTTGCGCACAATAAAACCCTTGCTGCGCAGCTATATGGTGAGATGAAAGAGTTTTTCCCCAATAATGCGGTGGAGTATTTTGTCTCTTATTATGATTACTATCAGCCGGAAGCCTACGTTCCCAGCACCGATACGTTCATTGAGAAAGATTCATCGATTAACGATCACATAGAGCAGATGCGACTATCCGCGACAAAAGCCCTTATGGAGCGACGGGATGTTGTTATTGTTGCCAGTGTGTCGGCTATTTATGGCCTGGGTGATCCTGAATCTTATATGAAAATGCTGCTGCATTTGCGACAGGGCGACACTATGGATCAACGCGATATCCTGCGGCGTTTGGCTGAGTTGCAGTACAGCCGAAACGATCTGGCGTTTGAGCGGGGGAATTTTCGCGTCAGAGGGGATGTTATTGATATCTTTCCTGCTGACTCTGAAAAGCAGGCCGTCAGGGTGGAATTGTTCGACGAGGAGATTGATAAGATCAGTCTTTTTGATCCCCTTACCGGTGCGGTAGAAAAAAGCGTTGTGCGGGCCACTGTTTTTCCTAAAACGCACTATGTTACACCGCGGGAAAAAATTCTGGATGCTATCGAGCGAATCAAAGAAGAGCTTAAAGAGCGCAAAGATCAGCTTAAGTCGGTCAACAAACTGTTGGAAGAGCAGCGGATATCTCAGCGCACACAATTCGATATCGAGATGATGCTGGAGCTGGGATACTGCTCAGGCATTGAGAACTACTCAAGATATCTGTCAGGTCGTGCCCCCGGTGAGCCACCGCCGACATTATTGGACTATTTTCCGGCTGACGGACTTATGTTCATTGATGAGTCGCATGTAACGGTATCCCAGGTAGGCGCCATGTACAAAGGCGATCGTTCACGCAAGGAAACGCTGGTTGAGTATGGTTTCCGCCTTCCTTCTGCGCTGGACAACCGGCCGCTGAAATTTGATGAGTTTGAGCAAATTTCACCGCAAACCATTTATGTCTCGGCAACACCGGGTAAATACGAGCTTGAAAAATGCGACGGTGACGTGGTTGAGCAGGTTGTCAGACCGACCGGCTTGCTGGATCCGGAGATAGAGGTTCGTCCGGTTGCCACACAGGTCGACGATGTGTTGTCTGAGATTCATAAGCGGGTGGAAGTGAATGAGCGCGTGCTCATCACAACGCTTACCAAGCGCATGGCCGAAGATTTAAGTGAGTATCTGAATGAACATGGTGTGAAAGTCAGATATCTGCACTCTGATATAGATACTGTAGAACGCATGGAAATCATCCGTGATTTGCGATTAGGGAAGTTTGATGTACTGGTGGGTATTAACCTGCTGCGTGAAGGACTGGATATGCCGGAAGTTTCTCTGGTTGCGATTCTTGATGCCGACAAAGAAGGGTTTCTGCGGGCAGAGCGTTCATTAATACAGACCATTGGCCGGGCGGCCCGTCATATTAACGGACGAGCAATTCTGTATGCCGATACAGTTACTCAGTCGATGCAAAAAGCTATCGATGAAACCAATCGACGTCGGGAAAAGCAGGAAGCTTACAATACTGAGCATGGTCTTACACCACAGCGTCTGAATAAGCCTATCACCGACATTATGGATATTGGTGATAGCAGCGATGGCAAGTCAGGTAAGGTAAGACTGCGTAAAGTCAGCGAGAAGAAGAAAGGGGAGCATCCGGCAAATGCTACCGATCTGATGGCTAAAATCACAGAGCTTGAAAAACAAATGTTTGAGCATGCCAGAGAACTGGAGTTCGAAAAAGCTGGCTCCCTACGTGATGAGATTGAGCAACTGCGAAAACAGGTGGTATCAGTTTCCTGATTGAGAAGGGCAAGTGTATTGGCAGAAATACGCTTGCCCGAGGCGCCTGCATCCACTTTTCAGCTACCAAGTTCAATAAACTTAAAAAATCCCGTTGTAATCCCTTTCACTGTTGCCTATTATGGGTTATTGAGTATCTATAACTATACCTATAAAAATGGTGACTCCATGTTAAATCGACTTCAAGAGTCAGACATCAAGCTTCTGCGGGTCTTTTATGCTGTAGCCAGCTGTAACGGCTTTACCGCTGCAGAGCCAGTGCTTCGTATGCAACGTCCCAATATCAGCGCAGCCATTAAAAAACTGGAAGAGCGACTGGACCTGGTACTTTGTCATCGTGGTCGTGGCGGGTTCCAGATGACCAAGGAAGGCGAAGTGGTATTTCAGGAAACCAAACGGATATTTAACGCATTCGACAATTTTGTCTTTAACCTGAAGTCGTTGCACGACGACTACTCCGGACATATCACTCTGGTGCTTATGGCGGGCTTACCGCTTTCTATCCAACTCGCTGTCAGTAAGGCAGTGAAAAGTACCATGAAAAAATTCGATGATATTCACGTTAATATCCAGACACGTCTTTACAACGAGGTCGAACACGTAGCGTTATCTGGCGAATGCCATCTGGTTATCTCTACCTACGACATGGTCAAGCCCGAATCGGTTACCTTTCACCCGATTGGTGTGAAGTGTAAAGGGCGTTTATATTGCTCACCGGGTCATCCCCTGGCCAAATACCGTGATACGCCTTTACCGGACGATGTGAAAATAGAAGATTATCCGGCGATTGGCCTGTCAGGTTTATCCTCGGGGAATTATATTGAAGATGACCGGCGTTTGGCCATTCAGACGTTTTCAGACTCATATGACGCTGCAATGTCGGCCATTATGACCGGCGAATATATTGCATTATTGCCAGACTTTATCGCTAAAGAACAAGGGGCGAGCCTGGGACTGGTGCCTATTGCGCAGGGGTCGATGTTTAATTTTGAGCACGAACTGTTTGTTATGAATGGTAAAAATACCCGGCTTAATCCGGTACTTCGGCATTGCATTAAAGAACTAAGCTACTTTATTTCAGAAAGCCAGAAGTAGAGCAACTAAGCAATGACCCGGACAACACCGCTTCGGCGTTGTCCGGCACACCTTCTCTATCTCGCACTCTCGTAGTGAAGCGGATCGGTGGTACCGTTATCAGCAAATGCTTCGAGTCGCTCCTGACACGCACCGCATTTTCCGCACGCCTTTTCTCGGCCGTTGTAGCATGTCCAGGTTTCGCTGTAATCAAGACCCATAAACAGACCATCTGCCAGTATCGCCGTTTTACTCTCAAGCAAATAGGGCGTGACAATTTCTACCGGCTTATAGTTGGCAATTTTGCTTACACTGTTCATTTTCTCAACAAATTCAGGGCGGCAGTCAGGATAAATAGCGTGATCACCGGAGTGGGCCCCATAATACACTTTGGTCGCTTCCAGAGAGACCGCATAGCCGATTGCCAGCGATAGCAGGATCATATTGCGGTTTGGTACCACAGTAGTCTGCATGGACGGCTCTTCATAGTGACCTTCTGGCACGTCGATGTCGCTGGTAAGGGCCGAGCCGCCAACCAGACTGTTAATACTGGATATGTCGACCACCTTATGCGGAATATTCAGGCGGTTACACACCTTCGCTGCGTAATCGAGCTCTTTTTTGTGGCGTTGCCCGTAGTTAAAAGAAAGTGCATGAGGCGTTTTTCCTTCCCGAATCGCCTTATTGAGTACGGTGTATGAGTCCATGCCACCGGAATAAATAACCACAACATTTTCAGACATGATGGTTTACCAGTAATTATAAATAATGACCGCAACTTTTAACGAAACTTGATAAAATTGCAAGAGAACTTGCAGTCAGGGGAATAGATTGGGCGCGCAACAACTTAGTATTAACGAAATGTTTGAGACCATCCAGGGTGAAGGGGTTTACACCGGGGTGCCATCAATTTTTATCCGTCTTCAAGGGTGCCCGGTCGGTTGTCCATGGTGTGACACGAAACATACCTGGACGTTGGACGATGCTTTTCTGACCACATCTGAAAAGGTGATAACCAAAACAAAAGAAAGCGAAGCGTTTTTCAACACAGACGGGCAATCAATTCTGTCGTTGTTTGTCGAGCAGGGGTATCAGGCAAAGCACGTAGTCATTACCGGTGGTGAGCCTTGTATGTATGACCTGGTTGAGGTGACACGACTTCTTCATGAAAATGGGTATACCACACAAATTGAGACCAGCGGTACGTATGAGGTGCGTTGTGTGCCAGAAACCTGGGTGACGGTATCTCCCAAAGTAGATATGAAAGGCGGACTACCTGTATTGGAAAGTGCGTTAAATCGTGCCAATGAAATTAAACATCCGGTGGCCATGCAAAAGCATATTGATGAGCTT
Source organism: uncultured Alteromonas sp. (assembly GCA_964584105.1). Taxonomy (GTDB): domain Bacteria; phylum Pseudomonadota; class Gammaproteobacteria; order Enterobacterales; family Alteromonadaceae; genus Alteromonas. Next base: position 6,163 of record CAZOYR010000034.1, read on the forward strand.
GATGCGTTATTGGCTAAGTTGGATAACGCGTGCCCGCATATTTGCCTGCAGCCTATCAGTCAGCAGGAACGCGCTACAGAACTTGCAATAAAAACGTGTATTGCGCGAAACTGGCGGTTGTCGTTGCAAACGCATAAATATATTGGCATTGAGTAATCAGAATAAAACTTGCCAGGAGTGGAAAATGCTTTTTGGTCATCGAGTTAAAGGGATGTATATCGGGCTGTTAGCCTGGGTGATGCTGTATGCGGTACCTGCCGACGCGGCGCTCTGGTCTATCACCTACCCACGTCCACTGAGTGAAAATGATATGCGCGCTGAGTACCCGGTGGCGCTATTAACACTGGCATTAGAAAAAACCGGCGTTAAATACTCACTGTTGCCTTCCGAGCGTATTTTGTTGCAGGGGAAGGCGCTGCGTCGGTTAAAAGAAAACCGGGAAGTAAACGTGGTCTGGAGCATGACCGATGTCCAGCGCGAAAAAGATTTGCTGCCTATCCGTATTCCCATAGCAAAAGGGCTGATTGGGTGGCGGGTTTTTCTCACCACCAAAAATCAGCTGGGCCGGTTTAGTCAGATAAACTCGAAATCCGGCCTGCGGGCAATGACACCAGTACAGGGCGAAGAGTGGCCTGATACAAAAATTCTGCAGGCGAACGGATTTAACGTGTTTACCGTTCCGGAATATGAAGAAGCAATGGGGATTTTACAAACACGCCAGGCGAGTTTTTTCCCCCGCTCAGTCATTGAGGTTATCAGTGAGCTCGAAAGTGGCACACTGCCTGCGGATATTGTGCTGGAAAAACGCCTCGCCATTTATTACCCCACGGCAATGTACTTCTTTGTGAACCGCGGAAACCCAACTCTGGCGCGCCTCATTGAAACTGGCTTGCAGCGCGCGATTGAGGATGGCTCCTTTGATGCGTTATTTGAGTCTACTTATCAGGAAACCTTCAAACGGCTCGAGCTCGATAAGCGACAAATCTTTATGCTTGATAACCCTGCTTTGCCTCAGGAAACACCGCTTGATAATGAAGCGTTATGGCACCATCCGCGTGGTACGAATGTAAAACGCTAAAGGTCTCATGCGGCATCTGACGGATGTCATATAATGACTAATAAGTGATAACTATGGCTGGTAACAGAAACACCATGGTCTATATTGTGCTCATGCGTTTTACATCAATTTGACTCTGAGTGCTTACTGCATGCGTATCGCCCCCAAACCCGACAATGAAAACGAACGACTGGAAGCGTTGTATCAGTACGATATTCTGGATACTGACGCTGAAGATGTATTTGACGATTTTACCCGTATTGCCTCCCAAATCTGTGGGACACCGATATCACTTATCAGTCTGGTGGATGCCCGGCGTCAGTGGTTCAAATCAAAGATTGGGCTTGATGCAACGGAAACTAACAGGGATGTCGCGTTTTGTGCCCATGCCATTCTTGGCGAAGATATTCTTGAGGTGCCAGATACGCTGCAGGACGAGCGCTTTTACGATAATCCGCTAGTGACTTCCGGTCCGCATATCCGTTTTTATGCGGGTGCGCCACTGATCTCCTCCGACGGACACGCGATAGGGACGCTTTGTACCATCAGTGACAAACCTCAGCAACTGAATGCTCATCAGCGAGAGTCCCTTGCGGTACTGGGCAGAGCTGTAGTCTCACAACTTGAGCTTCGCCTGAAAGTACGGCAGTTAAATAAGGCAAACGAACGCAAGACGGACTTTTTATCCACCATGAGTCACGAATTCAGAACGCCTCTGAACGCGATAATTACACTGAATCAGTTGATGTTGGAAAAGTCAGAGCATTTGGCTCTTCCGGCCGAATTTACAGAGTATATGACTCATATTGGCTATAGTGGAAAGCGACTGCTTGATTTGGTCAATTCTGTACTGGATCTGAATAAAATTGAAGCGGGAAAAACCGATGTCGTCCCTAAGAATATCGAAACCAAACGTTTCATCGACTCACTCAGCGGCATGATGAGGCCCCGGGCTGAACAGCAAAATCTCGGGTTTACGCTAACGTTGGATGAAACGCTTCCCCCCTTCTTATTTTATGATGAGTCGAAACTTAGCCAGGTCATCTTAAATTTGCTCAGTAATGCTATTAAGTTTACCCCGGCAGGTGGCAAGGTGAGTCTTGCAATAGAACGTACTGAGCAGCAACTGGTTATCAGTGTCTCTGATAACGGAATTGGTATTGAAGAAAACGATGTTGCCCTGCTGTTTGATAAGTTTACCCAGGTCGGTAAATATAAAAAAACAGAAGGAAGTGGCCTCGGGCTTGCCATTACCAAAGCGTTGGTCGTGCTGATGCAGGGCGATATTCACATTGAAAGTGAGCCGGGAACAGGAACAACGGTTAACATTCACCTGCCTCTCAATACGGGCGTTAACGAAACCAAAGAGAGGGCGGCCAGCGACGGAATGTTTGATTCGCAGGCTGGCGTACTGGTCATTGAAGATAATCTCATTAACCAGGAAGTGGCAAAGGCTGTTTTTCAGTCACTCGGGATAAGCATCGAACTCGCCGAGAGTGGTGAGGAGGGCGTTAGCATGGCTAAATCGAAGCCGTATGATTTGATTTTTATGGACCTGAACCTTCCGGGGATAAGCGGCTGGGACGCAACCGCGCAGCTTCGCAATCTAAACATCACCACCCCAATTGTTGCATTATCCGCGGACGTATTTGAGGCTGACGACACCCGCTATACGAAGCGGGGTATTCAAAGTTTTATCAGTAAGCCTATTGATAAGGCCAGGTTGGTAGAAGTGCTTACTGCTTATATTCCGAAAAAATAAAGGAGGCGATGCCTCCTTTAATTATTTTGCGGTTTTCTCATTTGATGCTGACGCTGGTGGCCCGAGCCTGAAATCTAGCTGGACCAGCAACCCAGACTGACGTTGCGCCGCACCGCCCTGAATACGAGGCTTATATTTCCATTGTTTGAGTGCATTGACTGCGCTTTTATCAAAGACGCCTTCAGAGGATGATTTAACTACGGTAATATTATCGGTTGCACCACTTTCAGTAATATCAAACTGCAGTACGACTTCTCCTTCTATCTCATTGTTCACTGCGTGTTCCGGATAAACCGGGGGCACACGTTTGACGGGCGCAGCTTTATTGACTTCTTCGTGCTTAACCGATTGTGAAGAAAATTTTGCCAGTGCGGTATTGGTACATAATGCACCCGCTACAATAACCGACGCAATAATCGTAGCCTTGTTCATTGTTTTAGGGTTTTTTATCGCATATAGACGCTTAAGCATTGTGCTTTTATCTCCTAGTGTAGGGTAAAGATTGACATGACGTGAGGTATGCTCAGCACACTGCACAAGTGCTTTTGCATAAGTAATTTTTTCTTCTGCAGAGCTATTTTTCAGTACCGCAGTATCGCAGCTAATCTCCTGACTGGTCCTGAAAGATCTTACCGCCAGCCATACAAACGGGTTAAACCAGAAAGTGACCAGCAAACACAAGCCGAGAAAATTCCAAATATGATCGTAGTGATGCCGGTGCATATTTTCATGTTTTACGATCAGTGCCTGTTCCTGAGGGTTGAACAATGAGGAAAACTGTTCAGGTACCAGAATTCTGGGGTTGACCGTGCCAAATAACATGGGGGAGCTGATTTGGTTACAGGTATATACCGGTGCGCTCTGATGTTTGCCGGAAGGCAGTGCTCTGGCAATACGAATATGAAAATACAGAATGTAACCAACCAGCGCCGATGCGCCGCTTAACCAGAACATCAGCAGCCAGTTACTGTGGCCGGAAGTGAGTGCGGACCCGGGACCTACCACATAATAACTCACCGTATTTGCTGGCAGCGTGATCAAGCCTGTGGGCAAATTGTTTACTAATAAAATAGCAGGAATGAGCAGCCACAGCTGATACATCAGTTTTGCACCCAGCTTCTCGGACAAAAACTTCTCCAGGCCTATTAGGATAATAAGACTGACACTTAGAGGCACCTGCTGAGCGAGGATCCATTCAATCATCTTTATTTTCCCATGCTTTTATAAACGCTTTCAGTTCATCAACATCCTGCTTTGACAAACTATTCTGGTTTGCAAAGCCAGCAACCAGGGGAGCCACCTTTCCCTTAAATAATCGTTTTACAAAATGCTGCGTTTCTTTTTCAGCATAAAGCTCGCGCTCAATGAGCGGATGGTACAGATACTGTCGCTGGTGCTTTTCAAATCCAAGCACCTGCTTTTTCACAAGCCGGCCTAACAATGTTTTTACCGTTTTATCATGCCAGGGCTTTCGTTTATTCAAACGGTTTACTACTTCGCTGGATGTTACCGGGTAGTCATCCCAGATGACATCGAGCACATCAAACTCGGCACTGGAAATGTCTGGTTTTGAAGGAGGAGCCATAGTTTTGCCTAACGATTACAGTTGTAGTCTAAAGGTTAGATTACACCTGTAATCAACTATTGCAAGTTTTTTTGAATAAATAATGTACGGCGATGTGTTGGTGGGAAGTTAGGGACAGGAAAGTTTGCATAAAAAAGCCCGACAAAATGCCGGGCTTTTAAACGGTTGATGCCGCGTTATTTCATTTTCAGTCGGCGACGAATAGAAAGTAGTGCCAGGGAAAACAGACCAGCTATTCCCAGTGAACCACCACCGCCACTGTCGGAATCACTTGATGAGCCACCGCCAGTGCCGCCGCCAGAGCCACCACCGGAACTACCGTCGCCACCCGAGCTGCCATCCCCGTCGCCAGAGTCACCGTCACCGTCGTCTCCTGAGTCACCATCGTCTCCTGAATCGCCGCTATCAGAGGACATTGATTCAATGAAACCAACCTGCTTGTACAGACGGCTGTCACCGAAGGTCACTTTAACAATTGAGAACTCGTCATCAGTGCCAGCGAAAAGATCGGCCGGAGCGTTGATATCTACTGTAGTGTTGCCACCATCCTGTGAAACAGTAAATTCAGGCGTCCAATCAGCAAAACCTGAAACAATGTCCACTGACACATCACCGCTATCGAAGGTATCGGTGACCACCACCTGCGCCTGGCCGCCATCACTGTCTACCTTGCCAACCAGTGTCGGCGCCGTAGCGCGAGGAATAGCCTCGTACATACCACGCATATCAAGGCTGACAGAGTACGTTTCATTCGTACCGGCGAGATTTACGAACATACGCAGTAACTGTGGTTGAATTTCGCTGTTTGTCAGCTGTTCAATCCAGTCCAGCGCGTCCTCATAGTTTTCACTGATTTCGAAGGTCAGTTCGCGGTTATTACCTTCGCCAGATGCTGAAACTGTCACAAACTGTCTGACGATATCTGCATCTTCATAAGGAATATCTGCAAATGCGTCACCGGCCAGTTTTGAGAAATACACATCAATTTGATCGTTTGATACATCGGCATCATCTACATAGACAGGGACCGTTGTGGTGGAACCCGGCACGGTTGAAACGTTTACGTTATCAACGAAGAAGCCGGCATCCCCGCGGTATTCCTGCATGACACGAATAATAGGTAGCGTATTGCCGTCAAGTTCAATCCAGTTAACCACAATTAGACATGAGCTTGTTGATGTATCAATAGCGACTGAAGACTGCGTGGCTCCCAGAGCTATTTCAGTATTGCCTTCACCTGTGGTGTAAACGCCCAGGTCAGTACGATACAAATTACACGTGTAGCCTGAACCAATCAGTGTTTGCTCAACAGCTTCGGGCATCGGTGTCCAGCTAAGCGTGACATCAGAATCATTTCTTGTCAGCGATGACGAACTTTTGAAGTTAGCGCTGTTAACAGATAGTTTCGCGGTTTTACGCAAAAACTGTGCATTGTCAGCAGCCTCATTTCCTTCAGCGCCTATCGTCACACCATCTACGACTTCATTCGGATTAGAGAAAAAAGCAACACGCTCGGCGTCGGCATCATCGTTTGACGCCATAATTGTCGCAACGTCCGAAGGCTCTAAAAACGCATAGGGAAGGGCGCCGGGAACGGTTTCTTCCAGAGAACTGCGCTCATGGTTCAGTGCCAGATTGTGACCAAATGCGTGAGCAAGTTTATCACTGCTAAATGGCAGATAGCGTACATGCGATTCTTTTACAAAGCGCAGACTTTGTTCAGCATTGGCCGGGTTGTTATTCACAACAACTCGCGTATTAGCACGGCTGTCAAAGTTCTGGTCAAAGTCGCTGATATGCATGGTGCTGATAAAATCAACTTCACCTGAACCAAATTCAGCTTTGGCCATAACGTCGTCATTGGCCCAAAAACTACCTTCATCATCGGCGATGAGATAGTAGTTTTTTACGTCGACAGAGACATCATCAACACCGGCTTCTGAAAGCGCAGTATTAAATACGGCAAGATCCTGTTCCAGAATGGATTGCGGAGTAATATCGTCACTGGTGTCTGCTGCGCCGGCTTCAGCGGTAACAAATGTGTCAGCTGAGATGAAAAACGCTGCACCGGCTGCCTCAGGTATTTCTGACAGTGTCTCGCTTACGGTGCGCTTTGTGTCGTAACTAGTTGGGCGAAGTGTATGCCAGTAGGGCGCAGCGGAGGTTTGCTGCACGCCGGGCACACCCGGCTCATTGCCAGTGACTTTGACGTGATAACGGGAAAGCGTGCCGCCTGCGTTTGTCAGGCTCAGACTTTTTTGAATCCCGTCTTCAAATAATATTGCACTTAGCGAGTCACTGCGTTCACGAATGACCAGCTTATCTGCCGAATCCGATGCAGTATAAGTATAGGTTTGACCAAACTTATCCGCAGTTTTAGAAGAAAACATATACGCCGTGTCATTAATGATAATGTCACGCTTAAATGTCAAAGCCTGCTTTACCTCGGCCAGGTTGGTCGAGGTGACTGATTCACGCTTAACAGTGTAATCAGGTTGAGCTGACGCAAATCCGTTTTGAGAGAACGCCAGAGCGACAGCGAGTGTGAGTGTTGCTTTCTTGAGCATAACAATTCCTTTCCTTATTGCTAATGACCACCCATTAACAACCCTTTTTTATTGGTATTGCCGTTTATATCAGTCATAAATCGGAAAAGATCACACTGTGACTCATGATTTTGTATGACGATGTGTCAGCACTTTCCAATGGCTTCAAAGCCGCTACCCTGGTTGCGTAAATGGGGTACAGATTAAGTGTAACGGAAATTTTGTTATTTCACCCGAATAAGCTGAGATGGTGGAGAAAATAGGGGCGACGACAGGGCGTCGTCACCCGAAAAACAGTATCAGGTACCGCTATGAACCCCTTTCATTGAGCGACCTGAAGGATCGGCGTTCTGTTTAAAGCTTTCATCCCACTCAAGGGCTTCTGCAGTGCTGCAGGCGATAGACTTACCCCCTGGTACGCAGCGCGCAGCGCTTTCCTGAGGGAAGTAGCTTTCAAAGATTGTTCTGTAGTAATAGCCCTCTTTAGTATCAGGCGTGTTAACAGGAAAACGGAAGTTAGCTGTGGCCAGTTGCTGGTCAGTAACTTCTTCCTCCACAAACGCTTTTACAGAATCAATCCAGGAATAGCCTACGCCATCGCCGAACTGTTCTTTCTGACGCCAAAGTACCTCCTCGGGTAATGTATTGCCGTCATCAAAGGCTTTACGCAAAATCCACTTTTCCATTTTGCCCTCAAGACACATTTTATCTTTCGGGTTAAGGCGCATAGCTACATCGATAAAGTTTTTGTCCAGAAACGGAACACGGGCTTCTACGCCCCATGCACTGGTAGCTTTGTTAGCACGGGCACAGTCGAACATATGAAGCCGTTCGAGTTTGCGCACGGTTTCTTCATGGAATGCTTTCGCATTCGGGGCTTTATGGAAGTACAGGTAGCCACCGAATATTTCATCAGAGCCTTCTCCTGAAAGCACCATCTTAATCCCCATGGCCTTTATTTTACGTGTCATAAGATACATGGGCGTCGCGGCGCGAATCGTGGTGACATCGTAAGTTTCAAGCTTATAGATCACGTCGCGGATAGCATCCAGACCTTCCTGAATCGTAAAGTGAACTTCATGATGCACCGTGCCAATTTTGTCGGCGACTTTTTTGGCCGCGATGAGATCAGGTGAGCCCTCCAGACCAACAGCAAAACTATGCAGGCGTGGCCACCATGCATCTGTTTTATCTTCATCTTCAACACGTTTGGCAACATACTG
>CAZOYR010000034.1:14435-15922 GCA_964584105.1 uncultured Alteromonas sp.
CCATGCTCATCATACCCGGTGTAAAGCGGAATAATTCCCATATGATCGCGGGCAATAAGATAGGCGTCCTGCTCATCATCATAAAGAATGAAGGCAAACATCCCCTCCAGCTCATCAATAAACGAGACGCCCTTTTCTTTAAACAGGGGCAGAATAACTTCGCAGTCGGAACGGGTTTTAAATGGGTAGGGACTCGCCAGATTTTCCGCCAGCGCCTTGTGATTATAGATCTCACCATTCACGGCGAGAACATGCTGATTATTCTGACTGATGAGCGGTTGCGCACCAGTGTCTACATCAACAATGGCCAACCTTTCATGACACAGAATGGTATTATTATTATTCCAAACCCCAGACCAGTCAGGGCCGCGATGGCGCAATAACTTAGCAAGCTCCAGAGCTTGGGTTCTGAGTTCGGACACATCGGTTTTGATGTCCAGGATACCGAAAATACCACACATAAAACGGGCTCTCTCTATCACAAATTAAAAAAGTGGTTTTTTCTGTCGTGTGCTGTAAGACGTCGCGGTTTTATTGTTATTTTTGATGTACAGCCCTGTTTACGAATGTGCCATTGTGACATGAAAAAGCAAGCTAAAACTGCATATTCCTTTCATAGAAAGGCCAGAAAATAAAAAGCCACCGGTAGGGTGGCTTTTTTAAACGCTACGTATTAGGGAGCGATCCGCTGTTGTCGCTACACAGAGAACTTAATCTGTCTTTCTCTGGAATTCGCTTTGCTCGCTCCATTGTGGCCATTCTTCTGCATTGGCCACATTTACACCCACATCAAACAGCATCTGTGTATCCTGAGCGATACCACTTAAATCCCAGTCGTCGCGGAATTCATCGCACACCTGATGATAACAGCCCGTAACAATCACATTCATCCGCTTACGATACTTCGCCGTCGCCTCGTCAGCGGGCTCACTGCCGCCTTCAGCGTAAAGTGCAGGCACTCCCTGCTTGGCAAAACTAAAGTGATCAGAGCGATAGTAGTAACCCGCCTCAGGCTTATCTTCCTGCGTCAGTGTTCTGCTTTGACGTTTAGCTGCATCTGCAAGGTATGACTCTAGATCCGATTTACCTTTGCCTACCACAGCCACATCTTTTGTTTTGCCCAGCACATTCATGGCATCCATATTGATGTTTGCCACAGTATTCTCCATTGGGATGACGGGGTTGGCAGCGTAATATTTCGAGCCCAAAAGGCCTTGCTCTTCGGCTGTCACTATCAAGAAGCTAACCGAGCGGTCCGGACGGGGTGAAAGCTTACTGTAGGCTTCAGCCATTACCAGGCTGGCTGCTGTACCGGTAGCATTATCATGGGCACCATTATAGATCTGGTCACCTTCTAAAGACGCATCCTTACCCAGGTGATCCCAGTGAGCGGTGTAGATAACGTGCTCATCGGGCTTTTCGGCGCCTGGTAACGTTGCGATCACGTTATTGCTTTCGGATTTTTCAAACGTGTTTTTCACCGTAAC
>CAZOYR010000034.1:16022-18341 GCA_964584105.1 uncultured Alteromonas sp.
CTGGCCTCTTCATACTTGTAGCTCCAGCGACCATAATAGGTCATGGTTTTACCCTGAAATTTTCCCCCCTCAGGGTTTTCAAAGCCCGGGTCGTTAATCAGCATGACAACCGTCTTGCCTTTCACATCAACGCCTTCATAGTCATTCCAATCGTATTCTGGCGCATTAACACCATAACCGACGAATACCACATCTGAATCTGTTACCGAAATTTCATCCTGTTCGCGTTTTGAAGATGCGACCATGTCATCCTTATACGCGAACGTATTGTTACCGATGGTCATCTGCATCTGTGGATCAGCAGTAATTTCCATTAACGCCACTTTTTGCAGATAGCTGTCGCCATTGCCAGGTTCAAATCCCGCGGCCTTAAACTGCTTCACCAGGTAATCCAGTGTTTTCTTTTCGCCAGCCGTAGTGGGTAGTCGCCCTTCAAACTCATCGGAAGATAATGTTTTAAGCGGAGCCTTTATCTTTTCAGCGGTAATGCTGTTGTATGCCTCATCAAAATTAGACGGTGCATTAGTGGTGGATGCTGTGTCACTGTGTTGTGCATTATTCTGTGGTTCTGAACAGGCTGTTACCCCTAACAGGGCAGGCACCAGAACAGGCAAAAAGATTTTTCTCATTGTTGGTCTCTGTTTGCTCTACAATAGGCCTCAGTATAGAGAAACTCACCAGGCGAACCAATACTGATTTATGAATTCGAACGGCACATCATGGTCTTCTGTCTTTTCTGATAGTGTACAGTCCCCACTTGTTCCACAGTTGCTCCAACAACTCAATTTGCATCATTTTGATTCATTTCCATCAGCGAGCCAGCTACAGCAAATCGCTGTCTCTGCAACGGGAGACGCGTGGAGCGTTCCTGATTTTAAAGCGCAATCAACGTTTGATGCAGACGACAAACGCTACTATGAGCAGATCATCGCTCAGGATGCTAAGGTGCCAACCCGGGAAAATGACTGGCATGATTTATTTAATGCCTGCATTTGGATGCAATATCCAGAAACAAAGTGGTATCTGAACCGGCTGCATACCGAAGATATTTCGCAATATGGGCTTCACCCCAGAACCAAACGCCGTAATCACATTACGCATTTTGATGAGTGTGGTGTAGTACTGGCTGTTCCCGCGCAACACGTTCATGAAGCAAATACCGTTTTACATCATCTTGCACATCATCACTGGCGCTGTGCCTTTGTTGATTATCACCCGGTATGGGGAAATGCGATTCACCCACGCATATTCGGTCACGCTAACTACGAAATGTTGCTAAATCCGTTTATCGGATTGACTGGCAAATGGATGGCTGTAGTTGTAGATGATGCATTTGAGACAGCAGATTTTTGGGAACAAAACCGGTTATTAGACGAGGCAATAGCTGCCCGCATCAGAACGTTTGATGGCTTTGCCGGTAATGGGGCGTTACCGCCGTTACCCTTGCTGGGCGTTCCTGGCTGGCATCATGCACAAAATAGTGCGTTTTACGCCAACCAGGACTATTTCCGGCCTTTGCGGGGTAAGGCCAGAGATGAGCAACTACCGTTAAGACACCAATAGTACAATTGCCCAGATACCATAAATCAGTACGTACGGTGCTAACACAATGATAGCCGCTTTCTTGGTAGAAAAGCTTGTCCATTGCGTGATTCCCACTGTCGCCAGATAAACCGTCCACAGTGTAATAATGCTGGCAGCCTGAGCCAGCGCTAACCACGAAGAGTGAATATCGACGCTAAACAGATAAGCAAGGGAAAGCGGTTGTAACACGTTTGGCGATATCTGATGAGAATCGGCCATTGCTAACAGAATAAGCGCAATGATAGAAGAGAACAGGACCGGCATCATAATCCACCAGGTGAATCCATACCAATCAGTGAATCCCTGCACATTTTTTTCATCAGACTTCGTTGCAAGGTGCAGATACAACGCCACTAATGCATTAAACAGAGTGATGCCGATTAACGGGCCTACGATAGAAGAAATCGTATACAGTTTAGGGCTTTGAGCATTTCGGAACTGTTCCATTTCAGCGGGTGAAACATCGCCCATGCCGGCAGCCGTCATATCTACGAACCACTGAAAGTCGACCGTGGAAAAATACAGGTAGCTGGGTAATATAGCTGCTACCATGACTGCGAAAAACGGAATCCAGGACCAGTTGTTTTTGTGTGTCAGTGCCTGAAATACCCCGCGCGGTTTGAAAAAAATGTTATTACAAGCCTGAAGCGGGTTGGTGACAGTTTGCATCCGATGCTCCTTTTAAAATCTAATACTGTCGTGTGGATGCATAGCATACCCTGTTTTGTGAGGGAA
>CAZOYR010000034.1:18351-24591 GCA_964584105.1 uncultured Alteromonas sp.
GTACCAGAAACATCTTGAAGCAATTTTTTTTATAAGTTGTAATTTTCGCGCAGTAAAGTGGTCTGCGGGCGTGCAAATTTGTTAGGGAGTAACAATGATAACAATAAGTCACTTAGCGAAAAAATTCGCAGTGGACAACCCCAAAAAGCTGAGTGAGCAGGAGCAGCAGGATCCAAGGCTGAGCGGCAAGTTTTTTCACTCTGTTCAGGATGTATCTCTGACGTGTGAAAAAGGCGAGGTAGTGGGTTTGCTCGGTCCCAATGGGGCCGGGAAAACAACGACGCTGAGAATGCTTTCGACTGCCCTGAAACCCGACAGTGGCGATATTCAGATTGATGGTAACAGTGTTGTTACCAAGCCGCTTCTGGCCCGTAAAGCCATCGGGTTTTTATCAGGGGCAACCGGCCTGTATGGGCGTCTTACCGGTCGGGAGAACATTGAATATTTCGGTCAGTTGCACGGAATGTCGAAAAGGGCTATCGATAAAAAAATTGATGAGCTTGCCGATGTTCTGGAGCTGCATACTTTTTTGGATAGAAAATGCGATAACTTTTCTACCGGTATGAAGCAGAAAACTGCCATTGCCCGGGCTGTCATTCATGATCCTTCGCTGGTTGTGTTGGATGAGCCTACAACCGGCCTGGATATTATGGCGGCACAAACGGTACTTAATTTCATTAATGGTTTAAAAGAGAAACGTATACCCGTTATTTTTTCCACTCACCACCTGGGTGAGGTTGCTGAACTGTGCGATAAAGTCACAGTAATTAACAATGGTCGTACTGTTTTTAATGACTCGTTGGCGAACTTTAAAGCGCTGGCACCAGATTCATTGCATCAGGCATTTCTAACTACATTGTCAGGGAAGTAAAACCATGTGGAAGGTATTTCTTAAAGAGCTGAAAGAAGTTGTCAGAGATAAAAAGACGATGTTCTTCATGATTTTACTGCCGCTGCTGTTATTTCCGGTGATTATTGGCGGTGTGGCGTACTTCTCCAGCAAAGCGGCTGAAGATGCGCAAAATGAAGTGCTTAGATACACCCTTATCAATGCTGAGGCCTCGCCCGAACTGGCTGATGCGATTCAGCAAGCGAAAGGGTTTGAGCAGGTCGAGCTGGCTGACGGTGTTGAGGTAAGGCAATGGGTAAAAGAGGACAATGTCGATTTTGTGCTTGAATTTCCTGAAGGCTTCGTCGCAGATCCATTGCAATCGGGTCAGCACAACCTGCAGCTTTATTATAATGGGGCAGGGTTTAACGCAATAAAATCAAGGCTGGAAAAGCTGATCGACCCAATAGCGTCCAACGCACAAAGAAATGCGTTTGCGTCTATAAATATCAGTGAAGAGCAGCAAAAGGTATTGATAACACCTATTTCGCTGAAAGAGGTGAACGTTGCAGACTCACGAGAGAATATTGGTGAAGTGATTGGGGGCATGGTTGCCTACGTTGTTTTCATTCTTTGTCTGCAAGGGGGAATGATACCGGCAGCGGACCTTGGCGCAGGTGAAAAAGAGCGGGGCACACTTGAAACCTTACTTATCTCGCCGATTGATCGTAATAAGATAGTCTTTGGCAAATTTCTGACCATTGCGGTGGCTGGCGTAACGACGGCACTTATCACGGTCTTCAGTATGGCAATTTGGGGCCTGATTGCCGGTCAGGGGCTTGCCATTGAAGCTATTAGCAGCTTTCTGGAAGCCATTGATGTATTGGACCTCATTCTGGTCTTTCTGATGCTGATCCCTGTCGTGGCCATTTTCTCTGCGCTACTGCTTAGTTTGTCCATCTATGCAAAAACGTTTAAAGAGGCGCAGGGGTATATGGGTCCATTAGTCCTTTTTGTGATTGTGCCTGTTATGCTTGCCGCGATGCCAGGAATTGAGCTTGAAGGCGTCTGGGCATGGGTTCCGTTAACCAATGTCGCCTTAGCCATGAAGGAGCTTATCAAAGGCACGATGGACTATTATCAGCTTATCGGCATATTCGCATCAACGGCCATTATCGCCGGATTGCTACTGGGCTTTTGTGTTCATTGGTTTAATAAAGAAAAAGTGCTTTTCAGATAATAAAAAAGGCGTTCAGAGTGAACGCCTTTTTTTTTACAGGTAATACCAATTTAAGGTAAGCAACACAATGCTTGAGTACATCACAGATATCGGGAATCCGAATTTTGCGAAGTGCCCGAACTGATAGTTGGTAGCATTGTAAACCAGCAGATTAGTTTGATACCCGTAGGGTGAAATAAAGCTGGCACTGGCGGCAAACGCAACACAAAGCGCAAAAGGCATCAAAGGCGCATTGATGATACCAACCAGCCCGTAAGCAAAAGGAAACATCAGTGCTGCCGCTGCGTTATTGGTCACAAACTCTGTTAACAGCAGTGTGGCAAGATACACAACAACTAATGCTACAAACCAGTTTGTATCGGCCAGATAGGGCAGCAGAAAGTCTGTGCTAAGTGCAATAACCCCTGAGCCTTCTAGCGCTGTTGCCAGACTCAGTGCGCCGACAATCACCACAATCAGATTAAGCGGCAGATTGCGTTTAACTTCCGCATTTGAGGTCACACTGGCACCAATCAGTACTGCGGCAAAAAACAGTAAGCCGATGGCCAGCGAAAGTATCTCTGCAGCGGAAAGCGCTACCACCATCAGGAAGCCACCGACCGTTATCCACTCCTGCAAATTGCTCAATGGGCGGTTAATTTTTTGCTCAGAAAGGACAAAAAAGTTGCGGGACAGGTTGTGTCTAGAATGAAAATCCGGGCCAGCTGCTAACAGCAGAAAATCCCCTGCCTGCAGTTTGATTTCGCCCAACTTTCCCGACAGCTGTTCGCCATCCCGACGAATAGCCACTACAGCCGCGTCGAACAAAGCCCTGAAGCCCAGCGCTTTAAGTGTTTGACCGATTATTTGTGCGCGGTTTGCAACAATGACCTCGGTGAGATTTTCGCGCAAAATACCATCGGCTTCAGCAAAAGTGGTTAGCCCTTTAATGTGGCTCAGACTATCCAGTTTCTGAACATTTCCTGAAAATATTAACTTATCATTTTCATGTATGACGAACTCTGGGGTAATGGGGGATATCAGTTGCCCGTCTCGGATAATCTCAACCAGAAACAGTTCGGGAAGGTTGCGAAGGTGATTCTCCTCTACGGTCTTGCCGATTAGTTCCGAGCCCGGATCAACATCGGCCTCCACCGTATAGGCGCGATAATTTGCCTCTTTATTAGCGATATTAGGCAACAGGCCAGTCATCAGAAACATCAGCACACCGCAGCTTAACCCTGCTACCAGACCAAAGAGCGTAAAGTCCCAGAACGCAAAGCCCGGATGCCCGTGTTCCTGTAAGAAACTATCTACTATCAGGTTAGTTGAGGTACCGATAAGCGTAACGGTGCCTCCCAGAATCGCAGAGTACGATAGTGGAATCAGCAGCTTTGAAGCGGGGTGGTATTGGTTCTGTTTAACCGGTCCGATAAGACTGGCGACAATTGCAGTGTTGTTTAACAGCGCTGAGGAGAAGAAGGTCAGCCCGAACAGTCGCCAGTAAGAACTGGTAAAATTCGCTGTTACGAGTTTACGACCCAATCGTTTGATCAGTGCCGTTTTATCTATCGCTGCACTTACCATCAATAACAAAACAAGGGTCACCAGACCTTTGTTGGTCAGGTTGTCCAGTATGTCATCAAAAGAAACCTGCTGTGTTACCAGCAAGCCTAGCATGGTCAGGGCGAAAATAGTGGAAGGGCGCTGATTCGTCAGTATCAACGCAAAAATAGTGCTGAAGAAAGCCCCCAGCACTATAACTTGATTTACATCCATATTGTATTGGACCTGCGTTTACAGCTTGCTGATATCAAGTGCATTCCAGTGTGGGAAATGCTTTCTTACCAGCTCATTAAACTCAAGTTCAAACTCAGAGAATTGCTGAGATGCATGCTGGTCATTGCCAGACAACTCATCAATAATCATCCCGGCTCCTACCGTGCCATTGGTCATTCTGTCGATGACAACAAATGCGCCGGTACCCGGATTTTTCTTGTACGGGTCACAGGCAACCTGCTGGGTAAATTTTAAATCTACCTCGCCGATTTCATTCAGGTTAAGGTGCGCAGCGCCTTTTTCTTCCAGCGTGTTCACGTCAATCTGGTGATTGACCTGAGCAACCGAACCCGATGTCGTCTTAGTCGCAAACTTAAAGTTGTATTGCTTGTTCGGCATCATCGGTTCTTCAGCCATCCATACCAGATGCGCTTTGAACTGACTATTGTGCAACGGTAGGTTGTCTGATTTTGCAATCATGTCGCCGCGAGAGATATCAATTTCGTCTTCAAGGGTCAGGGTAATTGCCTGAGGTGGATACGCGCGTTCCTGCTCACCTTCGAATGTCACGATAGATTTCACTTTCGATGTTTTCATCGATGGCAGAGAGGTAATTTCATCCCCCGGTTTAATTTCACCAGAAACCACCGTGCCGGCAAAACCACGAAAATCCAGGTTAGGACGATTCACATACTGCACCGGGAAGCGGAAATCGTCAGCGTTAACATATTTACCGACTTCGATGGTCTCAAGCAGTTCCATCAATGGCATGCCATCGAACCACGGCATGTTTTCGCTCTTGTTAACCACATTGTCGCCGTCAAGCGCCGAGATAGGGACAAAGCGAATATCCGGGAAGTCCAGGTTTTCCGCAAACTTCAGGTAGTCTTCCTGAATTTCTTTGTATTTGTCTTCACTGAAATCAATCAGGTCCATTTTGTTGATAGCAACAATGACATGCTTAATACCAAGCAGATTCGCCAGGAATGAGTGGCGCTTTGTCTGCGTTTTAACGCCAGCGCGTGCATCAACCATCAGAATTGCAAGATCACAGGTAGACGCGCCTGTAACCATGTTGCGAGTGTACTGTTCGTGTCCCGGCGTATCCGCGATAATGAACTTACGCTTATCGGTAGAAAAATAACGGTAAGCAACGTCAATGGTAATACCTTGCTCACGCTCTGATTGCAGGCCGTCAACAAGCAGGGCCAGGTCGACTTTTTCGCCTGTTGTGCCCATTTTTTTACTGTCTTTAGTAACCGCAGCAAGCTGATCTTCATAGATCATTTTTGAGTCATGCAACAAACGACCGATAAGTGTGCTTTTACCATCGTCAACACTACCGCACGTTAAAAAACGTAGCAGGTCTTTCTTTTCATGTTGTTCCAGATAAGCCAGAACGTCTTCTTTTAATAAACTGTTTTCGCTATTCATACTATGCGCTCACAAGAAAATAAGGGTTCAACACGGACTCTTTCTGATTGTAAGAAAGGTCTTCTGCATTGGCATTTAGTGGGTCAGCCGGGTCCAGTACGGTGACGGAAGCGCCTGCTGCCGTTGCAACCGCGTGTGCGGCACCGGTATCCCATTCTGACGTCGGGCCAAGGCGAGGGTAGAGGTGCGCTTCTCCGGTCGCTACCAGGCACAGTTTCAGCGAACTGCCCATAGCCACCAGCTCCGTCTCACCATCAAGCTGCTCAAGCAGATTTTTGATTTCAGGACTTTGATGAGATCGACTTCCAACCACTTTCCAGGTTTCACCATCGCTATGCTGCTTGGCTGAAATAGGCGTGAAGTCACTGTCTTTTTGTAGCCATGCTCCTTTGCCAACTAAACCGATATAGGCCGTCTCTTTGGCCGGCGCATACACCACACCCATAATTGGTTTGCCGTTGTCAATCAGGGCGATGTTTACAGTAAATTCACCATTTTTCTTGATGAACTCTTTGGTTCCATCAAGTGGGTCGACTAACCAGTACTGTTGCCATGTTTTGCGTTCGTCCCATGAGATATCTGCTGATTCTTCCGATAAGATCGGCAAGTCAGAGATTGATTCAAGTTCAGAAACAATAACGTTGTGTGCGGCTAAATCCGCTTCAGTCAGCGGACTGGTATCCTGCTTTTCATAAATTGCGAAATCTTTTTCGTAAATCGCCATGATCTTATCGCCAGCAAGTCTGGCGATACGCAGAACCTGTTCTGCTAATGGATCAGGTAATGCCATTATTAAATCAATCCTTTTTCGTTCAACAAGTTGAATAAGCGTTCAGCAGTGGCCTCAGCAGATTCATCCTGATAATCCAGATGTACTTCAGGGTTTACCGGCGCCTCATAGGTTGAGTCTATGCCGGTAAAATCTTTGATTTCTCCATTGCGCGCCTTTTTATACAGACCTTTCGGGTCCCGCGATTCC
>CAZOYR010000034.1:24601-31813 GCA_964584105.1 uncultured Alteromonas sp.
CACACGGCCAATGGTACGTCGACGTAAACTTCAACGAACTCTTTTTCCTGCAATAAATTGCGGCAAAAGTCACGGTCAGTCTGAAACGGTGAAATAAAAGCGGTCAGTACGATTGTGCCCGAGTCAACGAACAGTTTAGCGACTTCGCTGATGCGGCGGATATTTTCCACCCGGTCTTTGTCAGAAAAGCCAAGGTCGCCGCACAACCCGTGACGAATATTGTCACCGTCGAGCAGGTAAGTCAGCTTTCCTTCTTCAAACAGTTTTTTCTCAAGCAAATTAGCCAGAGTCGATTTACCTGAACCACTGAGACCTGTCAGCCAGATTACCCGAGGTTTCTGACCAAGTTTGTCTGCACGGGTCTGTTTGTTGACCTCATGTTTGTGCCAGACGATATTAGTGGCCATATCAGAAATATCCTTCCATTTTCTTCTTCTCCATAGAACCAGCACTATCGTGATCAATAACGCGGCCCTGACGCTCTGACGTTTTGGTTAGCAGCATTTCCTGGATAACTTCAGGAAGCGTATCTGCTTCTGATTCGACTGCACCAGTCAGCGGGTAACAACCCAGTGTACGGAAGCGCACCGAACGCATTTCAGGCGTTTCGCCTTCTTTAAGCGGCATTCTGTCATCATCGACCATGATTAATACACCGTCGCGTTCAACGACCGGACGCGGCTTCGCCAGATAAAGAGAAGGGATGTCAATATTTTCAAGATAGATATATTGCCAGATATCCAGCTCAGTCCAGTTAGACATGGGGAAAACACGAATACTTTCGCCTTTATTTACCTGGGAGTTATAGATGTTCCACAGCTCGGGACGCTGATTTTTCGGATCCCAGCGGTGGTTGCTGTCACGGAAAGAATAAACCCGCTCTTTGGCACGTGATTTTTCTTCATCACGACGCGCACCCCCAAAAGCTGCATCAAACTGATACTTGTTCAGTGCCTGCTTAAGGGATTGTGTTTTCATGATGTCGGTATGTTTGGCACTACCATGGCTGAAAGGGCCTACACCCTGTTCAACACCTTCCTGGTTGATGTGTACAAGAAGATCAAAGCCGTACTTTTCGGCCTGACGGTCACGAAACTCAATCATTTCCTGGAATTTCCACGTTGTATCAACGTGAAGCAGAGGAAAAGGAATTTTACCAGGGGCGAACGCTTTACGCGCCAGATGGAGCAATACCGAGGAATCCTTTCCTACAGAATATAGCATGACCGGGTTATCAAATTCGGCGGCTACTTCGCGAAAAATGTGGATGCTCTCGGCTTCGAGCTGTTTTAAATGGGTGATAGACGGTATTTCTGCTGTCATTTTTCGAGTCCGATTGTCGAGTGATATATGAAACGATTATATGTATAGAACACTAACATATTTAGATCAAATTGTTGTATGCCATTTCGCTATACGAAATAGCACTTTTATACCTGTTACGAAAAACTAACGAAAAAGTTTTAGATTGAAATGGCAACCTACTAATTTATGCAAGTATAGACGTGTACCTATGCAAGCAGTTATGCAAACAGTCAGCCACCTGTGGCGCAGATAGAAAAAAACCACCGCAGGGCGGTGGTTTTTATTAGCTGATTACCTGATTAGGCATGTTCTTTAAGCTGTTGTTGAAACTTATCAAACGTATCCTCGACGCCTTCTCGGGGACTACCGGACTTAGACAGAATCATGATCGTCAGGCTGGAAAGAATGAACCCGGGGACTATCTCATACATCCACTCAGACAGACGCTGACCCTGAATCTCTACCGGGAAGTAGATCCAGAACAGTACCGTTATAGCGCCAACAACCATACCGCCAAGCGCTGCTCTACGGGTCATACTGCGCTTGAACAGACTAAACAATACCAGTGGACCAAATGCTGCCCCGAAGCCTGCCCAGGCATTGCTGACCAATGTCAAAATGGTGCTGTCACGGTCATAAGCCAGATAAATTGCAACTGCAGCAACAACTACTACTGAAATACGGCCTGCAATGACGAGCTCGGTGTCAGAAGCATCACGACGTAAAAACGCTTTATAGAAGTCTTCTGTTAGTGAGCTGGAAGTAACCAGTAGCTGAGATGAGATGGTACTCATTATCGCTGCCAGAATTGCCGCCAGCAGGAAGCCCCCGATCAGCGGGTGGAACAGAATTTGTGATAGATAAATAAATACAGTTTCAGGATCGATGGTGTTGCCATTTCCCGTCACATAAGCCAGACCGAAAAGGCCCGTCATCAGCGCACCAATAATGGATACGATCATCCAGCTCATACCGATATTTCGAGCAGCAGGAACATCCTTAACAGAGCGGATTGCCATAAACCGGACAATAATGTGTGGTTGCCCGAAATAACCCAGACCCCATGATGCCAGTGATATGATTCCGATAATTGATATCGCGGTGCCAGATTCAGCGTTCATAAAGGGATCAAAGAGTGCCGGGTCGATACTTTTCAAAGAATCGACTGAGGCGCCAAGTCCACCCAGTTCCATGACGACAACGATAGGGACCATGACCAGGGAAATAAACATAATACATCCCTGCACAAAGTCAGTCATACTGACGGCCATAAAACCGCCGATCAGTGTATAGGTGACAACGACCCCCGCTGTGACATACAGACCCACTTCATAGCTCAGGTTAAAGGAGCTTTCAAACAGTTTACCGCCGGCTACCACACCCGATGAGGTATACAGCGTAAAGAAGATAACGATAACCACTGAAGCGATAATACGGAGTATGCGGGTATTATCGGCGAACCGGTTTTCAAAATAATCCGGCAGTGTTATTGAGTTCTGAGCGACCTCAGTAAATACCCGAAGCCGTGGCGCGACGAGCAGATAATTGGCAAACGCGCCGATCACCAGACCGATTGCAATCCAGCCGGCTGAAATACCCTGCACATACATCGCACCGGGCAGTCCCATCAGCATCCAGCCACTCATATCAGATGCACCTGCCGACAGGGCCGTCACCGCAGGGCCTAATTGCCTGCCACCCAGCATATATCCTTCAACGTCGGTATTGGTTTGACGATATGCAAAAAGCCCAATCCCCAACATTACAACGAAGTATAAACCTAAAGAAATTATTGTACCTGTTGCCATATTTTCTTCCTTTTTTCTGGCATGCTAACAGGAACTTACGTAACTCTCTACGAATCGGGACAAAATTCGTTACAACTTTTCGCGCATTGGGAATCAGCAGTATATAAAAGGTATTGCCGCGATGTTTGTC
This sequence comes from uncultured Alteromonas sp., assembly GCA_964584105.1. GTDB lineage: Bacteria > Pseudomonadota > Gammaproteobacteria > Enterobacterales > Alteromonadaceae > Alteromonas. Next base: position 27,845 of record CAZOYR010000034.1, read on the forward strand.
TCATGCCCTAGGCTGAGAACAACATATTCTTTTTCAGTTTTTGTGTAAGCGGGTCAAGGTCAGCACTCTTATCACCAACAACCAGAATCCGCGCTTTCTGCATAGAAAAGCTTTTACCTTTATAATTTTGATTTTCGAAATCGTCAGGAATTATCTGCTCTTTTTCTGGTGTCACCACAAACACAGAAACCATGCCCGTCGGCGTTTCAAGAATAAAGTGCAAACTTCTGGTCAGCTGTAAGTGACAAAAGTTAGCCACTTTGATCTCACCGATAGAGTTTTTGATCGTACCACCAAAGCTGGCCAGTTTTGCGTTTACCTGGTCCATATTTACCTGATAGCCAGCCTGCGGAATTTCTTTTTTGAGGTGCGTCACATGCGCCAGGGCATGATCCTGTAAATGGTCAGATGGCTTTATAAACCATATAGTGGCACTGATACCAGTCACCAGCGCCAGTGAAGCGGCCAGCGCAATATACCAGCGTTGCTTTCTTTTTTGTTGCAAGTACTGTTTGGTGCTCTGTTGCCAGATAAGTTTATGGGCCAGTTCATCCGGAACCGGCACTTTTGCCGCCTCTTTGAGCTGCTCGTTAAGCTGACGGGTTTGCTGTAAAAATTTGCGCTTTTCAGGGTCCCGGGCTGCGGCATCAAGGATATCCTGATCAACAGTGTCGGGATCTTCATAGACACGCCGTCTGAATGTTAAATCATCCATTATGTCTGCCTTTTTCACCATATTGCTTGCTCAGTAACTCTTTAATCTGGTTGCGTGCGCGGAAAAGCCGGGTCATGACCGTATTTTTATTCAGGTTAAGCTGAGCGGCTATCTCGTCACCGCTGTAACCAAATAATAACTGGAGTATCAGCGGCTCCCGGTAAGGCTCAGAAAGCATTAATAGCAGTCTTTGCATATCTGCCTCCTGGAGTGACTGTTCTGTAAATACAGTGTCGTCTGCTACCGGATTAGCATCAATATCTACAGTATCCAGCTGCTTTTTTTCAAAGCGTCGCGCATTTTCCCGGCGTACAATGGTTATCAGCCAGGCTTTTGCCGCCTTCTCATCTTTAAGTGCGTCCAGCGAACGCCAGGCCCTCAGAAATGTTTCCTGTACCACATCTTCGGCGATGCTCTTATCCTTAGTCAGATAATACGCATAGCGGTAGATATCAGCATGAAACGCGTGCACCAGCGCTTCATAACGTTGTTGTTTTTCTTTCATGCCAGATAAGACCTTGCTGTGTTCAGAAAAATTTCGCCGCATGGTTAATTTGTGTTGGGTGATGGCATGACAGGAATATTTTGAATGGCCAGGTTCAGGCAAAAGTGTAGCAGGCGAGCGGGGAAACACCACGGATAATTAGGAAGCACAAAAAAACCGGATGGTCTGTTGACCACCCGGTTTTTTGATCTGGATTGCAAATAGCTTTAGTTTGCTTTGGTTTCTTTTATCCAGCCATTAATTTTTTCTTCCAGCACGGAGAGTGGCACGGGGCCATCTTTGAGCACTTCGTCATGGAAACCGGCAAACGTAAATTTATCACCCAGTTCCTGCTGTGCTTTGTCTCGCAGCTCCATGATTTTCAGCTTACCAATCATGTAGGCAGTAGCTTGTCCGGGCAGGGCAATGTAGCGCTCAATCGCTTTTACAGAATCATTCTCGGGATTTGGCGTATTTTTCTGCAAATACTCTATAGCCTCTTCACGAGACCATTCTTTATCGTGAATACCGGTGTCTACAACCAGGCGACAGGCACGCCATAATTCCATTGCCAGACGGCCAAAGTCTGAGTACGGGTCTTTATAAAAGCCCATATCTTTAGCCAGCTCTTCGCTGTATAAGCCCCAGCCCTCAGTATATGCTGTTGCGCTTAAGAACTTCTGGAACATGGGTACGCCTTCCAGCTCCTGAGCAATTGCACGCTGCATATGGTGGCCCGGAATACCCTCATGGTACGCCAGCGCCTCCATCTGATAGGTAGGCATATCTTTCATGTCGTAAAGGTTGGCGTAGTACGTGCCCGGGCGGCTGCCATCCTGCGACGGGCTTTGATAAAACGCTTTACCGGCAGATTGTTCGCGGAAGGCTTCTACACGCTTTACGATCATATCGGCCTTCGGCATCAGACCAAAATACTCTGGCAGAGCATCGCGCATTTCATCAATGTGCGCTTTGGCTTCTTTAAGGTAACGGTCACGACCTTCCTGCGTATTGTCATAATAAAACTGCTCATCATTACGCATGAAAGTGAAAAACTCCTGCAGTGAGCCGTCAAAGTCGACTTCCTTCATGATGTCTTTCATCTGATTATGAATACGCTTAACGTTATCCAGACCAATCTGATGAATTTCATCGGCGCTCAAATCGGTGGTGGTGTAGTGAGAAAGACGATTGTTATACCACTTGTCACCATCGGGTAAGCGCCAGACGCCATCACCTTCAGGCGTCTTTTTCTGCTGGTCTTCAAATGCAGCTACCAAATCTTTATACGCTGGTTTGACTGACGTAAGCAGCGCCGCTTTCGCTTCCTCGCGTAAGTTTTGCTTTTCTGACTCATCAATATCCAGTGCATCAATTTTGTTGTTGATATCTTCCCATATCGTAGATGGCTCATCGCTGTCATCGAATGGCGCGCCGGTCGTTACATTTTTGGCCGCCTGAATCATTTGATCGTATGACCAGTCAGGAGGGAAAACACCGGCTTCTTCGCGTAATTTCATCTGATCAATCACCTGACTGAACAGGTCATCCACTTTGTCCAGACGGCTGATATAGGCCTGCGCATCTGATTTATCTGCTACGCGGTGAATGTTGATTAAAAAGCTGGGAACCATCGTGTGCGGCCCACGAAATTGGTTTACAACATAAGAGTGATGGCGGAATTCATCGTTTTCAAGGTTAAGCTCAAGTTGATAGCGGTATAGTTCAACACTCAGCTTTTCTTTATCTGATAATGCTTCTGTATCAAAATTTTCAAGCTCTTCCAGGCGGTTTTTGGCGATTGAGACAGCTTCGTCATTGGCCTCTTCACTGAAATCATCCCACTCACCATAGTCCCACTTATAGCCAAGGTAACTTTGATAAAGTGGCGAGCGTTTTAAATCTTCTTCAAACGTGCGCTCGAAAAATGCGTTCAGGCGTTCTGATTCACTTTGCGTATTTTGTGAGGCCTGTTCACTGGTCGTTTCTTTTTTTGCGCTGGTTTGTTGAGTATTTTCTTCCGCCGGCGAGCACGCCACCATCGTGCTTACCGCCAGTGCAATAGCACCCAGCTTAAACGGTGTCTTCATGGAGTATCCCTCATAGTTTGTTTATTTTAATTATTTAATGGTTGCAGATTTTGCCGCGTAAAGATCAGGTAAACCCCGCGGATTATTATTATGCTGCGATAACCATTGTTGTCTGACTTGTTCAAGCACTGTCAGCATTGATTTATTGTCCCATTCAGTATGCCCATTGCCGTATGCAGATTCCAGCATCTGATCGACGAATGGCTGTAATGGTGCAGTCAATGCATTATCAGCAGCGCGCGATGGCGGTGTTTTATCAAAAAGATGGCCCATCCAGCGACGCAATCCGGTTTGTGTCGCGGCTACATCCTTCTGTGTAATTGCCACTTTTACCTGACTGAATACCTCTTTCTCGGCGCGAGAAGGGGGCGATTTGTGCTGCGTCTGGCGCTGGGGAGCGGCACGAAGCTGGCGCCGGTAATAGCTAATTACAGCGACCAGAGTGAGCAGCAGGAATATCGAGAAGCCGCCGAAAAACCAGGTAAGTAGTGTGATAACCTGCTGAGCGTGGCGTGAGTCAGAGTCACCAGTGGTATTGACTACCTGATTATCGCTGGTTGATTGTTCCCGCGTTGTGTCTGGCAGAGCAGACTGCTGTCCATTACTTGCGGCCTCCACGGTCACTGAACGCGCCGGGATGGTAGCGTAGGCTACCTCTTTCGTTTTCACATTAAACCAGG
>CAZOYR010000035.1:0-2849 GCA_964584105.1 uncultured Alteromonas sp.
CGCGGCTTCAGCTTACCTGAGGGAGATATCGCCAATGGCAAGCAGGTATTACTTAAATATCAGTGTACTGACTGCCATCAGGTCGAGGGCATCGAAGTAAGTGATAGTCACAACTACCTGCTTTCAGAGCGAGTCAAACTCGGTGGAACCAGTGCCAGAATAAAAACCTACGGCGAATTGGTCACCAGTATTATCAACCCTTCCCATAAACTTAGTCCGCGACTCCCGGTTAGTCTGACCAGTGACAATGGTCAGTCAAAAATGCCCACCATCAACAATCAGTTGACGGTATCCGAACTGATAGATCTGACAGCGTATCTGCAAACCAAATATAAGGTTGAGCCCTACAGAATGTCCGAATATCGGCTGTATCGACTAAGAAGCGTTTCTGATGCCGAACAATCAAACGACGACTGAGTGGTTTCAGATTGTTCGCACCGGTTAGTGCTGAGCTTGCGGGCAGGGTTGGTAAGCGTCATTTTTTGACCTGATGTTCGCTTCGCGAATCAGTCTCTTTGAGGCTGACGCTTCTCCCTCGAATTCCAGTGCATTAAGCCAGATTGGTATCAGAGTCTCATCGTATGCGAGCAGATTAATCGCACGTTCAAAGTCTGATCTGCGTTTTTGTGACCATGTTGTGAGTTGCTGTAGCTGCGCGCTTATGTACGCGATGCTGTCATTGTTTTCAGCTTCATTGAATGTTGAAAGTGAAAGTTGTAAACCGAATATTCTGACAATATTTTCTTTTGCCCGCACGAAAAGTGTTTGTCCAACCCGCCTGCATAAATCGTTATTAAGACTATACTGACTCTGCGCATTACACCATGCATTTAACTCGGAGAAGGGCACGGCAGTAGCAGCCCATGTACCCACACTATGCTCCAGTGCTGTATACCTGCTGATGCCTTCAGCCGGTAACAGATGTAATGCGCGTTTTAGGTAATCAGCGTAGGCACTGGTGAAACGCGGGGCATTAAGCATTTCATTTAATGCATAAACGACATTCGGCTCATCGTTTTCAGCTGCATAGTAAAGTGCAACAGACAGCCAGTTCTGTGCATCATCTGCGTTGATCATCGCCGAGCGCTTGATCAGCGCACTACAATTTCGTTGCGATGAATGCAAGGCGCACAATCTGGCTGAATGACTGAGCAAGGCAGGATCATAGTCGCCTTTTTCGATTAATGAGAATATTCTTTTTAACTTCTCCTCTGCGGGCATGTGTACCGCTACAATAAGCGCATCTTTCCAATGTGCACCGCCAGATATATCAACCAACTGTCGAAGATAGTCCTCTATTCGCTTTACCTTAGCATCTGTAAGCGCTAGCGGTGCAGGACAAGAGATTATGGCGGGTGGGGAAGGGACTTGGCCAGAAGCCGTGATTTTGCTTTCCGGAACGTCGACATCATCCTGTAAATTAACACGCGCTTTATCAACTAAAGGCGATGGAGGTGACGCTTCTTCGCTGTTAGTCGGCGGAAAAAAAATGTAGACGGCGAGACCAGATAGCGCTGCCGCGATGACGGTTATATAAAACCATTTCATAGCAATCCCTGCACAATGAAATTAAGCCTGAATAGATCAGTATCCAGCCAGACAATAAAAAACCGGGCAAATGCCCGGCTTATTTTAATTACTGACCACCGGCGCCACCGCCGGAACCGGAAGGCGAACTTACCACTTTGGTGGCAATGTCCCGGATTTCATTTTCCAGGGAGCTGATTCGACTTGCCAGCGTGTTATTACGTTTTTCAAGCACGCTGAGTTTATCGTTAACGTTCTTAACGCTACGTGCCTGTTGGGTTTTGTCACTGTTTACCTGCTCAATGGCCACATTCAGGGCCAGAAGCTCATCAGCGAGTGACGCCAATTGATTATTTATAGAGGTCAGACGACTTTGGTGGGTGTCCACATCATCCGCTACCGTTTTTACCGATGCAGACAAAGACTTATCCATGCCATTTACTTTGTCGTTAAGCTCTGTGATTTCTTTCTGGTTACGGCGCCAGGCTGATGCCCACAGCTTATCCATTTGCTCCCAAAGCTCTTTGGATTTCTCAGAAAGCTCATTGACTTTAACCTGCAGGGCAACGGTAGATTCACCCATTTCTTCATCTGTCGCACTGAGTTTTCTTTCAAGTTCAGCCAGACGGGATTCCGCATCCTGAGCGACAGCCTGTTGTTGCTGCAATAGTGTATACAAATAATAACAGCCGCCTAAACCACCAAGAGCGATTAAGAACGCAATAACCACAAAAAATGTACTGGCTCCAGAGCGTGCCGGTTTTTCATTGTCTGCAGGAGGCGGAGAGTCAGCAGTGCCTTCACTTTTTATTGTGTGTGACGCTGCATGTCGTTGCTTATGATAGTCTCGACGATCTTCATCATCCAAACGAATGGTCGGGAATTCATCATCTCTGGAGTCGTTTGCCATATTACCTTTATATCCACATTTTCCGGCGAAATCTGCAGCGCAGCATAGTATCGCTAATTCAGCATGAAAGCTATCATCAGCCTTTATCTCACGGTACCGCAATTATCGCCTTAAACAAATTGATTGTCCGGGGTCGATTAAAAACCCGTCAGTAAATGCATTATCCGTAAAATAACGCTCAGGTTCAAATGTCCAATGCAATTAGTACACCAGTGATTGTTAAATGGCCATCCATGGCCAACCTGAACTATCGGTTGCCTATCCAGTCCACCCGGTATAAATCACGACGACGATCAAGGTAATTTCTCACTGACCCCTCATTTTGCAAGCGATTCAGTTTATCCAAATCCAAATCGACGATTAATGTCATTTCAGTATTCGGCGTTGTTTCTGAAACAATCGCATCATGAGG
>CAZOYR010000035.1:2949-31663 GCA_964584105.1 uncultured Alteromonas sp.
CGCTTGCAGATGTAAGCGACATTGTATAACTCGTCATCTTCAACCACTGGCATCGAACCGGCAATCACATTGATGTTATAAGACACGGCCAGGTGAGACATGGCTGTAAGGATCTCATCAGTGTACGTGGCCAGATGCCAGATCGCATCAATAGACGATTCACCGGGGCTCAGCCCCATTAGCGGTGCATTGAAAAACTCCGGGAACAGCGCCACATCGCAGCCATAGTCTGACAAGGCATCGACGAAGTATTCGGCCTGCTGTAAGAGCTCTTCTACATTATTAAAGTAGCGCATCTGCCACTGAATACAGCCAATGCGTGCACTGGATTTTTTACCTTCAATCAGACTTGGGCTGTTGGGCTCAAAGTATATATTGTGCCACTGCAGCAATGTTGCATAACCTTTTGACGCTTCATCTTCAGGTAAATACGCCGTCAGCACCTGTTTGACCTCAAAGCCGTTTGACAGCTGAAAGGTCAGTATCGGGTCATAAATGTCTTTAGACTTTACCTGCTCAATATACTCGTACGGGCTCATTTCGTCCGCGTAGTTGGCGTAATTGGGAATGCGTCCGCCAGCCATGATTGACTTCAGGTTCAGATTCCGGCAAAGCTCTTTACGTGCTTCATATAAGCGCCGGCCCAGTCGCAATCCGCGATAATCAGGGCATACGATAACTTCAACGCCGTACAGAACGTCACCGTTTGGATCATGCGTCGAGAGATAAGCATCGCCGGTGATCTCATCGTAACTGTGCTTGTCGCCAAATTGCTCATAATCCACGATCACAGAAATAGCGAAGGCAACAACTTTGCCTTTATCTTCAATACAAATCTGACCGTCTGAAAAGGTATTGACCTGCGCCTTGAAATTTTTATAAGGCCAGGCCCCGCCAACATTGACATACACTTTGTCCATCAATGCCTTTACATCATTATAGTCATCAAGCCGAAGGTTGCGGAGTTCCAGATGGTGTTCTGTATCCTCAACGCTGGTCTGGTCCTGACTCATACATTACCGCCTTACATATACAAAATTATGGGTAGGAAGTAGTATTTTGTGACGATTCACAAGGGATTACTACAGGATTATTTGTACAGGTTAATAACCGGTTTGGATTAGGTCGATACTGCTCACGCAGATTATTGAAATAACTGAGAACATTTTCTTGCCGGGAGGGTGGTTGCATAGTATAAAGCGCCACCTTTTGTTGCATCATCATTCACATGCAGTACGAAACTATCCCATTCTGTACCACTGTCGCAGATATCGACTTTACGCCATTATTCGATCGCATCGCTGATGAGCTTGAAAAGCATGGCGTTGCCGTTATTCCCGAAGCGCTGCCGGCAACCATGGCTCTTGAGCTTTATCACTATTACCGTGAGTTAAATGGAGTGCTGTTTGACGAGGCCGGAATAGGCAGAAAGCAACATTTTCACCATGATGAAAAAGTCAGAAGTGACAAAGTGTGCTGGATCGACGGGACATCTGCTACCGGGCAGCGATGGCTGGCGTGGCTGGAGATGCTTAAACTGCACTTAAACCGCCGCCTTTATCTGGGGTTATTCTCCGTTGAAAGTCATTTTGCGTACTATCAGAAAGGTGACTTTTATAAACGGCACCTTGACGCATTTCGCGGTGAATCTAATCGGGTTCTGTCGCTGGTTACCTATCTAAACCCGCAGTGGTCAGATGCCGATGGCGGTCAGTTGGTGATGTATCGCGATGAAAATGATCAATCAGGAACCAAGATACTGCCTGCAATGGGCTCGATGGTACTTTTTTTAAGCGAAGAGTTTGAACATGAAGTGCTGCCAGCGCAAAAAGATCGTTATTCTATCGCTTCCTGGTTTCGTCTGAATACGACCCGTTCTGGTCGAGCCGATCCGCCACGGTAATCAACATTGTCTGAATCTGACTTATCTGGGCCATCGCTGCAATAACGCGCTGTCGGTGACGCGGCAAAAATGATTCAGCTATGCTGAGCTATACTGTGTCTTGCCGGCTGTTAACCCTAGGTCTGCTGCGGGGCTCAGAAATATGTCCGGCTATCTGGCATTACGGTATAATGGCAATCAGATACAGAAGGATAAAAAGCGGCGTTACGTTTTTTACCTGACACCAGGCAAGTCAATAGTGTTGATAAGGGATGGTTATGACAACACCGCACTCCAGAGCCAATGTGCTTGTAGTGAATGCTGATATTGCAATGTTAAAACAGATTGGTGATGCGCTATCTTCAGACTACGACGTGTTTGTGGCTAAGAGTGCAGCTGAGGGATTACAGCAGGCTTCAAATGCAAAGCCCGACCTGATTTTACTGGATGTTGATTTGCCTGGCACTGATGGCTTTGCGTTATGCCGTCAGCTCAAATCGGACGATACATTTCAAAACATACCGGTTATTTTTATCAGCGGGCAGGACACGGCGAAGCAGCTCGCGCAAGGCTTAGATCTAGGTGCCGCTGATTATATTATCTGGCCTGCTGAGATACCTGTACTACGTGCTCGGGTAAACACGCATGTAAGGTTATATAAACAATCCCGACAGCTTGAGTCACTGATCGCAACCGATTCGCTCACCGGCCTGGCTAACCGAAAAAAATTTGAAGATGCCCTGGCGCGTGAGATTGCGCGAAATCACCGCGAACAGCATGCCTTATCCCTGTTAATCACCGATATCGATAACTTCAATGCGTATAACGAACAATATGGTCACGGACGCGGTAATGACTGTTTAACCGCTATTGCCAGGTTGCTGAGCGATTGCGCGCGTCGGGAAACCGATCTGGTTAGTCGGCCAGGCGGTGATACCTTCGCAATAATATTAAGCGATACGGATGCTTGCGGAGCTGAAGCTATTGCCAATAACGTGAACAGACATATAACGTCCGCCAATATTATCCATGTTGCCAGCGATGCCGGTTGCGTGTCAGTGAGCACGGCAGTGGTGTGTGTCGATTTCGCTGCACTAGCCGCTGGCCTGCCGGATACCAGAATGCTGGTCGATAGTGCCGCTTGCGCATTGTATGATGCCAAAGCACAGGGGCACGGCAGTATTGTTATACAGCATTGGCCATAACCTGCTTGAAACGACGTAATGTGATTCCTTTTACACGTCCGAAGTGCTATTTTTAACGCATTGTTTTAATAATCTTATATATTCACAGGGGATCGTCTGCCACTGCAATGGTTTGGATGTTATTACCCTGTCAGTACGCATAGAAGAAACACAGTGAAGTGAATCGGGCCATGGAAAAATTTCCCCCACCGGTTGATAACGCCGATCTTCGGGTGTTAATTATCGACAATCAGAGTCTGGTGCACGACCAAATTATCCACGCACTCAGAGAAGTGGGTATTACCAAAGTCAGTTGTGCCCTGAACGCCTACCATGCACTAAGAGAATGTGACAGTCAGCAATTCGACTTTGTTCTGATCGCCTTCAATATCAGTCACGATAAAGATGGTTTTCATTTATTCGAAGAGCTAAAACATCACCAGCATATTACTGATAAAACCACGGTTATTTTTCTTAGTGCTGAAACCAGCCACGAGCTGGTTAATTGTATTGTCGAACTGCAACCTGACGATTTCTGGGTGAAGCCGCTGGATCGTAAGCGGATTGAAAACCGTCTACAGTACCTGATCACTATCCGGCATAAACTGCATAAATTGTTGCACTGTCTGTACCAGCGGGACTATGCGGCGGCAATTTACTATGCAGAGCGTCATATGAACGATCCGCTCATGCAGGAATTCTATCCGCGACTGCGAAGAATTATTGGCGACTGCCTGATGGCGCTGCGCGAATTTAACCAGGCCGAGCAATACTATCTGAATCTGCTGGACCAGTATGACCATGCGTGGGTGCATGTCGGACTGGCCAAAAGTTTGTTCAGACAAAAAAACATCGAAGCAGGCGAGGCGTTGGTAGAAGACTTACTGGAGCGTGACGATACGCGTTTTCAGATACTGGATTTGATGGCGCAGTTTTATCTGGAGCAGGAAGCGTACGATAAAGCCTACGAAAAGATAAAGCAGGCAAGCCGCCTGGCCCCCAGAAATATTGAGCGCAATCGTCGCCTGTGGGATTTGGCGCGCCTTAATCGCGACCGCCAGGGGCAACTGAAAGCGGTGCAGAATATGGCAAAGTTTGCCAAAAATTCTATTCATGATTCACCGGAACTGGCGTTAAATGTTATCCGTTCAACCTTAGATCTGGCAACCAGCCTGAATCAGGAGGAAGCCGACCAGTTAATCAGGCGTGCTGACTACGAGATTACCCAGCTTCACAGCAAAAAAGGCGTTGGCCGCGAACTGGCAGAACAGCTCGATGTGATTAAGGCGCGCATGCTATGTATCAGTAATCAGAAGCAAGACGCAGAAGCTATCATGAAGGCCAAAAAGCCTGAATTAAACGGGCTGTCTATGGAAGATAATCTGGATAAAATGAAAGCGTTTCACGAGCTGGGTATGAAAGAGCATTGCCTGGCACTGCTGGATAAGCTTCGTCAGCAAATTGAGGGCGATACATTTTCGTCACATGTTGTAGACGAATACTTAAAACAGGAAGAAATTGAGCGGCGTGACATCAGTTTTACGACCAAAGAGCTAAAAGAAATGGCGGCGGTGAACTACAAGGAAAATCGCATGACGCCAGCATATAATAATCTGCGTCAGGCTTTACAGTTATCGCCGGACAACCGGCAAATCGCGCTGAGCCTGCTCAAAGTGCTGACGCAGTTGAATAAAAAAGACGTACTGAATGAAGAACAGGTCGACACCATGTACCGCGCGGCCCGTGCCCTGAGTAATGACACCCTTCCTGCCAGCCAGGTGCAAAAACGCAATCAGTATTTTAATGTGCTGCAAATAAACCAGGAAACGCTTAATGCTGCGGCAGACAGATAATCGGCGCGCAGCTGAAAAATGTGTTTACGCCTTTAAAAGTGCATTTACAAACCAGGCGTGATCTGTGATGACCTGATTGGCATAGTGCGTGGCACAGTCTATGAGGGCCTGGCTTTCTTGCGTAAACAACGATACCGCCCGTTCCTCAAAACGGGTCGAACGGCGGTCACCTCTGGCATGAGCCAGCGCCAGCGCCTTTCCGCACAGAACCACAAAGTCATCAAACCCGCCGGCCAGATTCTTTTTGCCTAAACCAATGTCCTCCGGTTTGATACTAACCCGGGCGTGATGACGCGAACGCACCAGATAATGCTTGTTTTGCCAGATGGCTTCGTCCAGCAATAAGTCAGGCCGGCGTTGCATTCTGCGCTGGCAGCGTGCCGTAAGGTGCGCAGGGTTAAGCCGGTTCACCGGACAAAGGTCAGGAAAGTAATACAGAGGGGCAGCTTCACGCTGCTGTTTTACCTCAACAATATGGCAGCGGGAAAAACTTCGCTCATCATGGGGCTTAGCCGGACCAACCAGAAAATAAAACCGCTCAAGGTTCACCGAGCCTGTCCCGGCATTGTTGCGCACTACAATATCAATAATCTCATCATCCATATAGGGTGCAAAAGCGCTGGCGATTTCTTTGTAGTGATGCGCCGCAAGCGGAGAAAATTTATCGGTATTGTGTATAAACTGCAGCCCTTCGTCAGCCATATACACTGCTTTAGCCAGGGCGCTTTTAGTGACAAACTCTTCGCCAAGCGCCGAACGCCGTTTCGCTTTACAAAACGCTTTATGTAACCGGGCACCTTCGGGGACCGATTCCACGGCAGCGTCACGGTGTAACAGACCGGTATGTAGTGCGTGACAGGTAGCGATGTACTGCTCCAGAAACAATGACATCGCCTTCGTGACATCAGACTGCGATATTGCTGGCTTGTCGCTGGTGTTTTTAGGATGCAGATAGTCACCGGACGCTATGCCCTGACAATAATCACGGGCCAGTGCGAGCGAGCATAAATACCTGATAATATCCCAGCAGGCATTTCCCACACAGGCATCATCGAAGTCATTGGGCGCAAATATCACATTATCGCCATGGGACCCTTCCTCTGTGATGAAGCCGAAGTTTGAAAGGTGGCAGTCGCCTGTGACACAGGTCAGTGGCAATGATGCAAAGGAGGAGGGAACGGTAATATTACCGGCATTGAGATCAGCGTAAAAAAGCTGCGCGCTTCCCCGGAAAAAGGCGAACGGATTGTCAGCCATCTTGTTATGTTTATTAATCATTGCATCGGGTGCACTGCCATCGATACGCACTATCTGCTTAGTGATAAATGCTGCTCTTTGAGTACTACTGGTTTCAGGTGTAGTCATTGGATTCTCTCGGTTGCAACCGGCGGGAACTCTGGTATCATTTGTTGTTCAATAAATCCGCACAAAATAATTGGTATTAATCGCAAAAAATAATTAGGGCGTTCAATATTACCAATTATCATTCTAGTAACAGCTTCGCTATTCTAACAATCAGTTGACGGGGCACGGTTCCAGCGAAAGGAAACCGACCCCACCAATAATTCGTACTCACTGTGAATTTTGCCGCAGGCAAAAGCACACAATTATTTTAACCAGATGGAGATTAACAATGGCATTGATTAACACTGCTATCAAACCTTTCAAAGCAAATGCGTTCAAAAGTGGCGAATTCGTTGAAGTAAGCAGCGAAGACATTAAAGGCAAGTGGGCTGTATTTGTTTTTTATCCGGCTGACTTCACATTCGTATGCCCAACTGAACTTGGCGATATTGCAGACAAGTATGAAGAGCTGCAATCTCGTGGTGTAGAAGTATTCTCTGTATCAACCGATACGCACTTCACACACGCAGCATGGCACCAGTCATCAGAAACCATTGGCAAAATCGATTTTGCAATGATTGGCGACCCAACAGGTGAAATCACGCGCAACTTTGATTGTATGCGTGAAAACATGGGACTGGCAGATCGTGCAACGTTCGTTGTTGACCCGGATGGCATCGTTCAGGCGATGGAAATCACTGCAGAAGGCATTGGCCGTGACGCGGATGACCTGGTACGCAAGGTTAAAGCCGCACAATATGTTGCTGAACATCCGGGTGAAGTATGCCCGGCGAAATGGAAAGAAGGTGAAGAAACATTAGCACCTTCACTGGACCTGGTAGGCAAAATCTAAGCTTATCACTGGTCGCTGATACGGGCCGGCAGGCCCGTATCAATTATCACTCATCAAAAAGAGGCAGATTCGACGTGTTAACCAAAGAAATTTTACAAGCGCTGAAAGGCTATGCTGAGTCTATGAAGAAAGAGGTAACGTTCGTTTTACAGACTGGCGAACACAGCAAGCGTGACGAACTCGTGACGTTTCTGTCAGATATTGCCGGTGTAAGCGACAATATCAAATTTGAAGAGCGAGATACCGATGGCGTTTTGCGTAGCTCGCTAAGCTTTCTTATAGAAGCAGACGGAGACGATACCGGTATTCGTTTTTCTGGGATCCCGGCAGGGCACGAATTTAATTCACTGGTGCTTGCGATGCTGCATGCTTCAGGGGGATCTGAGCTTAAAGTTGACGATAGTCTGAAAAGCATTGTTAAGGGTGTTTCAGAACCACTTCATTTTGAAGTGTTTATCAGCCTGAGCTGCCACAATTGCCCGGATGTTGTACAGGCGCTGAATCAATTTGCATTACTCAATCCGCAAATTACTACGGAAATGATAGACGGTGGGTTGTATCAGAATGTTGTTGAAGAACGAGACATTCAGGGTGTGCCTTCGGTTTATCTCAATGGCGAACTGTTTGCCAATGGTAAAGTTGATGCAGCGGTACTGATAGACAAGCTGCTTGAACGGGATCCTTCGCTTAAAGATGCTAACAAGGGCGAGAGTTTGCCATTGCAGGACGTTACTGTTATTGGCGGTGGACCTGCAGGTGTCAGTTCAGCAATTTACAGTGCCCGAAAAGGTCTCAAGGTCGCAATGGTTGCCGATCGCTTCGGCGGACAAGTTAAGGACACGATGGGAATCGAAAACTTGATTTCTGTGCCTAAAACCACCGGACCTGAGCTTGTCGGTAACCTGGCAGAGCACATGAAGGACTACGATATAACGTTGAAAGAACATGTGCGGGTAGAAAAGATTGAGAAAGGTAATGTGAAAACCATTACGCTATCGTCCGGTGAAACCATTAAAACGCGCTCAATCATTATCGCAACAGGGGCGCGCTGGAAACAGTTAGGCATTCCCGGCGAGCAGGAAAATGTGGGTAATGGTGTGGCATATTGCCCACATTGCGATGGCCCGTTTTTCAAAGGTAAAGATGTTGCGGTAATTGGTGGTGGTAACTCCGGTATCGAAGCGGCACTTGATTTGGCGGGTATCGTTAAGTCGGTCACAGTATTTGAGTTTATGCCAGAACTTAAAGCTGACAAAGTGCTGGTTGATCAGGCTGAAAAGCGCGACAACGTTACCATTATTCGTAATGCTGCTACCAAGGAAATCATTGCTGATAATGGCAAGGTTGCAGCAATTGATTATCAGGATCGGGCGACCGAAGAAACGCACCGTAAACACTTGGCAGGTGTGTTTGTTCAGATTGGTCTGGTACCAAACAGCCAGTTCCTGACAGAAACGCTTGATTTGACGCAATACGGCGAAATTATTGTTGACGAAAAATGTAACACATCAGAGCCGGGCATCTTTGCTGCGGGTGATGTTACAACAGTGCCATATAAACAAATTGTGGTGTCATTAGGTGAAGGGGCTAAAGCGTCACTGGCAGCGTTTGAATACCTGCTAACACACCAGACGGAAGAAGAAATGTCTGATGTTGCCTAAATGATAATGTAATCAGTAAAACCGGCCTGCATGGCCGGTTTTTTTGTGTCTGAAATACGTGATTTTCCCCACATGATAGCGGTCTGGCAAAAGGTTGTTGTTATATCCGGATATTGACATCGCCACGCAAATGATTTAAAAACCGACCAGTTGGTTTGTTTTTGGAGCGTTCATGTCCGGCGAAAAAGTTTCTAGGGATAAAAAGTCATCCAGGCAGCGGATTGTAGATGCTGCTATTGATATTGCTATCAACCAGGGGCCTAAAGTGCTCACCCTGGATAAAGTGGCGGATAAATGTGGCATGAGTAAAGGCGGTGTCATGCACCACTTTAAAAATAAGGAGGCCCTGCTTGAGGCCCTGCTTGCCAATATGATGGATACATTCCGGTGCTATGAAGATGACATCGTCAGTGAACAGGAAGCATTGCTGCCCATAACCCGGGTTCTAAAAAGCCGCGAACAGATACATGACCATGTAAATCTGGACTACGCCCGCATACTGCTGGTGGCTGCTACAGAGGGCGAGTCGCTGATGGCCCCGATTCAGGCACGCTTTAAAGAGTTTGTTGAAGAATTAAAAGCAGATGATCAGCGCTATTTTGACAGCCTGTTACTGTGGCTGGCCGCCGACGGATTGAGCTTTCAGGAGCTTATATCAGTCAGTCCTTTCACTGAGGACGAACGTAAGTCAATCCGCCATAAACTGATAACCATGGCTGAGTCGCTAGGAGAAAGCACCCATGAGAAATAATTATTTACGACTAACGCTATGGCTGGTCGCCTCGGTATTGTTACTTCAGGGTTGCTCCAAAGATGAGCCACAACAGGCAGAGCAGCCTGCGCCTTTGGTTCAGCTCTACGAGGTGGGTGCTGATACGCAGATAACCGCCCGACGTTTTGTCGCCCGGGTGGATGCATTAAGCACCGTTGATTTGTCTTTTCAGGTCTCAGGACGCATCAATCAGTTAGTCGACAAACAGGGCATTGTTGTTCCCGAAGGTGAGCTGCTTGCCGCCTTGGAGCCACAGGATTACGAACTGGCGCTGCGCCAGGCAAAATCATCACTACGTAAGGCTGAGTCTGATTTTCAGCGTGGTGAGGAGCTCAAAAAAGAATCCTACATAAGTGATTCAGATTATGACGGTCTGAAGACCAACTTTGAAAACGCAGAGATTGCGGTTGAGAATGCGCAGTTAAATGTTGAATACACAGAACTGCACGCACCTTTCAATGCGCTGATTACCAATCGTCTGGTTGAAAAGCATTCGTTTGTGCAACCTAATCAGCCGGTATTGCGGGTGCAGAATATCAATTATCTGCGCGTGCACGTGAATGTCCCTGAGCGAATGATGCGCATGGCGGTAGAAGAGGGACCGCATTATCAGGTTTATCTGGAGAATAAGGCCGGCGAGAAGGTCAAAGGCAATGATGGCAAACCGGTAACACTAAGTTATCTCGAGCACCGCACGGAAGTAAACGAAGCCACGCAAACTTATCGTGTTACCTTTAAGTTGCCGCGCATCAAAGGGGTGGAGCTGCTGCCGGGCATGGTACTGACCGCCCGAATTGAAATAGAGCGCCCTGATGCGCAGAGCTGGTGGGTGCCACTAAAGGCTGTAGATACGTCCGGTCAGGAAGAGTTTGCGGTATGGCTGTATGATGAAGCCAACCAAACGGTAAGCTACCACCCTGTGACAGTGGGCGTTATACGCGACAATCAGGCACAGGTGAAAGGTGGTATCACGGCGGGTCAGAAAATCGTCTCGGCAGGTATCCGCCAGCTGCAGGACAATATGGCAGTGCGTCCGTTTGACAGCGAGAAGCCTGTGCTATGAAAATCGCGACCTATTCGATTAAAAACCCGCTGACCATCTGGCTGCTGATGGTCACCTTTCTCATCGGCGGTATATTCGCCGTGGTAGAAATTGGCAAGCTGGAAGATCCGGCTTTTGCTATCAAGCAGGCTATCATTACGACAAATTATCCTGGCGCTACGGCTGAAGAGGTAGAAGAAGAGGTCACCGAGCAGCTGGAGTCGCGAATACAGCAGCTTAGTCAGTTAGGTGATATTACCTCGCGGTCGTTACCTGGCCAGTCCCAGATTACCATAGAGCTGCGTGATGACTTCAGCGGTGAGCAACTGCCTCAGGCGTGGGATGAGTTGCGACGAAAAGTTGAAGCGGCAACCATGACATTGCCCCAAGGCGCTGCAAAGCCCGTAGTAAATGACGATTTTGGCGATGTATACGGCATGTTCTATGCGGTAACCGCTGAGGGCTTTACCAATCGTCAGAAGCGAGAATTGTCATCAAAGCTGCGTCGTGAAGTGCTGACCGTGCCGGGCGTGACCCGGGCCCAGTTAGCCGGCGTGCCGGAAGAGACAATTTATGTTGAGGTTACGCAGGAAAAACTGGCCAGCCTCGGGATTTCACTTAATCAGATCGCCGGGGTGTTCCAAACGGAAAGCGCTATTGCTGATTCAGGCAGTGTGCGTGTTGAAGACCGTCGTATCCGATTGGTGATCCCCCCCAGCGACGACTCTGCAGAAACCATTCGTAATCTTAAATTTGGTATCCCGGGCACCACTGAACAATTGCATATCGGTGATATTGCCAACGTTTATCGTGATGAAACGGAGCAGCCCCGCCAGCTGGTTCGTCATAATGGCGAAACCGCCTTTACTCTGGCAATTGCAGGACGAAGCGATAAAAATATTGTTGATATCGGTCAGCGTGTCGATGCCCACCTTGATTCACTGCGGGAAAAATTGCCTCTGGGTGTAGAGATTTTGCCGGTGTATGAACAGCACATTGTTGTTGATCAGGCGATTAAGGATTTCTTAATCAATCTGGCTGCATCGGTCACGATTGTTGTCGCAGTATTGTTGCTCGTTATGGGGTGGCGCGTCGGTGTGGTAGTCGGTGGTACATTGCTGTTGACGGTATTGGGCACCGTCCTGTTTATGTGGATATTTTCTATTCAGATGGAAAGGATTTCGCTGGGAGCGCTTATCATTGCCATGGGCATGCTGGTTGACAATGCTATTGTTATTGGTGAGTCAATGCTGCTCAACCGGCAGCAGGGCAAAAGCTCCATCGATGCAGCTGAAGAAGCTGCCCAACAAACACAGTTTCCACTGCTTGCCGCAACGGTTATCGGTATTTTGGCATTTGCCGGTATCGGGTTGTCTCAGGACACCACGGGTGACTTCATGTTCTCGCTGTTCGCGGTCATTCTTATCTCGTTATTGCTTAGCTGGATCCTGGCTGTCACCGTCACGCCACTGCTGGGGCACTATCTGTTTAAGGCGGAATCTGGTCAGTCTGATGAGGACATTTACAACAGTCGCGGTTTCAATGCTTATAAAAAGCTGCTTAATGCAGCGCTGCGCCATCGTCGCCTGACGTTATTAGCACTTTTTGTTACTACCAGCGCCGCTGTAGTGGGCTTTGGCTGGGTGAAACAATCGTTCTTCCCGCCGTCCAATACACCGATTTTTTACGTTGATTATTATCTTCCCCAGGGCAGCGATATCCGCGCAACCGAAGAAGATATGAAGGAAATCGAATCAACCATTATGCAACAGGAAGGTGTGGTCAATGTAACCAGCCTGATTGGGATGGGTGCCAGCCGGTTTATGCTGACCTATGCGCCGGAATTGCCTAATCCTGCCTACGGGCAGTTTATCATCAGAACCCGGCAGCGTGAGCAAATCCCGGCAATTATGAAAACACTGCGCGAACAGGTAGGGCGTACGCATCCTCAGGCGCAGGTATATACCCGGCGTTTATTCTTTGGTCCTGCAACAGGCGCTAAAATCGAGGCGCGGTTTATGGGCAGCGACCCTGAGGTACTCCGTGCGTTGGGCGAACAAGCACAGACGATCATGTATGGCTCTGACAGCTTAACGGATATTCGGCAAAACTGGCGTCAGCGCGAGGTCATTGTCAGACCGGTTATCGATGAACAGCAGGCCAGAATTGCAGGCTTGTCACGAACGGATATTGCAGACTCGCTGGAATTTGCCAGCGTTGGCAAACGGGTGGGTATTTACCGCGAGGAAGATCGTCAGATCCCAGTGGTCATTCGTCCGCCTGCCGAAGAAAGACGAAGTATGTCGTGGCTTGAGGATCGGCTGATTTATAGTGAAACCGAACAGAGCTTCATTCCTGTAACGCAGGTCGTCAAGGACTTTGAGGCGCATTCTGAAAATGGCATTATACATCGCAGAAACCGGGTGCGTACGTTGACGGTACAGGCTGAGCCGGTCGGCAATCTGACCGCCGCTACCGCACGGGCCACAGTGGTTAAAGAGATTGAGGCGATGTCGCTTCCTTCTGGGTATACCCTTGAATGGGGCGGCGAATACGAGAGCTCCCGAGAAGCGCAGGCGGGTTTGGGCTCAAAATTGCCATTAAGCTTTCTGGCGATGATCGTCATTACTATTTTGCTGTTCAATGCACTCAGACAGGCAGCGCTTATCTGGATCATTGTGCCGATGTCCATTTGCGGGGTGACGGCCGGACTTATTCTGACAGGCCTGCCATTTAGCTTTACCGCATTGCTTGGCTTATTAAGTCTGTCAGGCATGCTAATTAAAAATGCCATCGTGCTGGTTGATGAAGCTGATATCAGGCGTAAAACAGCAGATAACCTCAAAGAGGCTATCACTGGTGCCAGCATTAGTCGTGTGCGCCCGGTTATGTTAGCGGTACTGACTACTGTACTTGGCATGTTACCACTGCTGTGGGATGCCTTTTTTGCCAGCATGGCAGTAACCATTATGGCTGGACTGACGTTTGCCTCATTGCTGACACTGGTAGCAGTACCGGTACTGTATTCACTGTTTTTTAGTGAAAAGGACATGAAACAGCACACCTGAACGCGACCAGACACACCCGGCTAATGGGCGTTTTTCTCCTAAATTGCCAGGAAACTAAGCGCTGTTGATGTTATCTGCTGTAAAGGCAGATTGCACCAACAGCGCTTTTTCATTTGGGCGACACAACAGGTATGAAGAACGAGAAGCAAAGCGACATTGGAGGAGCTAAAAAAGCCACTCTACCAATTTGATCTGAATAAGCGTACTGTAACTACATGATTAAAATCAGTATCAGCTAAGGGAATTAAAAATGAAAAAGGTGTTAACTGTATTACTAATTATTGTTCTGCTCATCGTCGGTGCCCTCTGGTACGTCATGAGTGGTGCAGGCGATTTTATCCGTTCACAGATTGAAAAACAGGGTAGCCGTTATATGCAGACCGAAGTGGCTGTGGATGGCGTGGATATTGGCTACAGCGATGCCAAATTGGATATCACCGGGCTGAGAGTAAGTAACCCTGACGGTTTTTCTGATGAAACCGCGCTGGGTATGGGGACGATGACTTTCGATTTAGGCGGAATTTCATCTGAACCTTATGTGGTCCAGAATGTGACCATTGATGCCCCCGAAATTCTTTATGAAATGAACGCGCAAACACAGAGCAACCTGCTCACACTGAAAAACAACCTTCAGGCTAACCTGCCAAAAGGCGAAAAGAAAGAGCAGAGCGGTAACGAAGAAATGCCCCGTGTCATTGTGGAAAACGTGACTATCAGCAACGCTCGGCTTCGTCTTGACCTTGAGGCTGTTGAAACCGGCGAGTTGCAGGTTGACCAGAAATCTTATGAAGTAAAACTGCCCACATTTAATGCCGGGCCAGTCGGACAACCTGACGGTTTACCGGCCGATCAAGTAGGCGCTGCTATTATGGATGCGTTGCTAGACAACGCTATCAAGCAGGCAAAGGAGCAGGCACGCGAACAGTTAAAAGACCGTGCCCGTGAAGAGTTGAAAAAAGAAACGGATAAGCTAAAAGAAAAAGCGGAAGAGAAATTAAAAGGGTTGTTTAACAAAGATAATGATTAACGGCATTTAGCAGCTTTTTGAAAAGCGGCATTTTATGCCGCTTTTTTGTTTTGCAGCCGGGCCTGTTAAGGATAGGTCAACGTCAAAAAAAAGCGCCCGAAGGCGCTTTTTGACTGAGGATACTACGATGAAACTATTCAGGTGATACAAAACTGACCTGAATGTGTTCAGGTGGTAGTCTGCTCACCTGAATATCTCTGATTTCGATTCGGGTATCGATGCTATAGCGTTTCAGTATCTGATAGGTATCTGTCGCACCGTAATAGTCAGCGAATGCGGCCAAATTCATACCGTTACAGCGCAGGCCTTCGCCCAGCATTCTGTAAGTCGGACCGGTATGCTTTCTGCCAAGCGTTATCTGCTGCACAGCCTGGTGCATATTCATACGGTCATTCCCTGCAGCATGCTGACAGACTGAAATCAGATCCTGCTCGAGTTGTTTGGGGTAGTCTTCGGCCATTGCAGTACCTGTTATTGTACCTAGTGATAGCACACACAGGCCGACAGAAACGACGTTGCTTCTGCTCATGATTCCTTCCTTTCGTTTATTGGTGATTGTTAACGTTTTCTGGCGATACTGCCGCGCAGACTCTCTAACTGTAAATGGCGCTGTTTACTTTCACCCTGACAATGCGCTGAAGATTTTATGTCATTTTAAATACGCCGTTATTCATGGCGTTATTCATTTGACCGTCATGGAAAACCTTAAATATCATCTGAAAAAAAGATCTTGTGCTAAAATTTAATAGGTATCTGACAGGGGACCATCATGAGTATGCATCCCACCTCCCTGAAGTATGATCATACGACACGGACTGTCAGCAACGGACAAGGCGCCAGCCGTGTTCTTTCTCCGCAATGCGCCCGTTTGCTTGAGCTCTTCCTGACGCAGGACAATCACATTGTTACCCGAAAGCAAATGCGGGATGTCATCTGGCGACACAACATCGTCAGCGAAGACATGATAAACCACCTGATATGTCGCTTGCGAAAGGAGCTAAAATCGCTGCCCGGCGAGAAATGCTGGCAGATTGAGGCCATCCCGAAGGTGGGTTATCGCATGCTCCTTAGCGAGCAGGAAACACACGATATCAAATACTGGCTTCATCGCTGTGGAAGCTGGTTTAGCGGTAGTGAATAGCGATAAGATGCGCACCGAAGGAAAAAACGGTTTCGGCGCGCTAAAGGCATGCCTATTGTTCAATATCAATGATAGCTTCATCAAGCATAGTGATGAAGCCTTCCTGCTCGTTCAGCCTCAACGCTAATGATAGGGTGATGGTTTCCAGCGGTTTTTCCTGTGGCTTGATACCCGCAGAAATTTCAAATGTATACTTGCCTTTATCCTTTGAAGAAAAGGACCCTTGTAGCGTTTTGAAGTTTTCGACAGCACGTGTTGTCATTTTGTAGGTAAATGCATTTTTAGCCGGCTGGCTTGAAAACAGGCCGCTTTCTGCGGCGCGTTGCGAGTGAGATTCAAGAGTCAGAGGAAAATCAAGGATTCGGACATGCTGGCCGTCATCAACCTCCATTTTTAACGCAATGTTCTCATGGTCGGGTTCCAGAGGTTGATCTAAAGTGACTCTGGCTCTGATGACTTCTGGGTTGAGCGACAGTAAGTCTGACTCATCAGCGGTAGCAAACCTTGCCATTGTGCTAAGCGGTATAGAGGTGCAGCCAAACAGACAGGTCACCATTAAAGCAAGTATTAGCAGTTTCATTATGATTATCCTTAATCGCAGTATCCCAAAAGACAATCATAAACCTAAACAGGGTTTGATTAATACGCTTTATTAAAAGTGCTTTTTCAAAACAATAAAGGCGCCACCCGGGCGCCTTTACCTAATCATAGTTTTGCTAACAGTTACTTTTGTCGCTGAGCCGGTTTTGGCTTGCCCCGCTTTTTATCGCGAAACCCTTTGGGGGGCAGGCCGGTATGCTTTGACAGCGCGCGCTCACCCCGACGCGCTTTTGGTGCCTTGGCACGCTTTTCGTCCCGGGACTCCGGCGGCACAAGATGTTGCGGGCCGCGACCTATTAAATCTTCGCGCCCCATCTTTTTGAGTGCTTCGCGGATTTGCGCAAAGTTCTTTGGATCGTGGTAACGAAGCATCGCTTTGTGCAGGCGGCGGTGAATCTCACCTTTTGCCGAGGGCACATGCTCACTGTCTTTTTTGACCTTGCGCAAGCTGTTTACTTCTGTGTGATACATGGTGGTCGCTGTCGCCATAGGTGACGGATAGAAGTTCTGCACCTGATCCAGCTTAAATTTGTTCTCTTTAAGCCAAATCGCCAGCGCCAGCATATCGTCATCTGTGGTGCCCGGGTGCGATGCAATAAAATAGGGAATAAGGTACTGCTTTTTACCTGCTTCCTCAGAATACTTATCAAAAAGTTCTTTAAACCGGTAATAACTGCCCATGCCCGGTTTCATCATCTTATCCAGCGGACCATCTTCGGTATGCTCGGGGGCAATCTTCAGGTATCCACCGGTATGGTGCAACGCCAGCTCTTTAACATAGCGGGGATCTTCCACCGCCAGGTCATACCGAACACCAGAGGCGATTAATACTTTTTTGATGCCGGGAAGCTCGCGGGCACGCTTATACAGATTAATAGTAGGCGTATGGTCAGTGTCCATATGCGCACAAATGCTGGGGTAGACACACGAAGGGCGCTTACAGGTTGCCTCTGCTTTGGCGCTTTTGCAGCGTAGCCGGTACATATTCGCCGTGGGCCCGCCTAAATCAGAAATAACACCGGTAAAGCCAGGCACAGTGTCACGGATGGTTTCAATTTCGCGAATAATCGAATCTTCTGAGCGACTCTGAATAATCCGGCCCTCGTGTTCGGTAATCGAACAGAACGTACAGCCCCCGTAGCAGCCGCGCATGATATTGATACTAAAACGAATCATGTCGTAGGCAGGGATTTTGGCATCACCATACACAGGGTGGGGGACACGCTGGTAAGGCAAATCAAATACCGCATCCATTTCATCAGTTTCCAGCGGCATGGCTGGCGGGTTTATCCAGATATGTCTGTCACCGTGACGCTGCATCAACGCTCTGGCGCAGCCAGGGTTAACTTCCTGATGCAAAATACGTGAGGCATGCGCATACAATACCTTATTTTCACGCACCGTCTCAAAGGCAGGCAGTTTGACGTAAACATTTTCCCACGGTTTTCTGCGTGTGGCCGGCTGCACCACAATGGGTTGTGCAGCGCTGGCATCCTTAACGCTATCAGCGTTATCTGCTTTATCGCATTCCGGCTCCATCTGATAAGGGCTGGAGATAGGATCAATTTTCCCGGGTTTATCCAGTGAGGTGGAGTCAACGCCCTGCCATTCGGGTAATGCCTGTTTCACAATAATGGCGGTGCCCCGAATATTGGTCAGATCGGCGATGTTCTCACCGGCGGCTAAACGATGCGTGACTTCAACCAGCGGGCGTTCTGCGTTACCAAAAAACAGCATATCAGCCTTACTGTCAAAGAGTACTGAGCGGCGCACTTTTTCAGACCAGTAATCATAGTGCGCGATGCGGCGCAGGCTTGCCTCGATTCCACCCACAATCACCGGCACGCCTTTAAATGCTTCGCGACAGCGCTGAGAATACACCGTAACAGCGCGATCCGGCCGTTTGCCACCAACGTTACCCGGCGTGTACGCATCATCATGGCGTAGCTTTTTATCTGCCGTATACCGGTTTATCATCGAATCCATATTGCCGGCAGTCACACCAAAATACAGATTGGGCTTACCGAGTTTCATGAAATCGTCTTTGCTGGTCCAGTCTGGCTGCGCAATGATACCCACCCGAAAGCCATGTGCTTCGAGCACACGACCAATCACCGCCATACCGAAGCTGGGATGGTCCACATAGGCATCGCCGGTAACCAGAATAACATCACAACTATCCCAGCCCAGTTCGTCCATTTCAGCCCGGGACATGGGCAGGAACGGGGCAGTGCCCAGACAATGTGGCCAGTATTTTGGATAGGAAAAAAGACCGCGGTCAGCTTTGATGGTGGCTTGCATAAAAAACACAACTGAATAAAAAACGGCCGGCATTGTACCACCAGCCTTACTGACATTCACGAATCTTACAAGGAAGTTGGCATTAAACGCGTAAGTTTAATGCGGCGATGTCGGGGCACAATATGTTATTGTCTGATTTTTAACAGCAATATGTCGCTTTATGGCTTACTGGTTATTTAAAACAGAACCCGATACCTTTTCCATTGATGATCTCAGTAACCGTCCCAATCAAACCGAACCGTGGGATGGGGTCAGAAACTATCAGGCCCGTAACTTTTTACGCGATGATGTGGCAAAGGGCGATAACGTATTTATCTATCATTCCAGTTGTAAAACGGTGGGTATTGCGGGTATCGCAACAATCTCCCGCAGCGGCTACGCAGATTCGACACAGTTTAATCCTGAATCAGCTTACTTCGATCCTAAATCAAGCCCTGATAACCCCAGATGGTTTTGTGTTGATGTGACCTTTAAGGAAAGGTTTGCGCGGGTGCTCCCCTTAAAGCAAATAAAATCGATGCCTCAAATCACCACCTTGCCATTAGTAAAAAAAGGCAATCGGCTGTCCGTGATGCCAGTAGAGAAAAATGAATGGGAAATACTGTGCACCACTGCCCGGGAGTCTGAAGCCTGATGCCTGTGTTATCTGAGCAAGATGCGCTGATAATGTCAGAACAGACGCTCAGGCAGGATGGGTTCAGAATGACCTGTCTGCGCGCAGTGGCTTCATTGAGCTTGCCTGACGCCATGATTGGCGCAGGATTTATCAGAAATATGATATGGGATGCATTACATCAGTACTGTGTAGCCAGCCCGCTTAATGACATTGATGTTGTTTATTTTGATAAAGCGGACACGTCCCGCGCGACCGAACTGCACTACGAACAACGTCTGGCAGCCATGTATCCGGCTGCAAACTGGGAAGTACGCAATCAGGCGCGCATGCACACCTTTCATAACGATGCTGCCTATCAGGATACCGGCGATGGCATCAGACGTTGGGTTGAGCTGCAAACTTGTGTGGGCGTACGTCTGTGCGGCAAACAACTGCACTGGTTTGCTCCTTACGGGCTGAGTGAAAACTGGAAAGGGGAGATCCGGATTAACCCAGAATTTCCTCGTCCGGCAGTATTTACTCAGCGAGTGACAGAGAAAGACTGGCTATCCCGGTGGCCGCAATTAACCGTTGTACAGCCTTAAAAGGAATAGGGGAAATGGATAAAAATGCTTTTATAGATTATTGTCAGCAAGAGTTGTTAGCAGTTTATGGTGCTAAAAAGGCGGGTAATGAAGACAAACTCAGAATGTCGCGACTGGAGGGCGTTATTCACGCTGGTCAGATGCTGAAAGTGCTGGATAAGCAAACCGCCGGAAAAATGATTGATAGTGCCCACGTGCAGGTGTTTGGTTACACACGAGAGGTGCGTGAAAATAAAAAAGCCAGGTTAGACGCGCTCAAGGACGGCGAATCGGACAACTACTACGAAACGCCGGCGTATTTAAGGCTGCGTTAATCCTGCATCATACCGATGGCTTTATAAAGCAGATAGCCCGTACCGGACTGAAGGATTAAACCGATTGTTACCACCAGTCCATCGCGGTTGGTGATGCCGATAGCCGTCACACATAACGCAAACGCGGGCAGGGCAGCTGCCAATGGCATAGCCTCTAGCGGAATCATGCATAATGCCACCACGCCGCTGTAAAAAGCGATGAAGTTTTTTGCCGGTGCCTGCGCCAACTGCGTGAAGCGCGGCGTAAACCAGGATTCAATTTGTTCGATGTATGGGCGGGCCTTATCGGTCGCTTTTTCCAGTTTATCATGTGAGATAGAGCGATTTCGTAAACCCGAAGGCAGCCACGGATGATCGCGCCCGCTGGCTATCTGAATACAAATCAGAAAAAGGGTTATACCACAAACAGAAGGGACGCCGGGAATAGCGCCGGTGGGCAGCAGGGCAATAAGTGCCGGAACCAGAATTAGCGGGCCAAAACCACGTTCCTGAAAGATTGCAACGACGTCATCGACAGTCACTTCATCTTTCGTATCGTCGACCAGTGTATCCAGTAAATCCATGATTTTTTCCTGACTCATTACAGCCTTATTATTAGTGTGTTATGTATATTAACTACTTGTAATGTGATTAATTAGTTCGTTTTAAGCTGGCAGGCGTCGGGGTGTGATAGGGGGATGTGGTTTATGCGAGTGATGAATGTGCAATAGGTACAATTATTATTTGAGGGAACAGTACGGCTAGACAGCAGCGGAGTCTATGACAAAAAGAAGCGTGCCCTGAACAACACAAGGGCACGGCTGCATCTTTATTCCATCAGGTCGCGCCGAAGCGCCCAGACATTATAGCTGACCTCTTCAAAGTGACTTCCCCAACTTTCAAGAAGTTCCATGGCTTCCTCTTCATTACCCATATGCTCAGCTAACAGTTCTGCAAAATCCTGCTCGGGCGGCGCCATCGCACTCCAGTCTTTGTACGGAACCGCCAGGGTCAGCTCCCCGCGACCCGCCACTGAATGAGAAAATCCCCACTTATACGGCCATTCTTTTGCTTTAGCAGCATCAGCCATTTTTTTCATGTCCTGTTTAATGGCACGACGGTGTCCGGTTTTCGGAGTGTATGTGGTCACGCCAACATAGTTAAAGTCAACATCAGGGCCCCAGTTGCTATTTTCGTGATCTTCCACAGACAGGTAGTGGTGATAATGATCAACATACTGATCGGCTGTTTTCTGCCAGTGGTCAGTAATCCCTTCTTTCATGGCCCATTCACGGTAGCTGTCCATGTCTTTCCAGGTAAAGCCACCGGCTCTGACGCCAATACGGTCAAGCTTGTGACCAAACACAGGGGTGTAGAAATACCATTCACGGGGATCCTCTTTGGAGCGTCGGAATTCAACGTGCTCACGCATAGCTTGCTCTAGTGCCTCCATCTTTCCTTCTTTAGGCACCATAATCCACATTTCTGCCAGCATTTCCTGCTTACTCTCTTTCCCCCCGTGCTGGTCAGCAACAACGTTTGCTGACCACAGGCAAAAGAGCAGAAGCCCTGTTATTGAACCTATACTTATTTTCATTTTGTTCATGGTTGTCTCCAATTTAATTGATTCACAATCAAACGAGTCCAAAACCACAGTAACGACAGCGTACCGCTGCTCGTTATTAAAGAACCCAAAAACAGTTAGTGAATTAATAGCTTAGACGCGAGTACCTGCATCTGCACAGACTTATATAAAATTTATCTAAAAAGCAAAAATGGGTTTAATCAATGCTATAAAGGGGGTCAGAGGCCGTGGTGTATTTACTTTCAAAACTGGTGCTCAACGCACCATCATCTTGCCGTAGCGCTGCTGAAACATGCAGACATTGTTAACAAATTTGAAAATAAGTGGTATAGCTTAGCTCCATAAGGCGCAACGCCATGCTGAGCACACGAATTGTGGATCTCATAAAAATGCGGCAGCTTGTCTGTTAAAAAGCATGACAACCACGAAAAGACGATAACATCGCACAAACAGTTGCTGACACCAGCGCCTTTGACGCAGTCAGACAGGTAAATAAACATATAGAAAAACATGGAACGGTACGATACCCAACTAAGCAGTCATGGTCAGATCATGACCGACAAACAAATTCGCGATGTCGTAACGCCTTATGAGTTTGGGGTGTCTGATGCGATCATCGGCACACCGCTGGCCAGGCCCTTCAGGCGGGGCTGGGCGCTGCTTGTTGATCTGTTTCTGGTCGTCATGCTCACCCACTTACCCTCGATCATTCTGGCATCAGTAGGGGTTATTTTTTTCTGGAGGGCGGGAAAGAAGAAAAATACGCCAGGGCGCTTCAGATGGCTTCGCAGAATTTTTAAAGGCATAGCGGCTATTCTGCTGTTTGGAATACTCATTGCAGTATTTGATAGCGCTAATCAGCCCGAAGATGCGCAGTCTGATAATACGGATACAGGGGAGAATATTCTCAAAGGAATACAATTGATAGAAATTGGGTCGGCGGTGATGAGTATGTCTTCAGATATAGCACAACTGGAGACTGATATTCAGCAGTCGCGTTGCAGTGCTGTGGATTGCTGGGAAGATTACCTGGCTACTATTTCAGACGATATCGGTCATATCCCGATACCAGTTGACGTGGCAGATGAGCTTACCAACAAACTTACGCCCGGTATGGCCAGAACGCTTGATACCGCACAGCAAAAAGCACTGTTGCAGACATTCACGCAGAGTCTGAATGTCATCCCTGAGGAGCGTGCTGAGAAAAAGGATTCGCAGGAATCGCCAGTTCCTTCCCCCGGGTCATCTATTGATAACAGTACGCCCCTGGATGTAACACCCTCAGCCATTCCGGTTCATGAAAGCGGTACACCTAGTTTGCTGGCGTGGGTGCAAGGCATTCTGGAAGACCTGGGTATCGGGTTTGGCTGGGCGGCCCTTTACTTTACGGCTGTTACATTCTGGATGAACGGCCAGACCCCGGGCAAGTGGCTATTCAGGCTGAAAGTTATCAAACTCGATGGCACGACAATGACATTGTGGCAAAGTTTTGGTCGCTACGGCGGATACGGCGCCGGTCTCGCCACTGGATTGCTGGGCTTTGCACAAATTTTCTGGGAGCCTAATCGACAGGCGATTCAGGATAAAATCTCAGAAACGCTGGTCGTTCAGCTTGGGTTACCCAAACTGGATGTTCAGGAAATTGAGCGTTACCGGACCAGGGACGACACCGACAGCAATGAGCACCGGTCGTAGTGATATCTTTCCCGCCCCAAGGACGGGAATATGTTTTTACGGCCACTGTGTCCATCTTGGCAAGTCAGCTTAAAAACGAATTAGTCTGGTTGTTTTAGCAGTGGCGAACGAAATTGTTGTAGCGCTTCGGGCAGCATGGGGTTTTGCAGGCGAAACACTTTGCGTTCCGGTAAGCCCAGACGCTCAACGAGATCGCCTGTGGCTTCTTCAAACAGGCGCTGTGCTTCACCACTTTGCTCCACCGCCTCAAGTCCCTCCTGCAGTCGCTCAGCTAATGCGGGTTTGTCAGGATGCACGTAAAATACCAGCGCAAAGGGGTAATAGAGTAGTGTTGTAGGCTCAATACTGAACATGTCGTATTGCGCCGCGCGATCTTCAAACGCCTGCTCTATTTCATTGGCACCAAGGGCAACATAATCAAACTTTTTGGCTGCAAGTAAATCGAAAATCTCATCAAATGTTCCGCCTTCTACAACCTTATAGCCGTTGTGACGAAAGAGTTCTGCGTCAGCCCAGCCATCGGGAATACCAATGCTAAGCTGTTTGAAGGCCGCCTCGGTTTGTATATCGTCAAACCGGGGTAAATCCTGCTTTCTGACGATTAATAACCTGTGTCCCAGCAGCCCCTTCATCAGCGGACGGGTAACCACAATTTTTTCTTTATTTTTGAGTTTCGGATTGCCTGCCACGGTGACAAACACATCCGCATTCTGGTTGCTGAATACGGCCGATTCTTCACGATTGGTGAGTGAGTCTGTATTTTCCTCAACTATCACCGGTCCATGTTCTTTGACCGTTGCATTGAGCACCGCATCAAGCAGCTTGCGCTCATACACTTGCCTGACTGGTGTTTTATTACCATTCCAGAACGCTACAGTTTGCTGAGTGTCAGCAAATGCACTGTCTGTTAAAAGCGTCAGCGTAAGGCTGGCTAGTCCAAGCCGTTTTATCATTTTTTTCATCATAGCGTCAGATCTGTTTCTGTGTGAACAACGCGTCAAAGACTATCACATTCCGGGCAGGCTGCATGTTGTGAAGTGTGAGATAAAATGCATTAATTTATGGCGAACCACCATAAAAGCTACACGGGGGCGCACCGCGACGTTTAATCAGAAACAGTAATAGCTGCTTTCTCAAACCGCCCCAGAACCAGTGGTTTGCCATCGCTGACCATATGTTGGCCATTACAAAATACATGTTTTAATGCTAATGAGTCTGCATCCAGTAACAGCAGGTCAGCGTCTGCATTTTCCGCTAAACGGCCTTTTTTTAGGCCCAGTACATCAGCCGGATTCGAGGTGACGGCCATTAAGGCCTGTTCCAGTGGCACATCGTGCTGCTGAACCGCTTCTGTAAATGCTGTAAACAATGACGATTCGTGGCCAACTTCAAGGCCGATGAGATTGTTTTGTTCATCAAATACAGGCAGGCTGGCGTGCCCGTCAGAGCTCATTGTCAGCCTGCTGGCGATGACACCTGCTTGTAGTGAATAGGCCAGAGCGCGCGCTGCACTGTATTCACCATGTGCGAGATCATATTCAGTGGTGCTGGTGGTAAAATCAATGGTGCCACCGGCCGTTGCGAACCGAATCCCTGCATCTAGCAGCGCTTTATTCCGGTTCATGTGCGTAGGATAAAAGCGATTCAACGGTACATCGAAGTGTTCGGCCACTTCGTGTAAAAGCGACAGATGCGTATCGGCCGGACCAACATGGATACTCACGGGGGCTCGCTTTTTACTAAGCATACCCGCCACGCGGGCATGAGAGGCAAGTGAGGCCAGTTGCGCAGCATCAGGCTGTGAACTTCTGTGATCACTAATTGCCACTTCACCCACACCAATCATCTCCTCAATAAACATGATATCGTGCTCTACAGACTGGCTGAGCGTGGGGGCAGGAAAGTGGTAGGAGCCGGTGTAACAAAACGCATTCAGTCCTTCTTCCTTCAAACCTTTTGCTTTTGCCACCAGATTGGTGTGTGTTCTGGCTACTGCATCGGTGCCCAGCGCGCCAACCACCGTCGTAATGCCAGCCAGCGTTGCATCGCTAAGCTGCATTTCCGGCGTACGACTGGCAAATCCATCCTCGCCACCGCCACCACAGATATGTACCAGCGAATCGACAAATCCGGGCGTTATAATACAGCCGGTACCATCAAGGTGACGCACAGAAACAGAGGTTTCGAGCATGAGATCTTTTTCTATCGCTACAATTTTTGTCCCGGCAATAAGGACATCGCACTGGCCCAGCGGCTCGGGTGAGTAAACGTGCGCATTTTTTATAAGTGTCAGCATAATGAGAATGTTCTAAGAATAGTGTAAAAGATGGGCGCCAATGACAAATGCACTGGCCAGCGTGAATAAGCAAAGCTGGAAACGCCAGATTGTGGCCGCCCACTGACTCCAGTCAAGCTTGACCACACCCAGACAGCCGATAAGACTGGCCGATGTAGGTATGATGATATTGGTCAAACCGTCACCCAGCTGAAATGCCAGTACCACGGTTTGTCGGCTTATGCTCAGCAAATCACCAAGGGGTGCCATTATGGGCATGGTGATGGCTGCCTGACCGGAGCCCGAGGCGACAAAAAAATTGAACAGGCTCTGAAACGCCAGCATGCCCCAGGCGGTAACAATATCCGGTGTCAGGCTTAGCAGCGATGCACAATGAAATAGTACGGTGTTTAAGACAGACGGCTCGTTGAGCTGATTGCCACCTAACAACAGCACAATACCTTTAGCCAATGCGACAAGTAACGCTGCAGGTACTAACTCCTGTGCACCCTGCGTGAACTTATCAGCGCTTAGACTAAAACTGATGTTCTGGCCAAACTTAGCAATAATGGCTACTACCACCCCCAGCGTGAAAAACTGCGCGGCCAGTTCGGGAATATAATATTGGCGCGCCATGACGCCCCATATGATCCAGCCAATTACAGCGCCAAAACTGATAAGTATCAGCCTGTCGGCATGGGTGAGTGCCTCCTTCGACGCTGTTATCTCTGTATCAGCGGGCTGCCGGTGACGTTTTGCATAGCGTAATAAAAACACTAACCCTAAAAACGTAAAGCTAAACCAGGCAATAATACGCAGGCCCGCCCCGGAAAAAACTGGGATGTCTGCAATAGATTGCGCAATGGCGATACTGAACGGATTCATCCAGGATGTGGCAAAGCCAATTTGTGTCGCCACATAGGTCACAAGCACAGTCACCTGCGCGTTATAACCAAGCTGTTTCATCACCGGCAGCAGCACGATGCAAAAGGCTATCGCTTCCTCGCCCATACCAAAGATGGCACCACCGAGCGAAAAACAGACAAAAAGCAGTGGGAGCAACAGCACTTCGAACCGACGGGTGTGTGAAATGAGCGTCAGTATTCCCCGGTTTATCGCCCCGGTGTGCATCAACACCCCGAATGCGCCGCCGGTGATCAGAATAAACGCCGCCACGCCAATCGTCGCGCCGTATTTATCACCGGCAACCATGCCCTCAAATAAGACATTCATTAGCCCGATACCGCCTTGTTCGGCGAATAATGCGCTGCCGGAGGTATCAGGGGCATAGGTAAACTGATTCAGTGCAACGCTTTGTGCAGGCGCGTCACTATCAAAATATCCAGGCGTGACTAAAAACGCACTTAAATAGGCAAGCACAGCAACACTGAGGAGAATCACCGCTGCACTGGGAAAAGAATAAGAACGGGTCTGTGATGACATCAAAATACCTTTTCAGGCCGGGTGCAGAACAGCACACCCGGCGATTGAACACATGTCTGTAGCGGTATGACGATCAGAAACGGTACGTCAGGCCTACGCGATACATCGCGCCGAGCGCATCATGATTGAGCGCGTCAAAGCCGCGGGCTGAGCCGTATGCTGTGGGCGGCGCTTCGTCGGTAATATTATCGATATTCGCCCGTACCGTCAGCGACTTGCTGATATCGTATCCCACCGACAAATCCCACGTTAGCCAGGAATCAATGTCGCGAGTATCGTCTGGCCCGTCAATAGCACCGATATCAATAAGCTCATCAATCTCACGACCGCGCAAGCCTTCAATATCGTCCTGATAGCTGTCAGTGTAGTTGGCGTTCAGGCGCACATAATAATCATCAGCACTCCAGGTCACTGAAAATGTGGCGATGTTTTCCGGGTAAAGGAATGTGCCAGCAAGCGACTCGATAGTGTCAGAACCCGGGCGGTTTCGCTCGTACTTGATATAGTGTGTGGCATCGGCTCTGACAATGATATCGGCAATATCCAGCTTAAACCGGTGGTCGAACTTAATATCGATACCGCTTAATTCCTGCGTACCTGTATTCTCCAGCGGTATAATGTGATCGCGGGACAGCGGCAGGAACAACTCATTTTCTCTTGGATTGAATTCAGCGATATACGCATCAAGAATTTGTCCCAGATTGGCGCCGTCCTCATCGATAAACAGCCCGTTACTGTCAGTCACCTCACAAACATCCTGCTCATAGGCAATGCCCTGTGCACCGGTCGGTACCAGATTACAGTGCCTTAGCGATGCATCGGTAAGGGCGCGATCCAAAACCGCTGTCATATTGGTATCGATAACGTCTTCATGATCAAACTGCCAGTAATCCACCGTCAGGTTGGTGTTTTGTCCCGGGCTCCAGCCAAACCCGACGCTGATCGCTTCAGACTCTTCTGCACGCAATGCATCATTGCCAAGCTCCAGGGTATTGACGGACACTTCGGTACCATCGCCCATGCAGTATAGGTCTGCCACCGCCTGATTAACCCCGCAATCAAAGGTGGAAGTGGTCGTACGCAGTTCAACACCCGCCTGAGTCAGGGAAGGAGCACGGAATGATGTCGACCAGGAACCCCGTAAGACGACACTGTCGAAGGGCCGGAAGGTAAACCCAACCTTAGGGTTAAAAGTGCCGCCGAAATCGTCAAAATGATCATAGCGCCCCGCAACCTGCAGCTCGAACGTTTCATGCAGCGGAATGTAAAACTCTGCAAACGCCCCCCATTGTGTGCGATCTGATTCTGCCACACTGGAACCAAAGCCAAATACGTCAACCAAATAATCATTTTCAGCACGGGCACGCGAGTTAAGTGAAGGGAAGTCGGACAATTCTTCACGGCGCACTTCAACACCAAATGCTGCGCTTATAACACCTGCATCCCAGCTATACACATCGCCGTTTATTGTGGCATCCCAGGCGTAGACTGAGCT
>CAZOYR010000036.1:0-14609 GCA_964584105.1 uncultured Alteromonas sp.
TCCGCATCACCAATACTTTCGTTTTCGGCATTGACCGGAATAGCCGCAATAGCCAGAATCCCCAGATCAAAGTCATTCAGCGTATCAACATCACGCACACTGCCGTAGCAGACAATACCTTCCCAGTCGTTATCAATGGCAAGTTGCGCAGAACTGGCGTCAATCAGCGCACGACGGGTAGAGCCACCGCCATCTATCAGCAGCACTTTTCCGCTGCCGGGCTGGGCCAGTACCCGGTCGATAATTCCTCTGTCTTCGAAGCATTTGACTGTCGTAATTTCACCACCGAACGAATATCGCCCGCCATAACTGATAAACATTGGATCGACCACATCGACGCTGTCAGCAAATAAATCACATAATTCAGAGGTGTTATAGTCCATCACGAAGCCTTTTAATTGATGACCGAAGTCAGTTGCGCAAAGTCACAGGCCATAAAAACAGCCCGGTCTTATACTACGTTTGCTTAGCATAGCATCATTTCAGATAAACAGAACGACGGTTTATGTATAAAATTCAGCTCTCTTGACACATTTAATCCCGCCTGCTTTCCCCTACGAAAGCCTTGTCATAAAGGTTTCTTTTTTCTGTCACCGGACAGTCACAGACCATTTTTAGGCTATTTAATCAACAACGAGCAGTCGGATACTGGCAATGCGATTAAAAAGTCTGGGAGAGTACGATACAGATTTGTTTTATCGGCTGAACCGCCTCACCGCCCAGCGACAGTGCCGGCGTGTGTTATGGATGTCAAAAACCGGCGATGGCTACCTGTATCTGATTATTGGTATTTTACTGTGGGCTTTTGAGCGTGAGCATGGTGAACTGTTTTTGTACACGACGTTAATGGCCTATTCGCTGGAGCTACCGATTTATCTGGTGTTAAAAAATATGGTCAAGCGCCCGCGCCCCTGTGACCTGCTGTCGAATATGTTTGTGCATATCACACCGTCGGATAAGTTCAGCCTGCCTTCTGGCCATACCGCAGCGGCCTGGTTGATGGCCTGTATTGTCGGTTATTTTTATCCCGACTTTGCAGTGCTGGCGTACAGCTGGGCATTACTGATCGGCATGTCGAGAATTTTGCTGGGCGTACACTATCCGTCAGATGTCCTTGCCGGAATGGCGCTGGGCCTGACTATCGCCTCATCAAGTATATGGTTACTGGGATAATATGAAGTTACTTTACGGCGTTCAGGGCACCGGAAATGGTCATATCGCGCGGGCACGAATCATGGCTGCAGCGCTTAAACAGCACCCGGATATCGAGGTCGATTTTGTATTTTCGGGCCGGGCCCCCGGGAAGTACTTCGATATGGAGGTGTTTGGTAATTATCGCACTTATGAGGGCCTGACCTTTGTGACCCGGCACGGTAAGGTCGATAAACTTTCTACTCTGCGCCAGAATCATCTGCGACGTTTTGCCTGCGATGTCAGCCATTTTGATACCAGTGACTACGATTTACTGGTAAATGATTTTGAGCCGGTGACGGCCTGGGCCGCTCGCCGTCAGAAGTTACCTTCGATTTCCATCTCGCATCAGGCAGCCTTTGCTTATCCGGTGCCAAGGTCGGGTGAAAGTATGCTGGACCGGCTACTTTTGCGCTTTTTTGCGCCTACCGATGTGCGTCTTGGCGTGCACTGGTTTCACTTCAATCAGCCTATTGTCCCGCCTTTTATCAGTGAAAAGCCGAACGCTAACACCACATCCTCCCATGTGCTGGTCTATCTGCCCTTTGAAGACATCAATGATATTCAGCAAATGTTGGAGCCACTGAGTGACGAACAGTTTGTCTGTTATCATCCTGAAGTCAGCGCGCCGCTGACCTGCGGCCATATTCGCTGGTATCCCCCTTCAAAAGCTGGCTTTCAGCAAGCATTGATGCAGTGTAGCGGAGTCATCGCCAACGGCGGCTTCGAGCTTTCCAGCGAAGCGCTGCAACTTGGCAAAAAGCTACTGATAAAACCGCTGCACGGGCAGTTTGAACAGCTGTCCAACGTGCTGACATTAAGCAGGCTTGAGTTATGCCAGACATTGTTCCGGCTGGATACCGATACGGTCGAGGAATGGCTGGGGGCGCCTGATGCAGAGGCCATCACATTTCCTGACGACCCCACCATTCTCATTAACTGGCTGAAAGCAGGCAACCTGAACGACACCCAATCATTATGTGATGCATTGTGGAAGCAGGTAAAATACGGCGATAAGACACGCCAGAAGCTTTTGTCTCTTGCATTTTAATTGCGCAATGCGATGATAACGGCACATTGAGTTACTCCCAGTGGGATCATCGTGCAAAAAACATCACGTATCATTAGTTTATGTGCCCTGACCATATTATTGGTAGCGGCATGTGGATATCGCGGTGCGCTCTATCTTCCGGACGAAGAACAAACCAATCAGCGTACTGATCCCCCTGCGCAACCTGACACGCAGGAGGATACCCCCTAATGGATTATTTTGAATATCGCGACGGCCGACTTTGCGCCGAAGACGTCCCGGTTGCTGACATTGTTGCCAGTCACGGAACACCTGCCTATATCTACTCCAGAAAGACACTGGAGCGTCACTGGCATGCCTTTGACGATGCTATTGGCGAGCACCCTCATCTGATTTGCTATGCGGTAAAGGCCAACTCTAACCTGGGTGTACTCAGCGTATTGGCTAAGCTGGGATCGGGCTTTGACATTGTCTCTGGCGGCGAGCTTGCACGGGTTATTGAGGCAGGCGGCGATGCCAGTAAGGTGGTGTTTTCCGGCGTTGGCAAAACGCCTGACGAAATCGCGTATGCGCTTGACCAGGGCATTATGTGTTTTAACGTGGAATCTGAGCCGGAGCTGCACCGCATCAATGAGGTTGCCGGTCAACAAGGTTGTCAGGCTCCGGTGTCATTGCGTATCAATCCGGATGTTGATGCAAAAACTCACCCCTATATTTCCACCGGGCTAAAAGCAAACAAATTTGGTATCGCCCGCGAGCTGGCAATAGACACTTACGAGCTGGCGGCATCATTGCCTAACCTGAATGTTATCGGCATGGATTGTCACATTGGCTCGCAGTTAACTGATTTAGCCCCTTTTGTCGACGCTCTGGACAGATTGCTGGTATTGATTGATGAGCTTGCCGACAAAGGCATCGACATTAAACACCTTGATCTTGGCGGTGGTCTGGGTGTGCCGTACGACAGCGAAACCCCGCCTCATCCGCGCGATTATGCCGCGGCGCTGGCAGAACGAATGACCGGCAGAGAATCGTTAAAGCTGATCCTGGAGCCGGGTCGTGCTATTGCCGCGAATGCGGGTATTCTGGTCACCAAAGTAGAATTTATAAAAGAAGGTGAAGAAAAGCACTTTGCGATTGTTGATGCGGCCATGAATGACTTGTTGCGCCCCTCTCTTTATTCTGCGTGGCAGAATATAATTCGTGTAGAGCAAGCTACGCAGGCACCACGACGTTTGTATGATGTGGTTGGGCCGGTATGTGAAACCGGCGACTTTCTGGGTCGCGACCGGGAGCTTGCGGTACAGGCGAATGACCTGTTAGCCGTTCGCAGCGCAGGTGCATACGGCTTTACGATGGCCTCAAACTATAATAGCCGCTGCCGTCCGCCGGAGTTACTGGTTGACGAAGCGCAGGTATTTGTTGTCAGAGAGCGAGAAAAACGCAAAGATCTCTGGAAAGGCGAGTATAAAGTTCCGTAAACTAGGACTATGATACTAAGGCAGATTAGCAGTTAATGCATATTCAGTTTTCCAAAATGCACGGTCTGGGCAATGACTTTATGGTCGTTGACAATGTCACCCAGAATGTCTTTTTTTCTCCGGATAAAATCCGGTCGCTGGCCGATCGGCATTTTGGAATTGGATTTGACCAGTTGCTGATGGTCGAGCCGCCCTACGACCCTGATCAGGACTTTCATTACCGTATTTTCAATGCGGATGGCTCTGAAGTTTCGCAATGCGGAAATGGCGCTCGCTGTTTTGCCCGGTACGTGAAGCAGAAAGGGCTGATTAATCGCAATAAAATTTTGGTGAGCACAAAATCCGGTAATATGGTGCTTTACCTGGAAAAAGATGGTCAGGTTACCGTGAATATGGGCAAGCCAGAATTTGAGCCGGCGCGTATTCCCATGAAGGCCAACAAGCAGGAAAATGTGTATCTGACCCGCGAGGGAAATCACACGTTATTCTACGGTGCGGTATCACTGGGTAATCCACACTGTGTCTTATCCGTTGACGATGTTAACACTGCAGATGTCGCCACCGTTGGCCCGTTGTTAGAACAACATGAGCGCTTCCCTGAAGGCGTCAATGTTGGATTTATGGAAGTTGTGGGCGCTGACTACATCCGCCTGCGTGTGTACGAGCGCGGTGCCGGCGAGACGATGGCGTGTGGAAGCGGTGCATGTGCAGCCGTTGCGGTCGGTCAGATGCAAGGCAAACTGGGTAAAGATGTGCGAGTTGATTTACCTGGCGGAAGTTTACGAATACGCTGGCAGGGACCGGGCTCAGTGCTGAAAATGACCGGGCCGGCGGAACACATTTATGACGGACAGTTAACTTTATGAGCGATGTAATCGGGCACGCAAAAACGCCCTCAGCTAATGGCTATGACGACAAAAAGTCGCTGAGTGCCAGAGAGATCGCAGACTTTTTGCGCGAGCATCCTGATTTTTTTGCCCGCCACGCTGACTTACTCGAAGATATTCGCATTCCCCACGTACAAAAAGGCAGCGTGTCACTGGTTGAAGTGCAAAGTGAACAGTTGCGTAAAAAGGTTCGCCAGCTCAATTACCGTCTGAGCCAGCTCATCAGCATCGCCAAGCAGAATGAAAAAATCTACCGGGTGTACACCGACCTGAATGTACAGCTGCTGACCTGTCAAAGTGTGGCTGAAATTCAGCTGCGCCTTGAAGAGGTTCTGCAGGAAAAGCTGGACTTGGCCTCAGTAACGCTGAAGCTGTTTAAAGGGCCTCACGCCCTGCCCGAACTGCAACGGCGGTTGTTCGTAGAAAAGCGCTTTAAAAATGAGCCCTTTTTCTTTGGTCGTCTCAGTCAGCATGAGCGCCAGCTATTGTTCGGCGATGAAGTTGCCGAATCGGCCGCACTCATACTGATTGGCAACGACGAACCGCTAGGTATTGCTGCAATAGGTAGCAGCGATGCCAGCCATTTCACCCCAGACATGGACACACTTCTGCTCAAACAGCTTCAGCAGGTGTTGAGTTTTGTACTGCCAGGCCTGCTGAAGTACTGATGCGCGTGGCAGAGTCAGATCCCGAACACCTGTCTTCCTCGTGTGAGTTCTGGCTGGAAAAGTTTCTTACTCATCTGCAGGTCGAACGCGGCCTGTCTGTACACACGATCAAAAACTATCGCCGTCAGCTGACCTTTGTAGCGACCACCATACAGCTACCTGACTGGTCTGGTCTTACGCCGGTTGATGTTAAGCGGGTACTGAGCACCTCTAAACAGCAAGGAAAACACGCCCGGAGCATTGCTCTGCGTCTTTCAGCACTGCGTACTTTTTGTCGCTACCTGATTGACCAGGGGCAATTATTCAGTAATCCGATGGAAGGTATCCAGGCGCCTAAACAGGGGCGGCCGCTCCCTAAACAGCTCAATGTTGATGATATGCAGCAACTGCTTGATGGCGAGGCTGAGGATTTGCTGGCTTATCGCGATAAAGCGATGTTTGAATTGTTATACGGATGCGGTTTACGGTTAAGTGAGTTAACCGGACTTAATCTTAACGACTGTCTGTCTGACGGGCTTTTGCGGGTGCGCGGTAAAGGCAGTAAAGAGCGCTTATTGCCCATGGGAAAAATGGCACAGCGGGCACTTAAAGCATGGTTCCAGGTCAGAGGTAATTTTGCCCAGCCAGGCGAGCCCGCCGTATTCCTGAGCAAACAGAAGAACCGTATTTCCAACCGTCAGGTCGCTAATCGCCTTGATGTAATGGCGCAGCAGAAAAGTCTCGACAGCAAATTAAATCCACATAAGTTACGCCATTCATTTGCTACCCACGTACTTGAATCCAGTGGCGATCTGAGAGCCGTTCAGGAATTACTGGGCCATGCTAATTTATCGACGACCCAGGTCTATACGCATCTGGACTTTCAGCACCTTGCCAAAGTTTATGACTCAGCCCATCCCCGGGCCCGCAAAAAATAACAAAAGGAGTGCGTATGCGCTTTTATCGGCCCCTTAATCAGATTCAGGCGATGACATTTGATTTAGACGACACACTTTATGATAACGGGCCCGTTATTCGTGCGGCAGAAAAAACACTACAGGCCTATATCGCAGAGCACCACAAAAACACCAGTGCCTTAAGCCATTCACAATGGCAGCAAATCCGGCAACAGCTGCTTGCCGATACGCCTGCGCTGTCTTCAGACATGGGGCAACTGCGCATGCGTACCCTGATGCAGGCACTGCGGGAAGATATTGCTGATGACAGCGCCAGAAAAGCGGCAGCCAAAGCGTGTTTTGACTGCTTTTATACCGCCCGAAGCGAACTTGAACTACACGACACCGTGCATTCCACACTGCAATCTTTGGCAGGAAAAATCCCGTTAATCGGCATCACCAATGGCAATGTGGATATTAAGAAAATTGGTGTAGATACCTATTTCAGTACAGTGCTTCATGCCAGCCTGGAACGACCGATGAAGCCCCATCGGCATATGTTTGATGAGGCCGTTCAGACATTGGGCGTGGCGGCAGAGAACATCCTTCACGTGGGCGATAATCTGACCAAAGATGTATTTGGCGCAATTTGCGCAGGCAAACAGACGGCATGGTTTGCCTGCAATCGCCCGATGAATTTAAATCGCGAACACGCGCCTGTTTTGCCTCATGTCGAGCTTGACCGTTTTGAGGAACTATTGGCCTTGGTCTAGCATGCCATTATCTTCCAGCACATTCTGATTCATTGAGTCACAGGGACGGCGACAACCAGGCCGTCCCACGACTTTGGCGGGCACACCCACCACGGTGGTATGAGGCGGAACATCGCTTAACACAACGCTGCCGGCACCAACTTTGGAGCCGCGCCCTATTTCCAGATTGCCTAAAATTTTCGCCCCGGCGCCCACTAGAACCCCCTGACGAACTTTAGGGTGGCGGTCGCCAGACTCATTACCAGTACCACCTAATGTCACACTTTGTAATAACGATACATTGTCCTCGATCAGCGCGGTCTCTCCCACCACAATACCGGTAGCATGATCAAACATGACGCCTTTTCCGACCCGCGCCGCAGGATGCATATCCACCCCAAAGGTTTCGGAGTTTCTGCTTTGCAGAAACAAGGCCAGCTGATGCCTGCCTTCTTTCCATAAATAATGCGCCATCCGATGCACCTGAACCGCCTGAAAGCCTTTAAAGTAAAGCAGTGGAGTGAGATAGTCATTGACCGCAGCATCCCGGTCAAACACAGCCTCAATATCAGCGATAGCAGCATCAACGATCTCTGGTTGCAGCAGATAGGCCTGATCAAACACTT
Source organism: uncultured Alteromonas sp. (assembly GCA_964584105.1). Lineage (GTDB taxonomy): Bacteria > Pseudomonadota > Gammaproteobacteria > Enterobacterales > Alteromonadaceae > Alteromonas. Next base: position 7,511 of record CAZOYR010000036.1, read on the forward strand.
CACGAATGGCCAAAGCAGGCATCACGTCATCTGCCACTTTGTTGGAAAGAATAAAGCTCAGCGAGGACTCAAAATTGTGATGCGTTAAGATGCACGCATGAATATAACTTGCCAGCAAAGGCTCATTATCTGCGATGCGTTGTGCTTCGCTTTTCAGCGAATGCCAAAAGTCGTTTGTTCCGGTGAGTGCCTGCATAGCGATTGTCCCGATAAAATGAAGTGTAGCGGTGCATGTTGTAAATCGTCAGAGTGGACACTGTGGAGACAGCACCTGCGAAATTCAAGCGCTCAGCATTACTGTTCGATATTTTACACCCGTGGGGCGTTGTACCGCAGAACACCACGATATGATCACGCATTTTGATTAAACCTGCTTCATGCGTGAGCATGTGCGATTGCGTGAATTTATGTAAAAGCTGCAGGCAACCTGTATGAATGTCACTGCGCGCGGCTAACTTTTCACAATCGCCTTGTGGCATGGATTATCAAAACCATAATTATCAGTAGCTTATGTTTATGATGGACGTGGTATGGCTGATGCATTAAGTTACATCGGAAGTCTGCAAAAGGAGCAGGCATCGCAATACTCTTTATGGAGGAAAGCAATGAATAGCGATAAATTAGAAGGTAATTGGAAAGAAATGAAAGGCAAAGCCCAACAGAAGTGGGGCAAGCTGACCGATGATGATCTGGATGTTATCGATGGACGCCGCGAAGAATTAGTCGGCAAAATCCAGCAACGTTACGGTAAAAGCCGCGAAGAAGCAGAGCGCGAAGTAGACTCGTTCTAAGCGACACAATCAACACGTGACCACTCTGGTCACGTGTTTGTTTTCCCCCCTCCCCCATCTCCTGTAAAAAAATCGCCGCTTTGCTGTATAAACGCACAGTTCACTGGCATAATTGCGCTCATTTGTAATTGATAATACAGGTGCCGGAAATTATGGATGTCTCTTTACTGCTCGACAGTCTGAACGACAAACAACGTGAAGCTGTGGGCGCACCACTTTCCAATATGCTGGTACTGGCTGGCGCAGGCAGCGGGAAGACTCGCGTTCTGGTGCATCGCATTGCCTGGTTGATGGAAGTAGAGAACATCACACCATTTTCCATTCTTGCTGTAACTTTTACCAATAAAGCCGCGCGTGAAATGCGGGGACGCATTGAATCACTGATGGGACGCAATCTGCATAATATGTGGATTGGCACCTTTCATGGGCTGGCGCACCGATTACTGAGAAGCCATCACGCCGAAGCTGGATTGCCCGAAAACTTCCAGATACTGGATTCTGATGACCAGTATCGTCTGGTTAAACGGATTTTGCGCGCGATGAATCTGGACGAAAAACACTGGGCGCCCAAACAGGTCCAGTGGTATATCAACGGCAATAAAGATGAGGGTTTACGGCCGCAGCATATCGAGACGCACGGTGATGCCGTAGCGCAAAAAATGCGCGAAATCTATGCCGCTTACCAAGAGGCTTGTGACCGTTCCGGCCTGGTCGATTTTGCTGAGTTATTGCTTAGGGCGCATGAACTGTGGGCCAAAAACCCGGACATTCTGGCCCATTATCAGCGACGCTTTAAGGCGGTACTGGTGGATGAGTTTCAGGATACCAACAATATCCAGTATGCCTGGCTACGTATGCTGTGCAGTACAGATAGCAACAATATTATGATTGTTGGCGATGACGACCAGTCAATCTACGGCTGGCGTGGCGCTAATGTCGATAACATTCACAAATTTTTAAAAGATTTTACCCAAACCACCACCATTCGGCTGGAGCAGAATTATCGTTCTACCGGCAATATTCTTAATGCTGCCAACGCGGTGATTGATAATAATGCTGGCAGACTGGGGAAAGAGCTGTGGACAGAAGACAGTGAGGGCGAGCTGATCTCAGTGTATGCCGGTTTTAATGAGCTGGATGAGGCTAGGTTTATCGTCTCACAAATTAAGTCCTGGCTGGATGAGGGTAACCCGCTAAAAGAGTGCGCGATTTTATACCGTAACAATGCGCAGTCACGGGTACTGGAAGAAGCCCTTTTACATGAAGCCATTGCCTATCGAATCTATGGTGGCCTGCGCTTTTTCGAAAGACAGGAAATCAAAGATGCCCTGGGCTATCTGCGAATGATCAATCACCCGCATGATGATGCAGCCTTTGAACGGGTAGTCAACACGCCCAGCCGGGGCATTGGTGAAAAAACCGTTACGCAGGTGCGCATGACTGCCCGGGAGCACAATTGTTCATTGTGGCAGGCCAGTAATCTGCTGCTCTCAGAAGGTGCGTTAAAAGGACGTGCTGCAAACGCATTACAGAGTTTTACAACCCTTATTACCGATCTGGAGCAATCCGTGTTATCGCTGCCCCTGGAAGAACAGGCAGATAAGACAATTAAAGGATCGGGCCTGTATGCAATGTATCAGGCAGAGCGCGGCGAGAAAGCACAGGCACGGCTGGAAAACCTGGAAGAACTGGTGACCGCCTGTAAACAATATATTGTGCCCGAAGAAGCCGACGAGATGACACCGTTATCGGCCTTCCTTGCTCATGCATCCCTGGAAGCCGGTGAAACGCAGGCTGACACTGAGCAGGATGCGGTTCAGATGATGACAATCCATAGTGCCAAGGGACTGGAGTTTCCGCTGGTCTTTATGGCCGGTGTGGAAGAAGGCATGTTTCCGTCGCAGATGACCAACGATGAACCTGGCCGTATGGAAGAAGAGCGGCGCCTTTGCTATGTCGGCATGACCCGTGCGATGAAGAAGCTGTTTATCACCTACGCTGAAAGCCGGCGCGTTTACGGGCAGGATAAATTCCATACTGCGTCACGATTTATCCGCGAAATTCCATCAGAATATGTGCAGGAAGTGCGTCTTAAGAGCCAGGTATCCAGGCCGGTGCATAATCGCTTTAGCCGCGCAGCCTCCCATGAAGCATTTCAGGACAGTGGATTCACCCTGGGTCAACGGGTCTCTCACCCTAAATTCGGCGAAGGCGTGGTACTGAACTTTGAAGGTGCCGGTGACCACGGTCGCGTGCAGGTAAACTTTGATGAGTTTGGCGCAAAATGGCTGGTTCTGGCTTACGCTAAACTAAAGGCTAATTGAATACCGGACGATGTTGCGCACAATATACTCTAGGTAACAGAGGTTTGTGCGCGTGCAAAATAAGGTTCTTATCATAGAAGACAGCCGGACGGCCCTGAACATCGTCGTCAGGCTGGTAGAACAGGCCGGCCTGATGCCGGTGGTCTCCCGCACCCTCACCGAAGCCCGTCACGTCTTTATGCATTCCACCCCGGAAGACTTTCTGTGCGCAATTGTAGATTACAATTTGCCAGACTCACCGAGCGGGGAAGCCATCGATTTTTGTATTCAGAGTATTCTGCCAACGATTGTGGTTACCGGCCGGCTGGACAGCGATACCCGTGAGGATGTGCTGCGTCGTGAGGTGGTGGATTATATTCCCAAAGAAAATGCGCAAACGTATGATTATCTGGCCCGCCTGTTAAAGCGCCTTGAGCACAATAAACGTATAGGTGTGGTTGTGGCCGGTCAGGATCGTGCTGCCGCTGTAAAAATGTGCTCACTTTTGCGCCGGCATAATTTTATTACTTATGAAGCCAGCACGGCCGCGCATACCTATGAGCTGGTTCGCAACAACCCGGAAGTTCGGGTAGTGATCACCGGACGGCATTTCAGTGATGATAAAAGCACCTCGGTCATTTCGAACTTACGCGTCGATTACCCAAAAGAGCGTCTGGCGATTATCAGTGTCAGTGAGCAGGAAGCACAACTGAACTCAGCGCGTTTTATAAAATCCGGTGCCAATGACTTTTTACTGACACCATTCTGCCATGAAGAATTCTTGTGTCGGATCACACAAAACATCGAATTGATTGAGCATGTTGAGGCACTGACCTCCATGGCAAATTCTGACTTTCTTACCGGTCTGTTCAACCGGCGCTATTTTCTTAGCAAGTTAGCGGCGGTGGCAGCAAAACGGTCTGCGCGATATGCCTTGGCAGTGCTTGATTTGGATAACTTCAAAAAGGTTAACGATAGCTACGGTCACGACGCCGGCGATGTGGTGCTGGTGCATACCGCGGCCGTATTGCGCCAACATTTTGCTGACGCGGTTATTGCGCGCTTTGGCGGCGAGGAGTTTTGTATCTTCATGCCAGATATCAGCGCCGAGCAAGCTCTGAGCAGAGTCGAGGCGCTGCGCGCGCTTATTAGTCAGCAGCCGGTAAAGGTTGGCGAACAGAGTATTCAGGTCAGCGTCAGCGCCGGATTACTAACTGCCAAGGCCAGCTCACTGGTTAACAGCATCAGCCGTGCAGATAAGCTGCTTTACCAGGCTAAAAACGCCGGTCGCAACTGTGTGGTTTCTGATATTGCATTTAGCCGCGCCCTTGACCGGGCGATACAAAAAACCGCCTGAGCAGGCCTCAGGCGAGCCTCGATTTTCGGGCGGTGCGATAGGCTTTTAACGAGTCGACGCTGAAAATGACCAGTGCCGCCCACACAAAACCAAAGGTAATCAGTCGTGCCGGTTCCAGTGGCTCGTTATATAAATACACCGCAAGCAAAAACATTAATGACGGACCGATATACTGAAAAAAGCCCAGTGTCGAATACATCAGTCGCCGGGCCGCTGCGGTAAAACATAATAACGGCGCGGTAGTGACAATACCGGCTGCTACCAGCAACACGTTCAGCGTAACGGTGTTAGTAAACATGTCGGAGTGCACAGAGCCAAACCATATCCAGTAGCCGATAGCCAACGGCAGTAGCATCAATGATTCAATAAATAAGCCTGGTAGCGAATCTACCGACACCTGCTTTCTGAGTAACCCATAAACCCCGAATGTCCCTGCCAGCACCAGCGCAACCCACGGCAGATAGCCATGAGCGACAATCAGAATACCAACACCAATCATTGCCAGAATAACCGCAAACCGTTGCATCGGACGAAGCTTTTCGCCTAAAAACATCCGCCCCAAGAACACATTGAGCAGCGGATTTATGTAATACCCCAGGCTCGCATCAAGCAGATGATCGTTATTAATTGCCCAGATAAATAACAGCCAGTTAGCGCCCAGCAGCACACCGGCAACGGCCAGTGTCTTCATCACCCGCGAGGAATACAGCGCAATTCTGACTTTGTTCCACTGACGGGTCACACCCAGCAGTATGATTAGCACTAACACGGACCAGACAATACGATGCACCAGAATTTCCAGCGCGGGCATTACCTGTAGCTGTTTAAAGTATAAGGGTGCAACTCCCCACATGGTGTAGGCGGCAATGGCACAAAGCACGCCTGCCTGAGTGCGTTTTGCATCAGCATCGATATGCATAGGGGTTAATACCTGCGCGGTTGGCAGCCGACCTTTTTTGATTTAAAAGGCGGCTGAACGGTTAGTCTTTTGAGGCAGGAAGTGTATTACAGCAAAAACAGCGTGCCTAGCCCTAAGAAGGCCACAAACCCAACAATATCGGTAACTGTCGTTAATATGACAGAACCTGACAGCGCCGGGTCAATTTTTAGCTTATCCAGAATGACGGGAACAAAAACACCGGCTATCGCCGCTGCGACAATGTTGAATAAAATAGCCAGACAAATCACCACACCGATAAGCACATCCGTAAACCAGAAATAGGCGACCACACCAATAATAAGCGCCCATATAACGCCGTTTACTCCCCCGACTTTCAGCTCTTTTACCATCAGCGCCCGGGTATTGGCTTTGGTCACCTGCCCCAAAGCAAGCCCCCGTACGATCAGGGTCAGGGTTTGGCTACCGGCGATACCGCCCATGCTAGCAACAATTGGCATCAGTACCGCCAGCGCCACGACCTGTTGCAAGGTGGCTTCAAATAAACCAATAAACCAGGAAGCCAGAAATGCAGTCAGCAGATTGATGCCCAGCCACACTGCCCGATTTCGCGCACTTTTGGCGACCGGCGAGAACAAATCCTCATCTTCATCCATACCAGCGGTGGCCATGACCTGACGCTCATAGAACTCATTGATGAGCTCTGAGGCTGAGGTGATATCCAGCCGTCCTAACAATTTATTGTTATCATCGACCACCGGCAGTGCGGCAAACCCGGAACGCTGCACCTGCAGCGAGGCATTGGTAGACTCATCGGTCCCTTTAAGCACCGGAATGTTCTCTTCTATCAGTTCAACAAGTGGCACATGCTCCGGCGAACCAAAAATACGGGTCATTCTGACCACGGCTGAAAACTGGCCTGAACGATTGACCAGAAAGATCGTATCGCAGTGACGCGGTACGTTACGGCGAATCAGACGCAAACCATCACGCACTTTGGCATTTAACGGCAGTACCAACAGATCGTGGGTAAGCCAGTGACCCACCTGATCATCGTTAAATTGTGTCGCTTCACGAAAGAATGTCTGCTGTTGTGCATCGAGTTCGGCATAGGCTAAATCCACCAGCCGGTTGGGCAGCGAGTCCATCAGCTCCAGCAGTTCTTCGGCTTCGATGTCTGAAAACAGTGCGGACCACTCTTCTTCCTCAGTGGCATCAATCAGAATTTCACGGGGGTCAGAACGCATTTCAACCAGTACATCGAGCTTACGTTCGCTGGGTAAGTCCTGCCACAATGATAAGCGTGGTTCGACGGGCACTGATTCCAGTAGTGTTGCTACGGCGACATCGTCCTGAGAAACAATAGCATCCAACACAGCCCCGGTATCATCGGTGCTGCTATCCGAGACAATCTCCTGAATCAGATCCGGTAAGGGTTCAGCCACATCGTTCTCCTTATTTTATGCTGCCTATTAAAAACGTTGCAGGGCCAGTGCAGGATCCACCAGCTTACGCTTTTAATCCAATAAGCTGACAGAATAACAGTGACTTAGCCCGGGACAGAAAAGAAATTTGGATTAACCCGTGAAGCGCGCACTGAAAATGCGTAAAATCCCTGCGCGATGACTTTAACTTCCTCCCAGACTGTACCTACAGACACTGCCGAAAATGCTGACGCCCAGGAAATTCTTGAGCGGGTATTTGGCTACGCGTCTTTTCGTACCGGCCAGCAGGCGGTCATTGAAAATAT
>CAZOYR010000036.1:14709-16126 GCA_964584105.1 uncultured Alteromonas sp.
TGTTACAGCCTTATTTCCAGAATTTGCTTCAGCAACTTACGGTATCCCTATTTGCCATCGACGAGGCGCACTGTGTCAGCCACTGGGGGCACGATTTCAGGATGGATTACCGCCTGCTGGGCAGGCTGAAAAGCCGATACCCCGATATCCCGGTAGTAGGGCTGACTGCCACGGCAGATGCCGCCACGCAGGCAGATATTCTGGTTCAGCTGAATCTGTCAGAGCCTTTTGTTTTTAAAGGTAGCTTTGACCGGCCCAACATCCGCTATCGGGTGATGCCCAAATATAAAGCGTTTGACCAGGTACTTGATTATGTCAAACAGCAGGATGGCAGCAGCGGTATTATCTACTGTAACAGCCGGGCGAAGGTGGACGATTTATACGCCAAGCTTCACCGTGCCGGTATCAGCAGCGCTGCCTATCACGCCGGACTGGATGCTGACGAGCGCGAGTATGTTCAGCGTCGGTTTTTAAATGACCAGGTCGATATTGTGGTTGCCACCGTTGCCTTTGGCATGGGCATAAACAAGTCGAATGTACGGTTTGTGGTGCACCATGACGTCCCCCGCAGTATTGAAAGCTATTATCAGGAAACGGGGCGCGCCGGCCGGGACGGACTGGAAGCTGAAGCGCTTTTGCTGTTTGATGAAAAAGACGCAGCCAGAGTCAGACAATGGATTGAGCAAGGCGACAAACCCGAACGCAATCAGGTGGAAGTGCAGAAATTCGCAGCCATGGAGGCCTTTGCTGAAGCGCAAACCTGTCGCCGTCAAGTACTGCTTAATTATTTTTCCCAGTTCAGTGACGAGGCCTGTGGCAACTGCGATATTTGTCTGGACCCGCCCAAGCTGATTGATGGCCTGGTCATAGGTCAGAAAATTCTCTCGTGCATATTGCGCCTCGAACAGCAGGCTGCATCGCAATATGTCATCGATGTACTGCGCGGCAAGCAGCTTCGACGAATTATGGAAAATGGCCACCAGGATTTATCGGTGTATGGTCTGGGTAAGTCCGAGTCTGACAGCTATTGGCACAATATGATTAATCAGCTTATTCATCAGGGCCTCATTCGCGTCGACCTCACTGCTGGCGCCGCGTTGCGGCTGACGGAAGCCGCCCGGCCGGTGCTCAAAGGTGATGTGCCGGTGAGACTTGCGGTGCCCCGATTAACATTTAAAGCCGAGAAAAAGCCGAAAAACAAACCGGCAATCTACGACAAGGCACTGTTTAAGCGCCTCAAACACTTGCGTAAGTCGCTGGCTGAGGAACACAGTGTACCGCCGTATGTCGTATTTTCAGATGCAACGCTGGCAGATATGGCGGCCAAAACGCCGACGACCCGCAATGACATGCTGGATGTCAGTGGGGTCGGCCGTACCAAAATGGAGCGCTACGGCGAGGCGTTTTTACAGCTGAT
>CAZOYR010000036.1:16226-20949 GCA_964584105.1 uncultured Alteromonas sp.
TTATCCGACGGTACGGTAAAGCTGCCCGCGCCATATTGGTGAATAATGTATTCAACAATGGCACCGGACTCTGCCATTTTGCTGCCATCCTCAAATTCCAGTACCGGTGAACGCCCCAGGGGATGCACGGCTTTTAGTGAATCCGGTGCCAGATTGGTTTTTGGATCGCGCTCGTAGCGCTCAATCCGGTACGGGACTTCCAGTTCTTCCAGCAGCCATAAAATCCGTTGAGAACGTGAGTTATTTAAATGATGAACGGTGAGCATAGATCCCTCAAAATATGATTATTGTGTGTAAATGACAGCATCGTTCCGGCCTGCCGGTTGGTTGTAATGATTTGATACGCCTGTCTGACAGGTCAGATTACCTGCATATTGTGCTTTTATCAAAGCGGGGCATTTGTTAGCTTAAAGCGTCTGAAACATTCATTTTCAAGGGTTACGATTGAAGCTCACTCACCTCTACGCGACTGAATTAAGTGAGACGGTCACGCAGATACAACCTGATATTCCGGGCGATTTACAATTACAGCTGGTCAATCGTTCCCATGCACAGGAACTAGCATTACCTGACACGTGGTGGCAGGACAACGCGCTTGCCCAGCAACTGGCTAATAATGAGTTTGCACTTTGTCGTCAGGCGGTAGCGCAAAAATATGGCGGGCATCAGTTCGGCCACTGGAACCCGATGTTAGGTGATGGTCGCGGGCTACTGCTGGGTGAGGTGGAAAACAGCGCTAACCAGCGCATTGATTTACATCTTAAAGGTGCCGGACAGACGCCCTACTCACGACAGGGTGACGGCCGCGCGGTATTGCGTTCAACACTACGCGAATATATCGGCTCAGAAGCCCTCTTTCACTTAGGTATTCCTACTTCCCGTTCGCTGTGCTTATTCGACAGTCAGGAAATGGTGCTACGGGAAACCCCGGAAACGGCGGCAATGATGATTCGCACTGCTCCGAGTCATATCCGGTTCGGCCATTTTGAATATTACTATCACAGTGGTGACAGCGCAGCCCTGAAACGCCTGTTTGAGCATACATTTATTCATCATTTTCCTGAGGCGCTGGCTGACGACAATCCCCACCAGGCATTACTCAAAGCTATCGTGCTGCGCACTGCCAGAATGATTGCACTGTGGCAGGCTTATGGCTTTGTGCACGGGGTGATGAATACTGACAATATGTCTGTCCATGGTATTACCTTTGATTTTGGTCCGTATGCATTTATGGACAACTTTGTCAGCAATGCGGTGTTCAACCATACTGACCATCAGGGCCGCTACGCCTTCGACCAGCAGCCGGGCGTGGCACTGTGGAATCTCAATGCGCTGGCGCAGGCCTTTTCTGACTATTGCGATACGGAGCAGATTAAACAGACGCTGATGCTGTTCGAGCCTGCGTTTATCTCGGCCTACCAGCACACGATGGTCAACCGGCTAGGTTTCAGCAATGTGGATAATACGTCGCTGAGCCTGGTTAATGGTTTTGTGACCATGCTGGCTAATCAACAACGCGATTACCACCAGCCTTTCAGAACGCTCAGCGCCATGGATCCAACACGCTTGCAGTGCGACATGCGGGATAGCTTCATTGATCGCGATGAGTTTGATAGGTGGTGGCAGGATTACCGCGCCCATCGCCAGGATGAGGGAAATACGGATGCACAAGCTGCGCTGATGGATAGTGTCAATCCGGTGGTGGTGGCGCGCACCCATCACCTTCAGCGTGCAATCGATGCGGCAGGTCACGGTGACTACAGCGTCGCTAAATCTTTTATCGAGGCACTCAATACCCCGTTTGATGATAAGTGGGCAGATACTGAGTGGGCTGGTGCCCCGGTTGAGAATGTACAGGTGAGTTTGTCATGCAGCAGTTAACCAAAACGGCACTTCAGCAGGCATTTACCCGTCGCGATGGGGTTATCGAAGTATCACTGCCCTTGCCTGAAACACCACTTAAAGCACAGCAGCTGACACAGGCGCTGGCCAACCACTTTGCGCTTACCCCCGGCGAGGCTGACTGGGGCGCTGATCGCTATCAGGTTGCACTGAATACTTCTGGCAATAACAATGAGTTAAGATGTATCTTATGTATTGAGTGGTTATGTGAAGCTATTTGGCTGGAGCCAACAGGAACGACTACAATAGAATCACTGTGGCAAACACTGACGGACTAAGCGTTGCCCAATTACTGATACACACTACAACAAATACAGTGCAATCAGCACCGCACGGAAGCGCTTTTACAAGGAAATGCAGTGCGAATAAGTTTCTGGAATAAACGACTGTATCACAGTAGCACCGGAGGGTGTTGGTGGGGTGCTACGCATTTACTTGCTGTGCGTATACTCGCCCTGCTATGCGTGATGTTGGCAGGTACGTCAGTGGCTGCTACAGACGTCCCGCCCTATCACGCTAATGTTATCGTGACAGACACCTTCAATTCCGCCACTGTGTTGCCTGAACCCGTTTCCACGTCCCTACGCACCAGTTACAGGCAGGTATTTTCCGGTAACTCCTTGCGTTCTGTGAAAGCTGGCCAGCCATTGCGACACTGGTACAGCTTATCACTGCAAAATAACAGTGCGGTGACGCAGTACGTCTATCTGAATAATCCTCTGGTTATTCCGCGCGTCAGTATTATTTACTTACTGGATGAACGGGAAAGAATGCTCGATGTGGTCAGCTATGAGCATGGCGACTACGACATACCCAGCCAGTTTACCACCGGCATGACGTTACCGATCACGCTTGGCGCATCCACTACCGTCAATATTCTAATCGGCGTCAGCGGTGACAAGCCAGCCTATTTCCCCCTGGTTATTCACTCCAGAGACAGCTACGACAACCAGACACAATCCAGAATTTTACTGATAGGCATCACCTGCGGCGCGCTGCTGCTGATGGCCACGTATTTTTTCTTAAGTTATGTTTATCAGAAGACCTCAGCACGCTTTTGGCTGGCCGCCATAAGTCTGCTTATCTTAGTACTGGTAAGCAGCTTACTGGAACCCGTTGGCCGGGCGTTTCAGTTTATCAACTATGGCACCCAGGTGCTGGCGGTCATTATGACCGTGCTGCTGTTCTGCCTGGCCAAGTTTACGCACGCGCTGTTTCCACGGATCCCAATATGGCTTCGTATTCCTAATCTGATTATCAGTGTGAGCCCGTTGCTGATGCTGTTTATCTCAGCCCGCCTGCCAGATGCCAGCGTTGCGCTGCAGTTGTTACCCGCGTTCGCTCTGATCCAGACGCTGCTTTGCACTGTGTTTCGCGATCGTCGCAATCGTTCACTAAACCGCTTGCTGGCGCTGGGCTGGCTGATGCTCAGCCTGAGCTATGCGCTGTTTCTGGGCAGTTATAATCCGCGCCTGGTCATGCTAATAAGCTCTGAGCTTAACGCAGCCGGCTCACTGTTAATTGCAATGTGTACATTCGCACTTTGTGTGCTGCTTGCAGAGCGGGATGTCAGTCGCCAGCAGTTGCACACACACGAGCGCACCATCGATAGTCTCAATGTATTCTACGATCTGTTCAGAAATTCCGCCGAAGGCCTGTATACCTCTACGCTTGATGGCGACCTTCGCACTATCAATCCGGCCATGTGTACCTTGTTCGGGTATCCTGATGAGGCCACCATGCTCAAAGATGTCCCCAATACCCGCGCGTTCTATGCTGACGATAATGATCGCGACCTGCTTGTAGGCGAGCTGTTAGAGCAAAAAGTCGTAATGGGCCGCGAGATGAAAGGCGTTAAATCCGACGGTAGTGAGTTCTGGTTTTCTATTTCCTGCCAGCTTCATCAGGAAAATGGCCAGACCTTTATGTCCGGTTCGATTTTCGATATTACCAAACGTAAGCTGTCCGACATCAGTCTGACATACATGGCCAGCCACGACCCGCTCACCGGCGTCTTCAACCGACGAGAATTTGAACGCTCACTGCATTCGGCGCTGCAGCAAACCCCGACCCATAACCCGGTCATGATCCTCTATCTGGATTTAGACCGCTTTAAAGCCGTTAATGACAGTTGCGGCCATAAAGCCGGAGACCGACTTATAAAAGAACTGGCTAACATTTTAACAAACAAAGTCGGTGACAGAGGCATGGTGGGACGCCTTGGTGGCGACGAATTCGGCGTGCTGCTGACCACTCAGACTGAAGAGTCGGCCTACCTGATTGCGGTTAAATTGCTGGACGCGGTGCAAGGATACCGGTTCTTTTGGGAACAGCGCATTTTTACCGTGGGAGTAAGTATTGGCTTACTAAACGCAACCACGCACAATGCAGATGCTGAGTCCGCGCTGAATATGGCGGATGCTGCCTGTTACCTGGCCAAACAGCAGGGCCGCAATCAGGTCTATTGCTACAAAGATGATGACGCCCGACTCCAGGCCTATGAAGAGGAACGTAACTGGGTCGCGATAATCCATCAGGCGCTGGACCAGGATAAGTTTGAACTTTACTACCAGCACTATATGCCGCTCAGTGCATCGCTACAGGGCGACTTTTACGAAATTCTGTTACGTTTGCCACTGGATAACGGCAAGCTCGCCTGCCCCGCTGACTTTTTGCCGACAGCTGAGCGCTATAACCTGACCTCTCGCATCGACCGGTGGGTGGCCGAGCACACCTTTAAGTGGCTGAGCGAAAATCCGGAGCGTCTGGAACAATTGCAGTGCTGCAATATCAATATCAACGGCTTTTCTGTGGCCGACAA
>CAZOYR010000036.1:21049-28886 GCA_964584105.1 uncultured Alteromonas sp.
TTTCACCCGGGATTTACTTAACGATCCCGTGGATATGGCAATTGTTACCTCAATTCGCGATATCGCCCAGGCCCGGCGTATACAAACGATTGCCGAATGCGTTGAAGACAAGGCGACCATGACTCAGTTAGGTAAAATGGGCATCGACTTCGCGCAGGGAAATGCCATTGCGCCACCGGCCCCCTTACGAGAATTCAAATCGCTGGGCGATAATCAGTAAAACTGTTATATTATAACAGTAACTTGGTTTTTTTCGGGCCGTCCCCACTTTCAGGACTCCCACGTAATTCGGTTTAGAAGTGTTATGACCACCAAACAACCCAAATATGAATATGTCAGTTCCGCTCGTTTACCAACTCGCCATGGTGAGTTTCGTATTCATGGCTTTGTTGAAGCCAGTGGTCAGGAACATGTAGCGCTGTCTTACGGGAAGTGGGAAAAAGGTGACACCGTCCCCATTCGTATTCACTCGGAATGTCTGACCGGCGATGCGCTGTTTTCCACCCGCTGTGACTGTGGTTTCCAGCTTGAAAAAGCACTGCAGAATATTGTTGAGCGCGGTCAGGGGGTATTGCTGTATCTGCGTCAGGAAGGCCGCGGTATCGGACTGCTGAACAAAATCCGCGCTTATAATCTGCAGGATAGCGGTATGGACACCGTAGAAGCAAACGAACACCTGGGGTTTGATGCTGACCTGCGCAGCTACGATATCTGTAAGCTTATGCTTGATACGCTGGATGTGACGCAGGTTGAGTTGATGACAAACAACCCTAAAAAACTGGCAGCCCTGGAAGCACTGGGGGTAAATGTCATTGCCAGAAAGCCTATCGACCATGGGATCACGGCAGATAATAAGCATTATCTGAAGACCAAGACCGAAAAATTAGGGCACGTTTTCGATCCCCACCTGTTTAAATAATACGTCGCTAATCAATCAATCCTGTCGTCGCCTTAACAAACCGTTGGGGCGACTGATCGTCCAAATTGAAGTACAAAGACGGCTCAATCAGCTCAACTTCGATAACACACCATTTTTCATCAAATTTCACAATATCGATGCGCGCATACAACGCTGGCTGAGGTAATGCGGCCAGTACGGCTTCACTGATATGCTGTTGCGCTGCATCTGCCTGGACCAGCTTCAGCGAGCCACCATGCTCCTCCTGTACTCTGAAATCACCTTGTTCCGGGGTTTTCAGTATGCAGTGACTCAGTTTGCCGCCAAAATAAAATAGTGAGTACTCACCGTGGCTAACTATCTCTTCAGCAAACGGCTGAATCATGTGTGGGCGGGCTGAAAAACAACGTGATAACTCGGCTGACTGTGTCTTATGAAAATCTGGCGTCAGCACAAAAGTGTCATCAGCATTAGCACTGACCGTGGGCTTAATAACTAATTTATCGGTATCAAATGCACTGAATTGCTGTCTGATCACGTTTTCGTCGTAGGCATCTGCCCATTGGGTGGGAAGGGTGTCAATTCCCGCCGCACGCAGTGATTTCAAATATGACTTATCCAGGTTCCAGCGCATTAGTTCAAGCGGATTTTGCAGGTGCGTTTGTTTATCAATCTTCTCCAGACAGCGCAAAAATGCCTCAGGCTGCGACTGATAATCCCAGGTGCTACGCACAATTACCATAGCATAAGCTGACCAGTCAGTATCGGTGTTATGCCAGGAGACAGTATCTACCTGATGCCCGGCCTGCTCAAACACCGGGATCAGCAGCTCATCATAAACAAAAAAGTCTTCCAGATTATCTGTAGATAAAAATGCTATGCGAGCCATGTCAGAACTCAATTACCAGTTTATGATCACGAATTGCGACCGACCGGGGAATCTGGTTGCCCAGCAGAGGTAAATTTACCTGTTTTAAATCCAGCAGCAAAATCATCGGTGCCGGCTTGTTCTTCAGCTGTTTCACCTCATCGAGTAAATGCGCATCCTGCGTCAGGTTGTGTTCAAGCACATCAAAGTCAGTCATTCTGGGCTGTATAATTTCCAGCGTACGGTTTGCACCGGAGTAATCCAGCGTGCCGTCAAATGCCGCGCGCGCTTTAACGCGCTGCTCAGCGCGGTTTGCGGTCATCGTTACCTCAATTTTAAGCTGATTGGCCACACCCAGTTCAATGGAAGGGTCGGTAAATACTGCATCAATACCCTGATACTGCTGCGTCTGAGGAAAAGCAGCTTTTATCATCTGATTTAAATCGCTTTGCGATAGCTTGACTGAAAATGCCTGCGCCTGCGCCATAAACATGACCATTAAGGCGATAGCTACCCATACACGCTTTATGTAACGTTGACCCATTTGACTCTCGATTGCATACAAACTTAACAGCACTTTACCATAGTCGCTTCATTTCACAGCATGTCCCCTATGCTTTTGCGACCATAAAATGTTTAAACGGGTTTACATGGAGCCAAACGCCAGTTGATATGTGGGACACAATAACGCAAAGCCTCGGCACAACGCTTTTTACACTTTATAGTCACCCGTTTACCCTGGGTGAGATTTTACTAGTGCCTCTTGTATTGGTAGGCGGTTGGTGGCTAACCAACAAGTTTGCGCATCTGGCCACCTTTCGCCTGCGTAAAACCGGTGCCAGCGCAGATACCGTTCATTTGTTTAAGCGCATTTTTTATATTATTGCACTGGCAGTTCTGCTCATCACCACGCTGGATTTTCTCAACGTACCGCTTACCGCCTTCGCGTTCTTATCAGGTGCGGTTGCCATCGGGTTTGGATTTGGCGCGCAGAATATCATTAACAATTTTATCAGTGGCTGGATCCTGATGTGGGAGCGCCCTATACGAATCGGTGATTTTCTGGAAGTGGCCGAGGCCCGGGGACGGGTTGAGTCTATTAACACCCGCTCTACGCGAATTCGGCGTGTAGATGGCGTACACATGTTAATTCCAAACAGCAAATTGCTGGAAAATACTGTTATTAATTGGACGCTGATCGACTATCTCACACGCACGTCGGTCAGGGTTGGCGTTGCTTACGGCTCTGACTGCAGAAATGTCGCTGACCTCATTAAAACTGCAGTAGAAAACGAAGAAACGGTGCTCACCGAGCCACAGCCCGTGGTCATTTTCGATGATTTTGGTGACAACGCGCTGATATTTGAGGTGTTCTTCTGGGTCAATGCGACGGTAGAACGTGATTTAAGAATGATCAGAAGCAATTTACGCTTCGCTATTAACGATGCATTTAATGAAGCTGGCATTGTTATCGCCTACCCACAGCGGGATGTTCACGTGGATGGTAAATTGTCACTGGTCTCTACTGATTCACCACCTTCTTAGCCTAAAGTTTACAGGCGGGTTGATACAACGCCTTCTATACTCCTGTCCATAAAGCAGTAAGGAGTTATCCATGTATCCATGGCATGATGAAGGTAACCGCATTTTTCGCGGTATTTTAATTGTACAATTGCTCATAGCAGTAGTGATTGGCCTTATTACTGGTCAGCTAGCCATCGCCTTTTTATTGGGCATTCCTATTATTATGTTGCCTCTGGTACTTTCCTTTATAAAACCAGGGCGGTTTATCACACAAATAACGCAGGCGCTGGCGACACAGCTGATGACTGCGCTGCATATCCATCAGGCATTTGGCCAGATAGAAATGCATTTTGAAATATTCGTATTACTGGCATTTCTGGCCTATTTTCGCGACTGGCGGGTGATCGCCGCAGCGACAGCGCTGGTTGCCGTGCACCACATTGGCTTCTTTGTACTGCAAAACGGCGGCGCCCCCGTGTATGTATTTGAGAGCGAACATGTCACCTTTTCGATGTTGTTATTGCACGCTGCGTTTGCGCTGTCGGAGGGTCTGGTATTAATGTTCATGGCAAACAAGTCCAGAAAAGAAGGTGAAGCAGGACTGGATATCCGTCTGGCGATAGAAAAAATGTTGCAACAGGATGGCAAAATCAACCTGACGGCGAGTATCAACACCCGCACCGAAAACGGCCAGCGATTGCATACCCTAATCAGTCATATTGCCACGCTGGTAGAGCAATCCTCAGGGTTAAGCGGTCAACTCAACGATGCCGGTAAACATATCAATGCCTCGGCGTCTCATTCTCTGCGCTTTTCTGAAACCGCCAGTGCAGAGATTGCTGCCATATCCTCGTCTTCTGAAGAGATTGCCGTGTCTTCAGCGCAATCCGCCCAGCAAATACAAAAAGTGCGCGCCCTGACACAGGACACAAAACGCCAGTTACTTGCATCACAGGAAACGGTAAATTCCACCGGCCAGACGATAGCCTCATTAAAATCTACGCTCAACGAAGCTGCCGCAACAAATGAAGAGCTGAACCAGCGCTGTGCTGCCATTTCAGAAACCATGCGGGCCATCACTGCGGTCGCGGAACAAACAAATCTTCTGGCGCTAAATGCTGCAATAGAATCTGCCCGGGCCGGCGAGCATGGACGCGGATTTGCTGTTGTGGCTGATGAAGTCAGAACACTGGCCATTCGTTCCAAAGAGAGTGCCGATGAGATAAGCAGTGTTACAGAACAACTGTCATCAAGCACGCACCGCTCAGTAGAGCAAATGCAAAGCTGTATCCATCTGGTTGATGAGGCGGTAAGCAACAGCGCGCAGGCGTCTGCCAATATGGATGAGATTGTAAGTATGGTGGGCCAGGCGTCCGACTTTATGGAAGAAGTGTCGTCATCGGCCAAAGAGCAGGAGGAAGCGACAGGCGCTATCGCGCAAAGCACATCACGCATCCAGCAAATCATCGACGAGGGTGCCGGCTACTCAGACACATTGACCAGTCAGGTAGAAACCCTCAACACCCTCAACAGCTCCATGCAGACAGCACTGGTAGGTTTTAAAGCGTAATGAAAGGATATGTGTGGTGGTGGCTCATGGCGCTTTGGCTGGCGGCATGCGCTGCCGGCCTGTGGTTTTATTCTCAAAGCCATATCAGTGACTTTGACCCAACGTTATCACTTAATCAGGCTGCTGCTGATGCAGGGTTTGAAAACCGGCTAAGCGAAGTACTTCGCGAGGCATCCGTCTTACCCGGCTCATTGGTGCACATAGGGCCACAACGCGGTTGTTATTGCGACACGCTGGCACAACGACATCATCAGGCTATCCTGAATGCGCTTCCCGGCTACAAAAGTGTGGCGCTAAATGTAGCCCAGCTTCCCTGGGTGGCGCAGTGGCTAATGCGCCTGCCGGCACTTGTTCTGCTGGATGATAATGGAAAGGTTCGTTACTTCGGTCCGTACGCACTGGGCGCGGGATGCTTTAATGGCAATACGCTGAAAAATCAGATTGTCAGCACGTTACGTGCTGATATCGCCCCTCCTGGTCCGTTAGTGATCAGCGAAGCAACAGGCTGCTTTTGCAACGCCGCCCAGTCAGGCTGACCCTGTCTCTATCGCATCCCCACCCAGACCCTTGAGATGAGCAACCACGCTTCTGCCCAGGGCACTCAAGTCATAACCGCCTTCCAGGCTACTGACAATGCGCCCGTCACAATAGGTGTCAGCAAGCTGGCGTAGCTGATGGCTGACCCACTTATAATCATCTTCATTAAAGCGAAGATGTGCCATGGGGTCTTCCGCGTGTGCGTCGAATCCGGCTGAGATAACAATCAGCTGCGGCTTAAACGCATGTAGTCGCGTAAACCATTTAGAAGCGGCTTCGCGAAACGCTTTGCCGGTTGCCCCGGCTTCCAGCGGCGCAGCCACGATATTATCCGCGCTGGGTTGTGTTCCGGTGAAAGGATATAGCGGATGCTCAAACGATGAGCACATCAATACCCGGGGCTCACCCTCAAAAATATGCTGGGTCCCGTTACCGTGATGCACATCAAAATCGATAATCGCGACGCGTTCAAGCTGATGCTGATTTAAGGCGTGTGCGGTTGCCAGTGCAATGTTGTTAAAAAAACAAAACCCCATGGCTTTGTCTTTTTCGGCGTGGTGCCCGGGCGGGCGCACCAGACAAAATGCCTGACGGTCTTCACCGTCCATGACCCAGTCCACAGCCTGCACAGCGGCACCCGCAGCATAGCGTGCTGCCGATAAGGTCTTGTTCATCATGGCGGTTTCATCATCCAGCCACACGATACCTTCATCAGGCGCCTGGTTAAAAATATCATTGATGTAGGCTTTTTCATGTACCTGATAAAGCGCTGACTTTTCAATCATCTGCGCATCAACATGTTCACAACTCATTTCAAGTCCGGATGACAGTAACTGATCGTTGATTGCATGAATTCGGTCAGGACATTCAGGATGCTCTGCGCCCATATCATGGAGCAGACAGTCTTTTCCGCGGTAAATTCGTATGGTCATTGCTGCTCCCTCAGATCCAGAACCAGTTCAACATCACTGGGGTCATCACTTCGTTTTCGTTTAAAACCATGTTGCTCAAATATCGTAATCATAGGCTTATTATCCGCTCTGACATAGGCCATCATAAAGTCGATGCCGCGCTGTCGGGCGATCTCAATCAGCTTGGCCAGTAGTCGGGTTGCCATGCCCTTGCCCTGGTGAGTCTCGCGGGTGACAAATGCTGCTTCGCAGGCGTTGTCTTCCGGATAGTAATAAAAACGCCCCACGGCGTGAATGGCTATACGTGAACCATCCTGTCTGACAATACACAAGGCTGCATCTGTTTTTTGATCAACGCTGACAAGATTGCAGGATTTTTCCCGCGACATTTGCTTGGGGTCGTAGTTGTACCGCAGCCGAAGCGTCTCTTTTGTATGTGAGTAAAAAAACTCCTGCAATCTGCGTTCATCAGCAGGATTTAAGGGGCGCAAATAAAAAGTTTCTCCCTGAATCACCAGCTTTTGTAACTGAATAGCGCCTAGTTCCGGAATATCTGTGGGATATTTTTCCTGGTAGTGAGGTACCCAGTAGTGTTTGCGAACCTCCTCTAACAAATGCGCCCTGAACTTGGGATGCGCCACCCTGATAAGTTCAAGCGCGCGCTCGCGAATACTTTTTCCTTTTAATGAGGCCACACCATACTCGGTTACGACATAGTGGACATTGCCCCGGGAGGTAACAACGCCTGCCCCTTCTGTGATACTGGGCACAATCCGCGACACCGTTTCATTTTTTGCCGTCGATGGCAATGCAATGATGGGTTTGCCACCCTTACTGATAGACGCCCCGGAAACAAAATCAACCTGCCCGCCAATGCCTGAATAAAAATCATAGCCGATAGAATCAGCAACAACCTGCCCGGTCAGATCGACCTCAAGGGCGCTGTTGATGGCAATCATGTTGTCGTTTTTGGCGATATTGGTCGGTTTATTCACATAGCTGCTGGCGTAAAACTCGATATGCGGGTTGTTATCGATAAAGTCGTACAGGCGCCGACTGCCAATGGCAAAGCTGGTTACTGTTTTACCCGGGTGAAACGTTTTATTGCGATTAGTCACAGCACCCGACTCGATCAACTCAATAATACTATCGGTGAGCATTTCACTGTGAATGCCAAGGTCTTTGTGCTTGCACAGATACTTTAAAGTGGCACTGGGTATTTTACCGATACCAAACTGCAGGGTTGCACCGTCCTCAACCAGCATAGCGACATATTGTCCAATCCGTTCTGCCTGATTATCAATAGGCGGGGGCATCACTTCCGTCAATGGCGCATCATGTTCAATGCACGCATGAAACTCATCCACATGAACATAGGAATGTCCGGCGGTGCGCGGCACATGCTTGTTAATTTGTGCGATCACAAGATCGCAGTGGCGTACGGCTGACATACAGATATCCACCGATGCCCCTAATGAACAATAGCCAAACTCGTCAGGGGGACTGACATTAATGAGCACGGCATCCAG
>CAZOYR010000037.1:0-1817 GCA_964584105.1 uncultured Alteromonas sp.
AAGCTCCCGTCAGGGAGCTTTTTTTTCACCAAAAATCATTGGTTAACCTGCAATTTGTTTTGAATTCGGGCTAATAACTTAGGACCGATTCCTTTCACTTCAGTGAGTTGTTCTACTTCCAGGAATCGTCCTTTTTCCTCTCGGTATTGAATAATCGATTCTGCTTTTTTGATTCCTATACCAGGCAGTGTCGCAAGCTCTTCAGCCGTTACCAGGTTTAAATCCATTCGCTCGCTGACAGAAGCAGATTGTATGGGTGTTGCATCATCAGCGTACGCCTGCGTGAGTGGTAAGGCTGCTAACGATGCCATAAAAGCAAGTGGAGCAATATATTTCAGAATGGCTGATGTAGTAAAAATTTTCACAGTTTATTCCTTTTCTGTAATGGCCGAAATTGGCAGATTGAGAATAAGGGGAATAGCAGTAAAAATCGTCAGCCTGTTGACCAGTTTACGTACAGGTAAAAAAAAGGCGCCGGAAGGGCGCCTTTTTCATCTGAATAGTTTATTGAATGAACATTCGGATGCTTAGTTTAAACGGTCCAGAACAGCCTGAGTAAATTCAGTTGTACCGTCCTGACCACCCAGGTCGCGGGTTGTGCGGTCACCAGACTCAATCACATCCTTAAGCGCTGAGCGAACTTTTTCAGCTTTGTCACCCATATTCAGGTATTCAAGCATTTGGACGGCTGCAAGGATAACAGACGTTGGATTGGCCAGATTTTTACCGGCGATATCCGGTGCAGAACCGTGAACCGCTTCAAAAATAGCGCAATCTTCACCGATGTTGGCACCAGGCGCCATGCCCAGACCGCCAACCAAACCAGCACATAGGTCAGAAATGATGTCACCAAATAGATTGGTGGTAACAATAACGTCAAACTGATGCGGATTCATTACCAACTGCATGCACGTGTTATCAACGATCATTTCGTTGCTTTCGATGTCAGGATAACGCTCGCCAACTTCACGGGCAACTTTCAAAAACAGGCCTGAAGTCGACTTCAGGATGTTGGCCTTATGTACTGCAGTAACTTTTTTACGGCCTTCACGACGTGCCATCTCGTAAGCAAAGGTCACAATCTTTTCCGCACCGTCGCGCGTGATTTTACTCATTGCTTCGGCTTCGTTGCCATCTTCTGAAACTGTCTGGCCCAGACCAGAATACATACCCTGTGTGTTTTCACGCACGGTGATAATATCAATGTCTTCGTAACGGGCCTTTGTGCCTTTGAATGACATGACCGGACGCAGGTTAGCGTAAAGTTTAAATTGCTTGCGCAGGCTAACGTTGATAGAGGTGAAGCCTTCACCTACTGGGGTAGTGAGTGGGCCTTTCAGCGCAATTTTATTTTTTGCAATCAGGTCCAGAGTTTCCTGTGGTAAAAGCTCGCCATGTTTTTCCAATGCGACCAGGCCGGCATCAGCGTAGTCATAGGCAAAGTCGCAGCCTACTTTGTCCAGAATTTTGGTGGTGGCATCAATGATATCAGGGCCGATACCGTCGCCGCGAATGACTGTAATGCGTTGCTGAGTCATGTGGGGGGATCCTCTGGTAAATTGTCGTTTCTGTGTTAAAAGGTTTCAGCTAATGGCTCTATTCAGCCATTAAAATGACGAATCACTAAGCAATGTGAGTATGTGCTATCGACGTGGTACGCCAAGAAACTAAATCGCGCGTATTTTATAGCAACATGGCTTCTGGCACTAGTGATGATTGTCGTAATCTAACAACCAATATGATGACAGGGTTATCTTGTAATCGTTGAGTATAGCAAATGAGAAAGCTTTTCCTGACACTCTGCTTTTTGTTCTGGC
>CAZOYR010000037.1:1917-28870 GCA_964584105.1 uncultured Alteromonas sp.
GGGTGGGCAGTTTTAAGCCCGACTAAATCGTTCACATTATGCAGATTATGGTTATTGTGAATAAAGCGAGGTAACACTTTCAGCGCAGGCAAGCTAAACAGCGGGGCCAGGACAAAGCTACTGATCAGGCCCGCGGCCTGGGGGCTCAGCGATGTATTCGTTTCTGCTGCTAAAAGCGATGACAGGTTGGCACTGACATCCAGTACATTCCGACACATCTGACTCAGTGGAAAATAATTCTGAGTCAGACGCTGGACTAATGCCTCCCTGATCAGCATATCGCCAACCCGTTCCAGTCCAAATGTCAGAATAGCCTGTTTTACATCATGCACCGGCAACTGAAGCCGGTTGTCGTTGCTGGCTGCAACTTTAAGTGCGCTTGCAAATGCAGCTTCGTTTTCTATCCGTTGGCTTAAGATGTCCACTTCAAGGTCCGGACGCTTCAGTAAGTCTATAATCGCAAGTAACGATGACGGGGGATGATTGAGCGGGTAAACACGCCCGCCGGGTTGAAATGCGACAAGAGATTCTGTTTCAGCTTCAAAGCGCTGCATTAATTCGTGCCATTGATCAAAACCCAGATACCGTATTGCTGGCTGGGTTACCTGTTCACGGATAACAAATTTACGCTCACCCTGCTTTTGCTTCATCATGCCGCACTGACGATCTGTTTTGGCGAGCAATATCAGGCTTTCCGGGCTGATCGCAACCTGTGCTGCAGGCCAGATATCACCTGGAAACGTCACCCAGCTTTGCATCAGGTGCTCACGCTGAAGGGGAGAGTGAAGCGCCAGTTTTCGTAATACCTGGAAAAAGCTATCGGTAAACCGGGTGGAGATAAATGCACTGACCAGCGTCCACCACTGTGTTTCGCGCAGAGCGGGGCTTTGCAGGTACTTAATAAATTTGGGCCGGCCTAAGACCGGATAAGTAGCAAAAATATCCTGCCAGATTTTTAAATGCCGCTTTGCGAGTTGCTTTTTAAGACCCTGTACCAGTGTTTTCTCAAAATGAAGTGTTTGCGTATCTTTATGATAACTGCCCGTACAAAATAGCATGTAATGCGCTGCTACTATGTGCTGCAGATAGTGATCATTGAGTTTGCTACGCTGGCCCAGCACGGTGGTGATTAATGCTGTGCGCAAAGGCAGGGGAGAAGAAAGGCCAGATTCCTGGCGCAGTGCATTTACCGCGACCAGCGCAGCCTGAGGATGATGTCGGCTAAAATGGATAAGTCGTTTAGCAATACTTAACGCGGCGTTTACGCCATCGTGATTTTTAGCCTGCCTGACAATTGCCTTGCTGGCAATCTGACTCTGCTGGATAAGTTGATGGTATTCGACGTGAGCCAAATCCGTCCTTAGCTTCTTAAATAACTTTGATACGCGCCATCACCCCAGGCGACCAGAAGATCATTTTCAAACAGCAGTGGCGTGCATTCATCCTGCGTTGTCAGACCGTCTGCCCGGACATGCTGCGTACGATAGAACATAACCTGGATGGAGTTTTCGCTGTCCATCTTGGCTTCGGTAATGTCGGGAGAGCCAAGCAAGGCCAATACCTCCTCTCGGGTTGCGCCAAGAGAAAGTTTAGTAATCTGTACCTTGTTGTATTCCTCACGATCCTGCCAATCCATATTTTCGGGCTTATCGGGATAGAGAAAAATTACCATAAACACGAAAGTTACATAGGCGGCGGCACCTAAAAGAATCAGTCGAATTACCTTACTGTTCATCCTTCTTCACTTGTTAGTAAGCACGCCGCACAGTTTACCTTAAAATGTACTATTTAAGAAAATGTAAATCGTAACTGAATGCGTCTGGTCAGATTTGCGTGATGGTGTAACAAGGCACGTATTCTGAGCCTGGCAGCTTCATTCTCTGCTGCTCTACAAATGAGCGAAGCAGCGTATCAATACGTTTCATTAATCCCGCATCGCCGTTTAGCTGAAATGGACCTTTTTCCTTAATCTGACGTACGCCCTCAGCTTTAACATTTCCTGCCACAATACCGGAAAAGGCCTGACGCAGTACGACCGCTAAATCGGCCACACTCTGTTCCTGATGAAGCGCCAGATCTGACATACTTTCATGCGTCGGGATAAACGGTGTCTGGAAGGGTTCATCGATTTTCAGCGACCAGTTAAAACTGAACGAATCGCCGACAGCCCGCCGGTATTGCTCTGTTTTACTTTTGCTTTCACACAAAACGCGGGCAACCTCCACTGGGTCGTCGATGATGATTTGATATTTGCTTTGCGCCTGTGGCCCCAGCGTGGCGCCAATAAAGTCATCAATTGCGTCAAAGTAAGCCTGCGAGCCCGCCGGCCCTGTCAATATAACGGGCAGCGGCTGTTGTGCGTTACGTTCATTGGTAAGAATGCCAAGCAGGTAAAGAAGCTCTTCTGCAGTGCCAACACCGCCCGGGAAAATCACAATACCATGGGCAAATCGCACAAAAGCCTCTAACCGCTTTTCTATATCAGGCATGATGATCAGTTCGTTCACAATAGCATTGGGCGGTTCGGCAGCAATAATACTGGGTTCTGAAATACCTATATAACGCCCGTTTTTATAGCGCTGTTTAGCGTGACCGATAGCAGCCCCTTTCATCGGTCCCTTCATTGCGCCGGGACCGCACCCGGTGCAAATATTCATCTCGCGCAAACCAAGCTGATAGCCCACTTCTTTGGTGTACTTGTACTCGTGTTCCTTGATGGAGTGTCCACCCCAACACACGATGGTGCTTAAATCATCATTTCCTTCTAACGCCTGAGCATGTCGAAGCATATCAAACACCATGTCGGTGGTACTGAGCGTATCGGCTGCAGTATCATGTGCGCGGGCGTACTTGTTACCCATAAACAGCATATCGCGCATGACGGCAAAGAGGTGCTCATGGACACCACGGACTAACTTACCATCAACGAACGCGACTTCCGGTGGATCGATCAACTCGATCTTTACACCTCTTTCGCGGCGTACCAGTTTTACATCGAAATTATCGTAAGGAGCGAAAAGTACCTCATAGTCATCTTCATCCACGCCGCTGTTCAATACTGCCAGACAGCAATTTCTGAATACGTCATAAAGCTCACTATGGGTAGTGTCCTGAAGCTGGGAAACTTCAAGCTGAGAAAGCTGGCTCATCCAGCCAAGAGGATTTAACTGCACTTTTTTCATTACACGTCGTCCTTATCGGTGACAACACAATTCCGGCCGGCGCGCTTCGCCTGATACAACAAACTGTCGGCCCGCTCAAAAACAGCGTCGGGATCCTCGCCGTGACTAAAACAGGTGCCACCAAAAGAGGCAGTGACTGTCAGGCGATCTTGTTTGAACTTAAACGGCAATTCGGTCAGTCTGGTTCTCAGTCGTTCTAATTTTTGTTTCAACGACTTAGCGTTCAGACCCGGCAAAATTAATACGAATTCCTCTCCGCCCCAACGCGCGATAAAATCGTTTTCGTCTAACGCCAGGCGCAATTGTTTGCCAATAATCTGAAGCGTCTTGTCGCCCGCGGCGTGTCCGAATCTGTCGTTAATCGACTTAAAATGATCAACATCGACCACAGCAAGACATACTGATTGCTCAGCGATACGACTGCTATTGATAAGTTTGCGTAAATGCTCGTTGTAAGCTTGTCGGTTCGGTAACTTGGTTAACGGATCGGTCTGGCTTGTCGCAACCTGCCTGGCTAAGCGATTGCGATAGTAGCGGGTTTTAGACTCAAGCTCTGCAACCTGGGCTTTTAACTGCTCTAGTTGTTCGGTGAGTGCATGCTGTGCAAGCCGGTCGTTTTCCTCTCGTCTTTGCAGCGCATTATCAACCTGCTTAAGCTGCTGATGTGTCTGCGTTTTTAACGCAGAAAATGAGTCTGAACCGGCAACTTCATTCTCAAGCCTGACCAGCGCGTTGCGAACAGCCTTATTATCGTCCTGCTGGCAGGAAAACGCTGAATGCGCCTGATCAATGCTCTTGGTAAGGCCTTTGTGCAAGCTACCCAGAGAATGGTGCAGGCTTTGAATGACCTTGCCTGAAATAGTCGCTTCCTGCATGGAATCTTTGACAATTAATCGCATCAACATAAGACAAACGTTCAGCAGCTCGTCGTTGCTCAGCCCCTGCGTTACTTTTTGTTTTAACTGCCCCAGCTCACTGTTATCGGGATGGCGGGTTTGATAGCTGTCCACCAATTGCACTAACTCTTCCTGTAAAGCGCGCAGCAAGGTGGCCGATGACTGCAACCGATCCTCTGGATGGTTTTTTATTGCGACACCATCGGGGGCAGATAGGGTGTTTGTTACGTCAGAGTAGAGCGTAATAGTCTGAACGCAAAGCTGGGTAACATCATACAAAGACTCAGCCGGCTTTCTGGCCTGACTGATGGTATTTATCAGTAACGGGTTGGGATTGTGCTGCCCGGAAAAAGCCAGTAAGGCTCTGGCTGCACCTTCAACAGACTGCAGGGTATCTGTTTTGAAGCGTCTCAAGACCCCGCCATCTTCCTGCAGTAACGTATTGAGCTTATTGATGCTAACGTGTGCCAGAGCAAAATTAGCAGCGCCACCTAAATGGCTGCGAAGCGTTTGCAACTCTTCATCAACGGCTTTGGAGTATCCCTGATAAAACAACGATAGCCGAATAATGAATTGCGCCAATAATGCATGTTGCTGCTTTAGCGCCTGGAGCTGTTTGTTTGTCATTGTACCCGCTGGTTCCTGGTTGCGGTGCTACACATAATTTAAGTGTGACACAAATCCCTGATTTTTCCTGTTTACTGTCTGGCAGTGCGACGATTAGGGTACGGTGTCTCAAAGTTTGAGCGAAATGGATTGATATCCAGTCCACCCCGACGCGTGTACCGCGCCAATACGGTTAACTTTTCCATACCCGGTAAATTGATCAGGTCACAAAAAATACGTTCAACACACTGTTCGTGAAATTCGTTATGTTGACGGTATCCAATCAGATATTTTAGTAGTGCGCCTTGATCCAGCGCATTGCCCTCGTATTTAATCAGAATGCTCGCCCAGTCAGGCTGACTGGTGATAAGACAGTTAGATTTTAACAAATCGCTGGTAAGGGTTTCTCTTACTCTTTCGTCTGATGTTTTTAATATTGTCGCGTCTGGTGAGTAGGTGGTTATTTCAACATCAACATCATCAATGTTGTTGCCAGCCAGAGGAGTAACCGCAAAATTATCAAATTCAGCAGGCAGAAATATACTGACGTTTACAGGCTCGCCCGCGCACCGGCTTAAATCATCAGTGAGGGTTTTCTCAACATCGCTACGACGTGCAAACTGCGTTTGATTGAAACTATTTAAATAGAGCTTGAATGATTTGGATTCGATTAAAAACTCGGACGTAACCGGCACCTCACACTGCAAGATGCCAACCTGGGGCTTCCCCTTTAATGTCAGCCATGAAAGCTCATAGCCTGTCCAGGTGTCTACCCCGGAAAATGGCAGGTTTTGCGCTGATATCCCCTGTAAGTCTCTGCTTAACGCGCGGGGCACACCCTGTAATAAGTCCGGGTTATAATGGGCCTCATAGGTGACTTCCCGCCCAAGTGACAAGCCTTCAGGCAATCTTGCTTCAGTTTTGTTTGTCATCGCTGATGTATACCACGTAAACTAAATCTCTATTTGCCAATAATACCGCAAGCCGCTCGATAAATTCAGTAAGAGAGGAACTTTTTAACCATGGCCAATCAGATTGAAGCATCACTTGATGCACTGATGAGCACGCTAATCAACGAACCAACCCATCAGGCGCTGACAACAGATTATGAACCGGACTGGCCGTCGCCCTGTTACGCACTGACCGACCCTTCTTCTTTAAATGAAGGGGACCCGGTTCACTGGAAACCTGTCAGGCAGACATCAGATAACAACTTTTCTTCGCTTGAAGATGCACTTGAAATAACCCTTGATGAGCAATTTAAAACATTCTTCACCCGGTATTACGCGTTTAGTTTAACCGCGTCTGCGCCTCAGGGACCGTGTGAATTGCTTCAGGTTATCAGTGATGATGACTTTGCCCGGTTGCAGGAAAACCTCATTGGCCACATTTTGATGAAGCGTCGGCTGCGTCAGCCAGAAACGCTTTTCTTTGGCCTGACTGACGATGACAACCTTATCCTGAGTGTGAGAAACGACACCGGAGAAGTGGTTCTGGAAAGAGTAGGTAAAAAAGGTGAAGAAAAAGTTGCTGACGATCTTTGTGCGTTTTTGTCTACGCTAACCATCGCTTAATCAGACATCAACGCGTCCAGTCGCTTTTCCAGCAAAACCACTGCGTTTTCCAGTGCTTTAACACGCTTCTCCAGTGCGCTCTGTGTGACGGGGGCGCTGACGGGGCGGGTGACATGTTTCGATGTATTAAACGATTTAATCGCACTGATAGCTTCAGTCACACTGACCTTATAAGGCGCTTTTGCCCGAAGCAATGCTACTGAGGGAGTATGCCCCTCTTCGGCAATTTGCTGGCACAATACTGTTAACGATATTTCAGATGATTCAGACATGACTGTGTCTCCAGAGTAAAAGGCATATTTTACGTGCTTAGCAAAATGATGAACATTCGTTTTATTGACCAAATTATAGTGAAAACCCTTAATTTTTAAGAAAGTTAATTGGAGTGAGATATTTTTTGTCTATAAATATCAAAGGGTTAATTTTGGCAAGCAAATTGATAATACCGTGATATCGGATTATTTAAGCACACAAAAAATTTAAAAAAGGAATGATATGAAACACTTAGCCCTTCTTTTTGCACTTAGCGCGCCTGTACTACTATCCGGTTGCGTGATCTCCGTGGATGGCGATGATCATGGTTACTCATCGGACTGGGAGGATCGTGAATATAACAACCGCAAGCATATCTCTAATCTGAACCTTGGCACATCCTACGAACGTGTAGTTGGAAAGATGGGCGTGGCTGATTTCAGTGAGCTTGATCAGCGCGAAGATGGTACTTACCGTATCCTTTACTACCGCACACAGCGCACTATGGACGATGGAATTACGACAAAAGATGAGTGCACGCCGTTAGTGTTCAAAAATGGAGAGCTTATCGGCTGGGGTAGCAAAGCATCCCCTCATCTGTAATTTAAAGAAGCAACCTGTAAGACGCCGGTTTTTTAACCGGTGTTTTTTTACTTGTTATCTGATTAAATATTGTACAGAGTGTAAGAATGGCTCCGCAATATAAAAAATAACTATGCGTCAACCCTCTTCGTCTGCAACCGAACTTTCTGCGCTCAAAGCAATTCACCTTGATGTCGATGACTTAAATGTCGCCGCATCAATTCTTTATAATGCATACTTTGATGATCCTGTACTCAGTCAGATTTTTCATGCTGAAACCGAAGGCTATGACAGTCGCTTGCGAAGCGCGATCCGCGAAGAGCTCCATGCGTTTTGGGATAGTGGGCAGACGCTGATAGGGTTATTCGATGATAATCGCATGCTGGCTGTAACCTGCCTGGCTGAACCTGGGGCAGGGTTCACACCCGGAAAGATGTGGCATTGGCGCGTTAAAATGATGCTCACAGCAGGCTTGTTCAGTACCAGGCAACTAATCGAGAAAGAAGAAAAGGTGTTAGCTGCAATGCCGGCTCGTCATTTTCATATGATTGTCCTGATTGGTGTCCACCCTGATTATCAGCATGAAGGGCTCGGCCACATTCTGGCTGGCGCGGTTGATAGTATTGTAAACGAGCATCCTGACAGTGAGGGAGTGGGTGTGTTTGCCACTATTCCTGCCTACGAAAAATTTTTTCTGTCTTGTGATTATCACCCGGTCAAATCATTGGAGATAGCGTCCATATCAGGCACTATTTTGTTCAAAAACCGACAAGCTGATAGTTAGTTGCGATTAGTGACATTTATTGAATGTCGGATATAGCGCTTAAGTTTGTAAGACATTTCGCACAATTTTGTAAGTATTCAGGAGTAAATTTGTGAGCAGAAATGTAGACAAAAGTCTAAAGCGTATGTTTTACAAAGGGTTTTGAGAAATCGTTCAGTTTGGTTGAGTTTGTTAATCTAACAATTTTGTAATTACGTATAGCAAAGAACTACCAAAGCAGTACTATATTTAACGTCACAAGGATACACGACGAGTCTGGATGACGTACATTTAGGAAGCTAGGGAAGCATATCTACACGGACACGTAGAGACAGGGACTTTCAGGAAACGGCAATCGGATTGCTGTACAGGATCGCTTAGCGATGTCGCAGGACGCGACGCACATGGACAAGGACTCCCTAAGGATTGGGAAGAGGATATGCAGGTATGCAGGCGTACACGGAGTATGCTTTCTCAAGGATTGGGACTTAAGGATTTACGCAGGATGCGGTAAGGACAACATCATCAGGACGATGAATACTGTAACAGGATGGACAGTGTAAAAGGGAGTAAGGAAGCAAGGATGGAGGACCTGCCTTCTACAGGCAGCCAATGCCGGATGTATTGGATTGTAATGGAACAGGGAATCAAATATGTGCGCTAAGGATTAGTTCACACGCTATGGATTGCTGAGAAGGAACTTCAAAATTCAAAAAGAGCGGCGGTCACGACCTGCCGCTTTTTTATGTCTCAAAGAAAGTTTTGACTACACCTTATAGGGTGGAAGCTGTGTTCGGATAACGTGCTTTCCAATCATATCAACATGCCCGGTGTAGCGATCCTCACCATTACCAGAAAACTCAAATGCAAATGATGACAGCCAGTCAATTTTGCCGTATTTGAATGAAAGCCTTGTGCGTTGTCTTGCCACGGACAGAAGCTGCAAGTGGTGAGTTTCACAATACCTGCCGATTTGCTGATAGGCCTGTTCACTGATACTTCTGATTCGCCAGAACTGTAATCCGATAAGAATCAACAGAAAAAATAAAACCAGTTCACCCAGCGTCATCTCACTAACCTTTTGCTTGCGCGAATAACTGTCCGATAGCCCGGGACAACGCTGCACTTCGCTCAGGCAGGCGAAGCAGTCCCAGTACCCGCTCTCGCGTAGCCGGCACCTGCACTAAGTCCGCGAAAAACCCTTTAAACAGTGCTCCATTAAATCCCTGTGCCTCATCGCATTTGGCAACCTGCTCGAAAAACATTTTTATCAGCACTTCATTAAGCTGCGTGTAGTGACGGGCAGCAATTACGCTCAGCGTATCGACATCCAATGACGCATCCTCACGCATGATTATTCCAAGAGCGTGCTGGATTCTTGCGTCTTCTGACTGAGCTGTGAGTGCGCGCAGAATAGCCTGGTCCCGTTTATCGTTCACATTGTTTGTTTCAATCACCTGACATAAACTGTCGGTTAAATCATTGTCGAGCAGCACGGGTTCGCAGGCACTTAGCAATGCCACCTGAAAATCTTCGGCGTACAAATCAAAACACGCTAATAGCGCAGCTTTTTTCTCAGGCTGATTGATAAGAAGCGCTGCATCAGCAATCGCCTGTACCGGCAGTTGTGTCCAGTCAACGATAGCCGGATGGCTCAGATAACGATTTACATCATCGGTCCCCTGAATGGCCGGTTTATTTAACAGATGACGGGCATAGGCGTTAAACACGCTCATTTGGTGCTGGTTCGGCACAAAATTATAGGGATTATCCGGTAATGTTTTCTTCTCTTCATTGTCCTCAGTTAAACTTGTTCCCAGCGCATCAACAATAATTTGCAAAAAATGATTGCGACTTGCCGGGACCAGCAGACCTTGTTCATCAACCGGAAGCTTTAAAAACCAGATATACTCGTTTTGTTTTTGCTGGGTATTCCAGAAAATAATACCAAACCAGGCGTGTTGCTGACGGGGGCGGGGCGCCGGGGTTGTCGCATTTTCGATATCTAAAAATGTCTGCGCGTCGATAGCGGTAATTTCTCTTCCCATATCGACTATCTGGAAGTTAGTCCCGGCATGTAATAAAAACTCGCTGATTGACTCTATGGTCTGCGCACCCATGAATACCCCCGAACTGCGGTAAAAAACCGCTAGTGTACCTTTGCCTTTGCCCGATGACCAGCCAGCCTTTGGTTGTTATACTGTGCGACTTTCCAGCAGCAGGCAGTATCTTGCGTGTCAGATAAAGCATTTATACAAAAACAACTCAGTCGGATTGAACAGTATCTGAAACAGGAAGACCTCTGGTCAGCCAGGGCACCTGGTAGGGCTGCTTTGATGTCTGACACCCCTTTTGCCGCCGATGTCATGCCTTTTGAGCAATGGCTGCAATTTATTTATCTTCCCAAAATGCAGCAATACGTTGAACAAAACCATGGGGTTCCCAGGCAAATGAACGTGGCCCCTATGGCACATGAAGTATTTGCATCAAAGCATCTTGTGCTGACGCATACGCTGATGACGCTGGATAATTTGAGTGAGACAGACAATGGATAATGAGGCCGGGCAAACGTTGCCACTGAAGATTTTGTATCAGGATGATACGTTGATCGCCATCGATAAACCCAGCGGTTTGCTGGTGCATCGCAGTCCTATTGATAAACGGGAAACGCGGTTTGCCGTACAGCAACTCAGGGATCAAATCGGACAACATGTGTTTCCGGTCCATCGATTGGACAGACCAACCTCCGGCGTACTGCTTTTCGCTTTCGATGGCCACACGGCCAGCGATTTAGGCAGACAAATGATGGCCAGAACAGTACAAAAAGAATATTTTGCTATCGTCAGAGGGTTTATTCACGGCAGTGGCCTGATTGATTATGACCTCAAATTTCGTCCTGATAAAATCGCCGACAAACATCGTGGTGACATCGCGCCGCAACCGGCAACCACCGAATACCATCCACTGGCGCGTTACGAATTGCCTATTGCTTCTGGTCGATATGAAACTTCACGGTATACTGCGGTCAAATTAAAACCCACCACAGGTCGCAAGCATCAGTTGCGACGACATATGGTGCATCTGCGCCATCCCATAATCGGTGATACGACTCATGGTGACGGTAAACAGAATAAATTTTTAAAAACACGGTTTGGTTTTAATAATCTGGCCTTAACTTGTACCAGGATTGTAATAAAACATCCGGTGAGCGGTGAACCATTGGAAATTACAACCACTCCCCGGGCCGGGATGCTTACGTTACTTAGCGCTTGGACTGAGTATCTGACAACCAATTAAAGAGAGGAAAGAAGAGATATGGCGAAACTGGGAATCTTCTGCGGCAGTGTATATGGCAATGCCCAGCATGTCGCTGAGCAGGTTGAAGAAAACCTGTCTACGCAGGGCTACGACTGCGAGTTGTTTCAGGATGCTGCAGTGACTGATTTCACTGAGTCCGACGCAATACTGGTCATTACATCAACGACCGGCCAGGGCGATATTCCACCAAACCTTGAGTTTACCTACATGGATCTTAAGGATGAATTTCCCCTGATGACAAATAAGCCATTCGCTGTTGCAGCATTGGGTGACAGCAGCTATGAAAATTTTTGTGGTGGCGGGCGCCACTTTCAGGAACTGCTGACAGAGCTTCAGGCTAACGCGGTGGCAGATATGCTGGAAGTTGACGCCATCGAAACGCTGGAGCCCGAGCAGGATGTAGTTGACTGGGTAAACGGCATTAAAGACAAATTGTTTGCCGAATAGCGTGTTTTTACAAAAAAGCCTCGCGGTCTGCGAGGCTTTTTTTTTCACGGAACTACCGTATTTGCTAATGAAACAATATGTTACTCGGCACTTCTTAACAGCGCGTTGATACCCACTTTTGCACGGGTTTTTGCATCGACCTTTTTCACAATAATCGCGGC
Source organism: uncultured Alteromonas sp. (assembly GCA_964584105.1). Taxonomy (GTDB): domain Bacteria; phylum Pseudomonadota; class Gammaproteobacteria; order Enterobacterales; family Alteromonadaceae; genus Alteromonas. The sequence continues at coordinate 13,699 of CAZOYR010000037.1, forward strand.
GTAAAGGCTATACCCCCCTTCTTTTCCGGGCAGGCTGCCAGGTACGACGACCGAACCGGCAGGAACGCGACCATAATGGATTTCACCGGTTTCACGATCGTAAATACGGGTGCTTTGACCGATGTACACGCCCATAGAAATAACGGCGCCTTCTTCAACAATCACACCTTCGACAATCTCAGAGCGTGCACCAATAAAGCAGTTATCTTCAATAATTGTCGGGTTGGCCTGAAGTGGCTCAAGCACACCACCTATTCCTACGCCACCTGACAGGTGAACATTTTTGCCGATTTGAGCACACGAACCGACAGTCGCCCAGGTGTCGACCATCGTGCCTTCACCGACATACGCACCAATGTTTACGTAAGAAGGCATGACCACCACATTATTACCCACAAAGGAGCCGGTTCTCACGGCCGCTGGTGGTACAATACGCACACCATCGCTGGCAAACTGCTCGGCAGTATAGTCGCGGTATTTAAGCGGAACTTTATCGAAATAGCGGCTTTCAGCGCCATCAATTACATCGTTATTATGCAAACGAAAATAAAGAAGTACCGCTTTTTTTAACCATTGATGAACCGTCCATTCACCATCAATTTTTTCAGCAACACGTGCCTGCCCGCTGTTAAGAAGATCAATTGCCTGGCTCACTGCCTGACGAATTTCTGCAGGGGCCGAGGACGGAGAAAGGGCATCACGCTCTTCAAAAGCCTGTTCGATAATAGATTGTAATTCACTCATGGTATGTTGATATCTTCAAGTTGGTCGAGTTTAAATAAAATACGTTTTTTCAGTTTTACCTGCTGTTCCTGAGTCAGTGCCTGACCTTGCTCATTACTGACAATGAAAATGTCTTCTGCGCGTTCTCCGATGGTGGCGATTTTGGCCAGTTTTAGTGTGACATTACAGTCTACAAACGCGTGGCCCACTTTAGCCAGAATGCCGGGAGCGTCAAGCGCTTCCAGTTCGATAAGTGTGCTGTCTTCCAATGAGAAAAAACGCACCTTAGTCGGAACATCAAGTTGACGCATCTGACGCGGTAACTTCCGGTTATTGCTGTGAGAGAAGCCCGGTCTGTTCAGCTGCGTTAATATTGCTGTTTCCAAATCCCGGGTTCGATCATCAGATGTCAGCCGGCTGCCATCGTTTTCCAGCACCAGCATACTGTCAAAACAAAACCCATCCCGGGTCACCGTGATATGTGCATCATGGATAGAACAGTTCCGGCTATCCAGAACTGATGCCACCTGAGCAAATAGCGCCTGACGATCTTTACCGTAAATCAGAATCTCGGTGCCACCTTTGGCAATTCTGTCGTTTGCGCGAATGAGCAGGGTATCCGGATCATCGTTAAACAGGGAGGTTTCAGCATTAATGATTTCAAGCGTGTGCCAGGCGATCTGGGCCGGTTTAAAGCGCACGAAGTAGTCGTCATCCATGCGGGTCCAGAAGACATCAACTTTCGTCTGGTCAGCGCCGCTTTCAGCGAGCAGCCGGCGGGCAAGCTGTTTATGGGTCTCGATTCGCTCATCCAGGGTCGCCTGACACTGCAAACCATTATCCAGCGCCTTTTGGGTCATCAGATAAAGCTCACGTAGTAATGATGCTTTCCAGTCGTTCCACAGATTATCGTTGGTGGCTCTGATATCCGCCAACGTCAGAGCATACAGCTGATTCAGGTGGTTTTGACTGCGAATGGTTGTGGCAAACTCATTAATCACTTCTGGATCGTAAATGTCTCGTCGCTGCGCCACTACTGACATCAACAAGTGATTTTCGACCAGCCACGCGATTAACTTACTGTCGTTTTCTGCAATGCCATGCTGGACACAAAACTTTTTGACATCCAGTGCGCCAAGTTGCGAATGATCGCCATCACGCCCCTTGGCAATATCGTGAAAAATAGCCGCAATATACAGCAGCTCTGGCTTATCCAGATTTCTGACAATTCGGCTACACCTTGGAAACGCCTGATTCTCGCGACTGAAATACTGATTGATAAATTTCACTAACCGGTGAGTGTGCTCATCAACGGTGTAGGCGTGGAAGAGATCAAACTGCATCATGCCGACAATTTTGTCCCACTCGGGTAAATAGGCCTGCAAAATGCCGTATTCATGCATGATATTCCATGCAAAGTCGAAAAAGCGGGGATGACGAAGCAGATCCATTAACCGGTCACGACAGGCGGCTCGCTCGACAAAATATTCATTTTCAAATGCCCGGCGTGTATTTCGCAACTGGCGAATTGCATCGGTATCCAGGCCTTCTACCTGAGGGGTGTCTGCGACAACGCGTAAAAAATCGAGCATCGCTTCCGGTGAGTTGATGACATCTTCGTGACGCGGCGCAATCATCTTATCCAGCAACCAGTAGTCGTCGTTGATGATTATCTGCTCTTTTACATTCTGATTGAGCATATCGTAGCGAAACCGTTGCAACAGCATCTTATTGAGCTCGCTCACTCGGCGAACCGTTCTGAAAAAATCGCGCATCATGCGCTCAACAGAGCGCTTTGCATCATCACCATAGCCAAGACGCATCGCCACGTCCGGCTGATAATCAAACAGCAACCGGTTTTCACTTCGTCCGGCAACAAGGTGCAGGGCGCAGCGCATACGCCACAGGTGCATACGACATCGAATCAGCTCACTGTGTTCATCTTCGGTGAAGTAGCCGTGACCCACCAAATTCCAGCCGTCATACTCTTTGAAATGCTTTTTTGCCACCCAGCCGATTGACTGAATGTCTCGCAGGCAGCCCGGATTCTCTTTGATATTGGGCTCTAAGTTATAAGAGGTGCCATGGAACTTGGCGTGACGCGCCTTCTGCTCTTCATATTTGGCGGTAAAAAAGTCTTTGCTGGGCCAGTAAGAGCGGCTGTTGAGCTCATCCAGCAGGCTTTCAAAAACGTGCTCATTACCGATAAGAAGACGACTTTCCACAAGGTTTGTCGCAATGGAAATATCTTCTTTGGCAAGTTTGACGGTTTCTCTTATAGTGCGTACAGCTTGTCCGACATCCAGTTTAATGTCCCACAACAGAGTGATGAATCGGCTGACCTTTTCCTGTTCATCCTCACCCAGCTGTTTGCGACTTAAGATCAGCAAGTCAATATCAGAATAAGGCTGCAGGTGGCCCCGGCCATACCCGCCAACCGCGCATAGCGTAATGTCGCTGACTTCATCCAGTCGAAGCAGGTGCCACAGGTGCAGCAACAGGGCATCGACAAACTGAGCACGCCCGGTAACTAGCTGGTTAACCGCGCTTTGATCAAAAGCCTGGTCCAGCCATTCATAGGAGTGCTTCACACATTGCTTGATTGCCACAAGGTCATCGACAGACCCGATGCTTTCAACTTGCGCGATGAGTTTCTGCAGACTCAAGCTATACCCTCACTAAATATTCAAACAGCCGCACCTTAGCATGAATTGCTGCCATTCGCAGTACCACGTAAGCGCATAGTTGAAGACGAAAAGTGCATACTTATATAAAAAAGGAATAAAAAAGCCGCGTTTAACGCGGCTCTCAAATTTAGTCGTGATTTATCACTCTGGGAAGATCTTCCTCTTCGCGCAGTGTAAGCACTTCAACGCCGGTTTCTGTCACTAGCAGCGTATGTTCCCATTGTGCGCTCAGGCTGCGATCTTTGGTCACAACGGTCCATTGATCTGGCAGAATTTTAGAGTATCGCTTACCTGCGTTAACCATCGGCTCAATGGTAAAGCACATACCCGGTACCAGCTCTTCACCCGTGCCCGGCTTGCCGTAATGTACAATCTGCGGATCTTCGTGGAAGCTCTTACCAATACCGTGGCCACAATACTCACGAACAATTGAATAGTTATGCGCTTCGGCGTGTGTCTGGCACAGATGACCGATATCACCCAGACGCATGCCCGGTTTAACCTCTTTAATGGCGTTATACAAGCATTCCTGTGTGACCCGGACCAGACGCTCGGCCAGAATAGAAGGTTTGCCCACAATAAACATCTTTGATGTATCACCGTGATAGCCATCTTTAATCACTGTGACATCAATATTGATGATATCGCCATCTTTGAGCTTTTTGTCAGATGGAATGCCGTGGCAAATGCAATGATTAACAGAGGTGCAGATTGACTTAGGAAACGGTGGCTCACCATAATTTAGCGGCGCCGGTGTAGCACCTTGCTCATTGACAATATAATCATGGCAGATTGTATTTAGCTCATCAGTGGTTACTCCCTTTTTCACATAAGGAGTGATCATTGTGAGTACCTCAGAGGCCAGCTTGCCGGCCACGCGCATTTTTTCAATTTCTTCAGCGGTTTTAATTGTTGCTGCCACCAGAATCCCCGATCAGTCGTTAGTCATAATGAATAGCCAGATATGAACGGCCACTGCCATTATCAAGCGTAAAGTCTGCCTATAGTAACGATTAAGGGCTCGGCTGTATAGTTAGGGCCCCATCAGACGGCACGTAAAACGCACCTTTTTCTTGAGCTGATGTCTCAGGCATGGTATAAAGCGCCCGCCTGTTTCACTGCCCGGGTAAAAATTGAACTTGTGCGGCTGCTTCAGGTACGAATCTTAATTAATAACACACATATACCGACACTTGATATCGGGGTGTCCAGTTCGCTGGATCGATACAAGGGGTGTATGGAGGCCTAACCCCAATATAGAGGAAAAATCATGGCTAATGTTTCAATGCGTGACATGCTAAAAGCAGGTGTTCACTTCGGTCACCAAACTCGTTACTGGAATCCAAAGATGAAGCCTTTCATCTTCGGTGCGCGTAACAAAGTTCATATCATCAACCTTGAGAAAACGGTTCCGCTTTTCAATGAAGCGATGAACTACCTGTCAGGTGTTGCGGGTAAAAAAGGTAAAATCCTTTTTGTTGGAACTAAACGTGCTGCTGGCGACGCAGTAAAAGAAGCGGCGTTGAAATGCGACCAGTTCTACGTAAATAAGCGTTGGTTGGGCGGCATGCTGACAAACTGGAAAACAGTTCGTCAGTCAATCAAGCGTCTTAAAGACCTTGAGCAAAAGAGCCAGGACGGTACGTTCGAAAAGCTGACCAAAAAAGAAGCGCTGATGCTTCAGCGTGAAATGGACAAGCTTGAAAACAGCCTGGGCGGTATCAAAAACATGGGCGGTCTGCCTGACGCGATTTTTGTTATCGATGCTGACCACGAGCACATCGCTGTCACTGAAGCACGTAACCTGGGTATTCCGGTAGTTGGTGTTGTAGATACTAACTCTAACCCAGACGGTGTTGACTACGTTATCCCTGGTAACGACGATGCAATCCGTGCGATTCAACTTTACCTTGAAGCTGCTGCTAATGCAGTGAATTCAGGTCGCGACAGCAACCTGGAAGTTCAGGCAGAGCAAGACGACTTCGTCGAAGCAGCTGAGTAATCGCATTGCTGTAACAGTGTCATAAGATTATGACACTGTTACAGACACTAAAGAATATCTTTGAGAGGCGGTCGCCTCTTATATCTATTTAAATATTAATGCTGAGGAATTGAAAAATGGCAGTGACTGCAGCACTAGTTAAAGAACTACGTGAGCGCACAGGCGCGGGCATGATGGATTGTAAAAAAGCGCTGGTGGAAACCGATGGTGACATCGAGCTGGCAATCGAAAACATGCGTAAGTCTGGTCAGGCTAAAGCTGCGAAAAAAGCTGGTCGTATCGCCGCTGAGGGTGTGATTCTGACTAAAGTTGACGGTAACCGTGCAACAATGCTTGAACTGAACTGTGAAACTGACTTCGTAGCACGCGACGAAGGTTTCCTGAAGTTCGGTAATGAAATTCTGAATGTTGCCCATGCAAATGGCATCAACGATATCGACGCGCTGAATGACGCTGAGTTGAACGGTGAAAAAGTTAGCACTGTTCGTGATAACCTGGTTGCTAAAATCGGTGAGAACATCTCTCCTCGCCGCGTTATCACTGTTGAAGGTGACACGCTGGGTGGGTACGTTCACGGTGGTCGTATCGGTGTTATCACTATCCTTGAAGGTGGTGATGAAGAGTTGGCGAAAGACGTTGCTATGCACGTTGCCGCAGCCAGCCCACAATTCACCAAGCCAGAAGATGTGCCTGCTGAAGTGGTAGAAAAAGAAAAGTCTATCCAAATCGAAATCGCAATGCAGTCTGGCAAGCCAGCTGATATTGCTGAGAAAATGGTTGCAGGCCGCATGAAGAAATTCACTGGCGAAATCAGCCTGACAGGTCAGCCTTTCGTTAAAGATCCTTCAAGCACCGTTGGTGAGTTGCTGAAAAGCAACAACGCTGACGCAGTAAACTTCATTCGCTTCGAAGTGGGCGAAGGTATTGAGAAGAAATCTGAAGACTTTGCCGCTGAAGTAGCAGCGCAAATGGAAGCCGCTAAGAAATAATTAGGGCCTTTCACTTTTGCCTGGCGCAATAGTCAGATACACTACGGGCACCTCTTCGGAGGTGCTTTTTTATAAGTGAAGGCAGTCTTTTTAATGCATTTCAAATGCATAAGTTTCTGTCTCGCTGTTTAAAGAAAGTCGTTTTGTCCTATTTCTTGCATCCTCACAGGGTTATACCGTGTCAGGATAGCGAGAAATCCGACAAGCCGAGTTCATGAGGACATATCACATAATGAGTATCACACCAAAATCAGCCTATCGTCGAATTTTGTTAAAACTCAGCGGAGAGGCTCTCATGGGGTCTGAGGGGTTCGGTATTGATCCGAAAGTTCTCGACCGAATGGCGCAGGAAATTAAAGAGTTAGTAGAGCTGGGTGTCCAGGTTGGTCTGGTTATCGGTGGTGGTAATCTGTTTCGCGGTGAAGGCCTGGCTAAAGCGGGTATGAACCGCGTTGTGGGCGACCATATGGGCATGCTGGCTACCGTTATGAATGGTCTGGCGATGCGTGATGCATTGCATCGTGCGTTTGTTAACGCACGTTTGATGTCAGCCATCCCATTAAATGGTGTGTGCGATGCGTACAACTGGGCAGAGGCCATCAGTTTGCTTAAATCCGGACGCGTGGTTATTTTTTCTGCCGGTACCGGAAACCCGTTCTTTACCACTGATTCTGCAGCGTGCTTACGCGGTATCGAAATCGAAGCGGATGCGGTACTAAAAGCAACCAAGGTAGATGGCGTATACAGCGATGATCCGGTGAAAAATCCGGATGCGGAGTTATACAGCAAGCTGACGCATCAGGAAGTGCTTGAAAAAGAATTGAAAGTCATGGACTTGTCAGCATTTACCCTGGCCCGTGATCACGGGCTGCCTATCCGGGTATTTAATATGAACAAGCCGGGTTGTCTTAAAGCTGTGGTAATGGGTGAGCCTGAAGGGACACTTATTGACCACGCAGATAAACTGTAAAAAGTAAAAATAGGAAAGAAACGTGATTGATGAAATTGAAAAAGATGCGCGTGAGCGTATGGAAAAAAGCATCAGTGCGCTTAAAAGCCAGTTAAGTAAAATTCGCACCGGCCGCGCGCATCCGGCATTACTGGACGGTATTGTGGTTCCTTATTACGGGGCAGATACACCGTTGAAGCAGATTGCAAACGTGGTGGCGGAAGACAGCCGCACGCTGGCACTGACAGTGTTTGATAAAAGTGCTACTCAGGCAGTAGAGAAAGCTATCATGCAGTCAGATTTGGGCCTGAACCCAATGAGTGCGGGCACCACAATCCGTATTCCTATGCCAGCCTTGACAGAAGAGCGTCGTAAAGACCTTATCAAAGTCGTGCGCAACGAAGCAGAGCAGGGGCGCGTAGCTATCCGGAATATTCGTCGTGATGCAAACAGTGACATTAAAGAATTGCTGAAAGAAAAAGAAATCAGCGAAGATGAAAGTCGCGCCGCAGAAGAAAATATTCAGTCTCTTACCAATGACTTTGTAAAAAAAGTGGATGAGATGCTGGCGGATAAAGAAAAAGAGCTAATGGAAGTCTAAACGCTGTCATGTTATCTAAGCGGTCAAAAACCGCCCAGACAGCGGCGGTCCAGCCCGATGTGGCAGGACCGCGACATGTCGCTATCATTATGGATGGCAACGGTCGCTGGGCACAGAAAAAAGGAAAGATTCGCACATTCGGTCATAAGGCCGGAGTGGAATCTGTTCGTTCGGTAGTACGCTTCGCGCGCGAGTCAGGCGTAGAGTCGTTAACGCTTTTTGCCTTTAGCAGTGAGAACTGGAAGCGGCCGGAAGAAGAAGTTAGTGTGCTGATGGAGTTGTTTAATTTTGTTCTGAACAACGAAGTGAAGCGATTACATAAGAATGATGTGCGTCTGAAAGTTATCGGTGATACGTCAGCCTTTGATGAGAAGCTGCGCACAAAAATTCAGAAGGCAGAAACGCTGACTGAGCAAAATAGCGCGCTTGTTCTGAATATCGCCGCCAACTACGGTGGCCGCTGGGATATAACCCACGCTGCTAAACTGATGGCGCAGGACGTTGTTGATGGCAAGCAACAGCTGGACGCAATTGATGAGTCTCACTTTGGTCAGTATATCTGCACAGCAGGTTTACCAGAGCTGGACCTGCTGATACGCACCGGCGGTGAACGTCGTATTAGTAACTTTCTGCTTTGGCAATGTGCTTATGCAGAACTTTATTTTACTGATACGTTATGGCCGGATTTTGACGAGAAGGTGTTTCAGACTGCCGTGGATGATTTTAAAGCCCGGCAACGACGGTTTGGTCTGACCGGCGAACAGGTAAGCGTTCCTTAGCGATGATAGATTGATCGGAGGAATGGCTTACATCAAGGAGCTTAAAAGCCACTCATGCTTAAACAACGAATAATTACTGCATTAATACTGGCGCCACTGGCACTCTATGCCATTGTTTATCTTCCTATCTGGGCTTTTCAGATTGCCATCGCGGCAGTGATTGGACTTGGCGCGTACGAGTGGGCAAATATGTCCGGCATATGTGCACGTCCTAAAAAAGTGGCGCTGATGCTTGCTGCATTTGTTGTTTGTATCCTGCTTTCCCTGATTGTTGATGAGCAGGAGATATGGCATCAGGGTAAACTGCACGGGCTGTATCACTTTATACTGGGAATCGCCGCGCTGTGGTGGGTGGTTTCGCTGGCGATGATCATTGCCTATCCACGCTATTCTGCATTCTGGCGCAACAGTCGTAGTATCCGGGTCGCGTTTGGCGCATTGACCCTGATTCCTACCTGGGTCGCCGTGATAAGTCTGCGCACAAGTTTACACGATGTGGACGCATTCTACGGCTCGTCGTTAATTTTTTATGTACTGGGTATCGTCTGGGCCGCCGATATTGGTGCGTTCTTTGTTGGTGTAAAGTTTGGCCGGCACAAGCTCAGACCAAACGTGTCGCCGGGCAAAACGCTGGAAGGTCTGCTGGGTGGCGTCACGGCGTCGTTCGCCATCATTGCGTTTGCTGCCCTGCATTACCAGGTCGAACCCTCCCGAATCTGGTTACATGTTCTTATCGGATGTATTACGGTTGGCGTTTCGGCGCTTGGCGACCTGAACGAAAGTATGCTTAAGCGGTGCGCGGGCATCAAAGACAGCGGCAAATTACTTCCCGGTCATGGCGGTGTTCTGGACCGTATTGACAGCCTTACCGCAGCATTCCCGGTCTTCGCATTCTGTTATGTAACCTGGATGGCGTGATGCAAACCTTAACAGTACTTGGTGCTACGGGGTCGATAGGGTGTAGCACACTGGATGTCGTTGCCCGTCACCCTGACAGATACAGAGTTTTCGCTTTAACCGGCAATAGTCAGCTGGAACGTTTATTCAGTCAGGCTAAGGCATGCTCCGCCCGTTATGTGGTTATTGCTGATGAAAGCCTCTATGTGCGCGCACAGGAGCTGGCAAATGCTATGGGTGTGCAATCAGAAATTCTTTGCGGCGCTCAGGCATTAGAAGATGTCGCCAGTGCCCCTGAAGTTGATGCTGTCATGGCGGCAATTGTGGGTGCCGCTGGCTTGCTACCTACTCTGGCTGCCGTTAAAGCTGGCAAGCGTGTTTTGCTGGCAAATAAAGAAGCGTTGGTGATGTCCGGCGCATTGTTTATCGATGCTGCAAAACAGTCCAACGCAACGATTCTTCCTATCGACAGTGAACACAATGCAATCTTTCAGTGTCTGCCCCGCGATTTTGAGTACGGCAATCTGGCAAAGTCAGGGATCAGCAGTATTCTGCTGACGGGCTCTGGCGGCCCGTTCAGAACGCGCGCGTTAGATAGCTTTTCAACGATTACCGTTGATGAAGCCTGTCATCATCCTAACTGGAGTATGGGGCGCAAAATTACCGTAGACTCTGCGACCATGATGAATAAGGGATTAGAGTTTATCGAGGCATGCTGGTTATTCGGCGCCAGCGCAAAGCAAATCACTGTTGTGCTTCACCCGCAAAGTACCATTCATTCGATGGTGCAATATGTAGATGGCTCGGTGATCGCGCAAATGGGTAACCCCGATATGCGGACACCCATAGCCTATGGACTGGCATTTCCTGAGCGTATTGATGCCGGCGTTGCGCCGTTAGATTTTATGAAGGCGGGGTCATTTACCTTTGATACCCCCTGCAACGAGCGCTATCCGAATTTACAGCTGGCCATTGATGCCTGCGCAGAAGGCCAGGCGGCAACCACGCGCTTAAATGCAGCCAATGAAGTTGCTGTGGATGCATTTTTAACTAAGCAAATCGCGTTTACGGATATCGCGCGGGTTAACGCGCAGACCCTGAATCAGTTGGAACCAATCACGGTTTCCACACTCCAACAAATTCTCGAGCAGGACAGGCTTGCCCGGGAAACTGCTACAACACTAATCAGAGGTTTACGCTAGTGTTTTCGTTTTTATGGAGCCTTGGCGCCTTTATCGTCGCGCTCGGTATATTAGTTGCCGTGCACGAATGGGGGCATTTTTATGTCGCACGTCGTTGCGGTGTAAAAGTAGAGCGGTTTTCCATTGGCTTTGGCAAGCCGTTGTGGCGGCGAACAGACAAGCAGGGGACCGAGTTTGTCGTTGCGGCGATCCCACTTGGCGGCTACGTTCGCATGCTTGATGAGCGCATTGATACCGTTGCGCCTGCATTAAAAGATAAAGCCTTTAATAATAAACCCGTACTGCAAAGAATTGCCATTATCGCTGCCGGTCCGGGCGTTAATTTCATTTTCGCCTTATTCGCATTGTTCGTTATGTACCTGATTGGCCTGCAGACTGTAAAACCGGTCATCGGTCAGATTGAACCGGGTTCGATTGCTGGACAGGCGCAATTGCCAGAGCAGGCTGAGATAGTATCCGTAGGCAGCCGGTCCACGCCGGATTGGGAATCAGTTAATTTTGAGCTGGTATCTTATATTGGTCGGCAGCAGGTTCCCATAGCGCTCAAAACAGAGAATCAGGGAATAATTAATACGACACTTACCACGACTGACTGGAACTTTGACCCTGAAAAGGAGTCTGCATTAGGCAGCCTGGGTATAACGCCTTTTCGGCCCGATGCAACACTAACCCTTGCGGTGGTGGCACCGGATAGTCCGGCAGCGCAGGCCGGTCTACAAGTCGGTGATACGTTAACCATGTTTAACGGTGAGCAGATTGATGATTGGACGGCGCTGGTAGAGGCAATCAGTGATAAGCCGGGTGAAAATATTACCCTTACTGTTAATCGGGATGGACAAGCGCGTACAATTAATGCCACGATCGCCCGCCGTGATACAGAGCAAGGTCAGTCAGGGTATCTGGGCGTAAGTCCACAGTTTAAGGACTGGCCTGAAGGGTATGTGTTCGTCCACCAGTATGGCCCTGTTGAGGCGCTGGTAAAAGCGGGTGACAAAACCTGGCGGTTAATCACATTAAGTCTTTCGATGATTGGAAAGTTGCTTACCGGTGATGTATCGCTAAACAATTTAAGCGGACCGATATCCATTGCTCAGGGCGCTGGTGTAAGCGCGGGTTACGGTTTGGTATATTTCCTGAGCTTTTTAGCGTTGATCAGTGTCAATTTAGGCATTATCAACTTGCTTCCTCTTCCAATGCTTGATGGTGGTCACTTGATGTATTTCGCCATCGAATGGGTGACAGGCAAGCCTGTCTCAGAAGCAGCCCAGGAGTGGGGATTCAGAATCGGAGGGGTGATCCTGTTTATGATAATGGGCATTGCCATCTTTAACGATATTAGCCGCATCGCTTGATAAGATGTAGCGCTAAACACGACATAAAACATCGAAGTAACGCGGCGCAGGATAAAAAGAATAGATGAAGTTAAGACAGTTAGTAGCAGCCGGAGCAATTGCCTCCAGTGCTAGCTTAGCCAACGCGGCAACATCAGAACAAACCCAATTCGTCGTTGAAGACATTCGTGTTGAAGGTCTTCAGCGTGTCGCATTGGGTGCGGCGCTGACCTATCTACCCGTGGAAGTCGGCGACAGATTAAATTCATTTCGGGTTTCTCAGGCTATTCGCTCTCTTTATTCATCTACGCACTTTGAAAGTGTTGAAGTGCTGCGTGATGGAAATACCCTGGTTATCAAAGTTGCAGAGCGCCCGACCATCAGTAATATCATTTTTGAAGGCAACGATGATATTAAAGATGAACAGTTACAGGAAAGTCTGGACGGTAATGGCATCCGAGTCGGTGAGCCCCTCGATCGTACGGTGCTTACCTCTATCGAAAACGGGTTGAAGGACTTCTTCTACAGCATTGGTAAATATAATGCAGACGTCTCTGCGATTATCACACCGCTACCCCGTAACCGCGTCGACCTGAAACTGTTGTTCGAAGAAGGCGATGCAGCAGAAATCAGGCAAATCAATATCGTGGGTAACCAGGAATTTTCCGATTCAGAGTTGATGGAAGATCTTGAGCTGCAATTTGATACGCCCTGGTGGGATTTCTTATCCGAAACCCGTTATCAGCAACAAACGTTGCAGGGCGATATGGAAACGGTGAAAAATCATTATATGGATCGCGGTTACCTGCGCTTCAATATTGATTCAACACAGGTTTCTATGACGCCGGAAAAAGACGGTATTTATATTGCGCTCAATGTGTCAGAAGGTGAGCAATATACTATTTCCGGTGTGGAGCTGGTGGGCGATTTACTTGGCAACGAAGAGTATATTGAAAAAGTACTGCCGCTGACCAAAGGCGAGCTGTATAACCAGGCCGAAGTCACCTATACCGAAGAATTTATTGCCAAATTTTTGGGCCGCTTTGGCTATGCTTATCCCGAAGTGACTACGGTTCCTGAAATTAACGATGAAGATAAGACTGTAAAGCTAACCTTATCTGTTGATCCGGGTAAACGTATCTATGTGCGCCGGATTAACTTTAATGGTAATACTGTCACCGCTGATGATGTGTTACGTCAGAATGTTAATCAGATGGAAGGCGCCTGGCTGTCTAACAACTTACTTGAGTCATCGAAAAGTCAGCTGTCTCGTTTGACGTATATGAAAGAAGTCGAGTTTGAGACGACACGGATACCAGGCCAGGAAGACAAAGTCGATGTTGACTTTAACGTGGAAGAACAGCCATCAGGCTCGTTTAATGCCGGTATTGGTTATGGTGACAGAACCAAGCTGAGTCTGCAGGCGGGTATTCAACAGGATAACTTCCTGGGTACCGGTAAGCGCGTGGGCGTTAACCTGAGTACGGTTTCTTATCAACAGTCGGCACAGATCACCTATAACGACCCGTTCTTTACGATTGATGGCATTAGTCTGGGTGGTTCTATCGGCTACAGCGAATTTGACGGCTCAGACTTCAACGTTATCCAGTATAACTCCAAGCGGTTATCTGTAGGTGCCAATGTGGGTTACCCGATTGATGAGATAAATCGGATTAACTTTGGCATGACGTACTCAAATGTTGAGCTTTATAACACAGGGTACTACGAGCAAACCGAACAGTTTTATAATCAATTCCGTGGTGGCGATCCTGAAGCGCCCATCAAGTACGACAGCTATCTGGCAAGCGTAAGCTGGAGTCGTAATACGTTGAACCGGGGGCTGTTCCCGACAGCAGGTTCATCACAGCGCGCGACGTTCAGTATCACTACGCCAAACTCTGACGTAAATTATTTCAAAACGGTTTTTGATACGAAGTTTTACTTCCCGCTGTCACGTGATAACAAGTGGTCGGTGCTGGCCAGGCTGAGACTGGGATATGGTAACGGCTACGGTGATATAGACGGTAATGACCAGATTTTGCCATTTACCGAAAACTTCACTGCCGGTGGTGCTGATACATTGCGTGGCTTCGAAAACAACACTGTTGGTCCTCGTGGTGTGCAGTTGTTTACCAATGGTCGCCTGATTGGCCCTGACGGTGAGACCTACCCGGGTGATGCGTCGGATGCGCAAATTGCTATTTCACCGCGTTCGTTGGGTGGTAACGCCATGGCTCTGGGTGGTCTGGAGCTCATCGTACCGACGCCTTTCGTTGATGAAGACATGGACAATTCGGTCAGAACCAGCGTGTTCTTCGATGTGGGTAATGTCTGGGATACAGAGTTTGATTACAACAAGTACAAAGATCTGACACAGGCGAATACGCAGAATGCCGGACGGTTAATAGACTATTCAGACTGGAAGCAGTATCGTAGTTCTGCCGGTTTATCTGTACAATGGATTTCACCGATGGGCCCTATGGTATTTAGTTTTTCTAAAGCCATACAAGAACGTGAAGGTGATGACGCCAGGTTCTTCACATTTAATATCGGGCAAACATTCTAATTTTAAAATTGACCTCAGCGTATTATAAATAATTAAAAAAGGAGTTCCCTTTGAAACAGTTGGCAAAACATTTTGTAGCAACCGCGATGTTAGGTAGTGCGTTGGTTAGCGGTTCGGCCATGGCTGAACAGAAAATCGGCGTTGTAGATGTACAGAGCGTTTTTCAGGCGATGCCTCAGGCAGCTGAAATCTCTAATAACATTCAGATGGAATTTAAAGACCAGATTGAAGAAGTTAACCAGCTTCAGAAAGACGGTCAGTTCTTCGCTGAGCGTTTACAGCGTGACGCGGCGACAATGAGCGAGCAGGAAAAGAAAGAACTGCAGCAGAAAATTCAGGGTGTTCGCGAACAGTTGGCAGAAAAAGGTCAGCCGCTTCAGCAAAATATCCATCCGCGCGCTCGGCGTACTCCCGTGCCCCGAGGCGGACGAAGACCCGCCGGTACC
>CAZOYR010000038.1:0-28719 GCA_964584105.1 uncultured Alteromonas sp.
CTTATCCTGAGTTTTTGCCTGGCTGTAAGGACAGTAAGGTTCTGGCACGTGAATCAGATATGATGAAAGCATCGTTGCTCGTGGCCAAAGCTGGTGTTAAACAATGGTTTACGACCAAAAATACACTTGAACCTGCCCGGCACATCCACATGCAGTTGGTCGATGGGCCATTTAAGCGCCTGACGGGGGGCTGGACGTTTTCCGCCTTGTCTGATGAAGCCTGTAAAATTGAATTGAATCTTGAATTTGAGTTTACCAGTAAACTGACCGAGCTGGCCTTCGGGAAAATTTTCAATGCGTTGGCAGCCAGTATGGTCAAAGCGTTTACAGAACGCGCCAAGCAGGTGTACTGATGTCTCGTATTCTCAACACCGAGGTCGCATTTGCGTTGCCGGGCCGCCAGTCAATCATTGAAGTGGCCATCGGTGAGGGAGCAACGGTTCGCGAGGTTATCGAAGCATCCAAAATTGCGCAGATTTATCCTGAAATAGATCTTGAGAAATACAAAGTCGGAATATGGAGTCGGGTTGTAAAACTCGATGTCGCGGTATCAGATGGTGACAGAATAGAAATATACCGGCCGTTGATTGCGGATCCGAAGGAAGTTCGTAAACGTCGTGCTGAGAAAGCAAAAGAAGAGGGAAGAGCTGATAAGGTCACCGGCGGGCGACCTAATCAGGTAAAGTCTAAAGATTAATTGTCTACAAATGCTTATCTGAAATACTGCCTACCTCAAGAAACGGCGAGGCATCAATCTTTTCTGCATCCATCATGGTAGCGATGCGTTGCATTGTCGCTACCATCTGACTTTGTTCCCACTCTTTTAACTGGTTAAAACGCTCGATAAAGTGTTCCTGTAACGGTCGCGGGGCATTCTCCAGCGAGTCATACCCCTTGTCAGTTAAATGCACACTTACCTTACGTTTATCTTTAGTGCTGCGTATACGCTTCGCTAAACCCCGGGTTTCAAGTCTGTCCAGGATGTTGGTAATAGTGGCAGGACTCAGATTAATACTTTCTGCAATTTCCCGCACCATCACACCCGGATTGGCTTCAATGTTTTGCATCACCATAAGTTGTGGACCGGTGAGGCCCACATCTTTACTTAGTTGTTTGCTTCGCAAATCAACCGCCCGGATAACGCGCCGAAGTGCTACCAATAATTCTTCTTCTTTACGCATGCACTTTTCCTAATCGCTCCTTTATGACTGTTACATCAAGTGAAGGAAATGCTGGTGTTTATGATAATGGTCAACAATGTCGTTGATTATTGCCAGTTTTGACCAGCCCATTATATCATAATTCTGACCACCTTCTCCCAGGTGTACTTCTGCCCGGCAATAGGTTTCCTCGCTGGGTTTAGCCACGGTTTCTTCTGTTGGCAAGAACGCGGGTTGCTCCTCGTGGGTCAGATAAACGGCGTAGATAAAGTCAGTTTTACCTGTCATGTGCACAGTCATGCGTAATGCATCGTCCTTATCCAGCAGCTCCACATCAAAGCCCTGCGCTGTAAATTCCTCTTTCACTTCACGAAGCGCAGGTTCAATAACTTTTTGCATAAAGCGACGAACCGTTTTTTCGTCGGGGAAGCTGATAATATTTTCAAGACGTTCCTGCCAGTTGCGGTCAGCGCCAACGGTAGGCGGCTGCATTGCCGTGATCTGTAGACTTTCCCGCTTATAGCCATCAAGCCGTAGTGCTTTTAACAGGCCGTACATTGCCACCAGTAGTATGACTGAGAAAGGCAGGGCTGAGATGATGGTCATTGTTTGCAGTGCACTTAATCCACCTGCGTACAGCAGTATCGAGGCGACCACGCCAACACCAATTGCCCAGTAAACACGCTGCCATAGTGGTGTGTCATTACGGCCGTGTGAGCACAACATGTCCACGACCATAGCGCCGGAATCACAACTGGTGACAAAGAAAATAATGATCATGAGTACGGCAAGCACACTGAGCACGGAGGACATAGGGAAGTTTTCAAGAAACACAAATAATGCCACCGACTCATCCTGATCAACCATTGTAGCGAGATTGGTCAATCCTTCAGTGAATACCAGATCTATGGCGGTATTGCCAAAGATAGTCATCCACAACAGTGTGAACAGGGTAGGGATAAGCAGTACACCAAAGATGA
The DNA here is from genome assembly GCA_964584105.1 of uncultured Alteromonas sp. Classification (GTDB taxonomy): domain Bacteria; phylum Pseudomonadota; class Gammaproteobacteria; order Enterobacterales; family Alteromonadaceae; genus Alteromonas. The sequence continues at coordinate 2,141 of CAZOYR010000038.1, forward strand.
ATTCACGAATGGTGCGGCCATAGGAAACCCGCGCAATGAACAAGCCTACAAAAGGCGCCCATGCAAGCCACCAGCCCCAGTAGAATATTGTCCAGCCGCCAATCCAGTCGGTCTTCTCATAAGCAAAAAGATTCAGCGTATTTCGTACAATATCTGACAGGTAAGCCCCTGTGTTCTGCAAATACGCCTGCAACAAGAATACTGTAGGACCAAGAACAAAAATGAACAGTAAAAGCAGCAGTGCCAGTACCATATTGGTCTCAGACAAGCGACGAATGCCTTTTTCAAGGCCGGTTGCGACAGACACAATTGCCATGAGCACAACAAACGCCATGATACCAATTTGTACTTCATTATTGTTTGGCAGGCCGAACACATAATTCAGACCAGCGTTAATCTGTGCAGCACCTAACCCCAGTGAGGTTGATACACCGAAAATGGTGGATGTAACAGCAAAGATGTCTACCAGATCGCCTGGCCATCCATAAATTTTATCGCCGATTAATGGGTGCAGCGCTGAACGCAGTGTTAAAGGCAGGTTGTGTCGAAACGCGAAGTAGCCCAGCACCAGTGCAACAATTGCATAGATACCCCAGGCATGAACGCCCCAATGGAAGAAAGTGGTCTTCATCGCCTCGCGGACAGCTTCAATCGTACCCGGCTCTGTTGAGGGCGGGTTCTGGAAGTGCATGATAGGCTCTGCAACGCCAAAGAACATCAGCCCGATACCCATGCCTGCAGCAAATAACATGGAGATCCATGTCGGCATGGAAAATTCAGGCTTGGCGTGGTCCGGACCTAAGCGTAATTCCCCAAATCGGGATACACCCAGAAAAACAACAAAGATAAGTATTAACGCTACCGTCATTATGTAAAACCAACTGCCGTTGGCGACGATACTATCCTGTGCATCCTGAAATATTTTGCCTGCCCGGTCGGGGCCAGATGCGGCAAAAATCATCAACGCGAATATCACAAGAGAGGACGAGATAAATACTCTTTTATTTAGTGGGCTGTCGTTCGTGTCGTCACTGCTCACTTCTATATCCTTCTTTTGGTTAGATTTTCAGCAAAAAACTGTCGGTGAACGTAAATACGGCGCAATATACGTTATGGTGCATTCAAATTAAACTTTTGTCTTAATCGTTAGAGTTCAATTTGATTTTTTATCTTGAATAAGGCCAAATGGTAGGAATTGCAGTAAAAGATCAGCTAATGGTTCTGAAACCATCAGAAAAACAATAATAAATAATGCTGACGATAAGAACGCTGTAATCACTCTAACGATTTTTTTCGTTAGAGCAATATCTAAAAATTCAACGCTAAAACAGGAAACACACTAGCCATGAAAAAATCACAGCTAAGCTGCGCCATCCTGGCCGCGTTAGCCTCTACGCCAGTACTGGCACAGGAAGAGAGCGCTAATGCAAAAATTGAAACTATCGAAGTTACCGCGACCAAGCGGACAGAATCAATCCAGGATGTGCCCGTCGCCGTTACTGCGCTAAACGGTGAGGCATTGGAAAATCGTGGTATCGATAGCTTCCAGGATTATGTCGAGTTCCTGCCAAATGTGACTTTCCAGGGCACGGGCCCGGGTCAGAATGAAATATATATCCGTGGTGCGGCAACCACGCAATCAAACATCATGTTGTCTTCTGTTCAGGCGCTGCAGCCTTCCGTTGCCTTTTATCTTGATGAACAGCCAGTTTCTATGGCGGGCCGTAACCTTGATGTTTACGCGACCGATATCATGCGTGTAGAGGTTCTCCCGGGACCACAAGGTACGTTATTTGGTGCCAGTTCACAGGCCGGTACAGTCCGCATGATTACGAATAAGCCTAATCACAGTGGTTTCTCCGCCGGTGTGGATACCAACATTGGTTTCACCAAAGGTGGCGAGATGAGTAATGCTGTTGAGGCATTCTTCAACATGACACTTACCGATAAGCTGGCCGTGCGCGTCGCTGCTTACAATGATCGCCAGGGTGGCTGGATTGATAATGTATTAAACGATCCGGGCAATGGTGGTTACATCGGCAGCGCGCAAGTGATAAGCCGTATATCCGGCGGTGTGTTGTCTGATCCTGCTGCTATGGATGCTAACCGGGTCAATACCGACGGGGTTAGTTCTACAGATGCATCTGTGGTTTCACCAAAGAATGACTCTTTGGTTGAGGAAGACTTTAACGACGCAATTTATTCAGGTGCCCGGGTTGGTCTTTCTTATATCTTCAATGATCGCTGGGACTTGCTGGTTCAGCACACGCAACAAACATTGGATACAGAAGGCGTATTTTCTTACGACCCCAATCTGGAAGGTGAAAGTTCAACCAATCGTTTTCAGCCTGAAGAAAACAAAGATGAATTTGGTTTGACGACCTGGACCCTGGAAGGGCGGATGGACAAGCTGGATATGGTATATACCGGTGGCTATCTGGATCGTGAAATTGATACGCTGGCTGATTATACAGGCTATACCAATGGCGGTTTGTTCTCGGCGTACTATGTATGTAGTTACGACGGTGGCGACACAATTTCGGCAGAAGACGAACGCTGTCTGGATCCAACTAAATTCTATCGTGAAGACACCACGACTACCCGTTCTACTCATGAATTACGCTTTAATACCACCATGGATACGCCGTGGCAGGTAACTGCTGGTCTGTTTTATGATGATCAGGAAGTGGCGACTGTCGGGCAGTTTAAAATTCCCAACACCGAACTATATCCGGACATGGCGCGCACGCTGGTAGGTAACGAAGGTATAAATTCTGATGGCGGTCCTTTCCCCTCAGAAGTTGGCTTTATTAATGATATCACGCATACCATCGAGCAAATTGCAGTGTTTGGTCAGTTTGAATATGAGTTGACTGACTCGCTAACTGCTAGTGTTGGCGCGCGCTGGTATCAAATTGATGATGAGTATAAGGGGTCAACCTCTACCGTAGATGTTTCGCGTCGGGTTAAAGCCTTTGGAAGCCAGAATCCTGACGAACTTGCTGCCGTGGGCGAAGATCCTGACGCTGTGCTTGCAGCCATTGAGAGCGGTCAGCTTATCGTCGACGATTTGGGCAGTGATGGCGTACTTACCGTCGATGACACCATTTTCAAATTTGCTTTAGACTGGAAAGTAAATGACGATTTACTGCTATTTGCCAATTACTCAGAAGGTTTCCGCCCACCGGTCACTAACCGCGTTGGTGGTGGTCTTGCCTCCAGCCAGACAGGACGGTTCGAAAACTTCCGAATTCCGGTTTATTCATTAACAGATACGCTGGACAATTACGAGCTGGGCATGAAAGGTGATTTCCTTGACGGCATCCTGCGCGTCAACGCGACTGCTTTCTATTCTGAAATTACGGATTTGCAAACATCACGCTTTGACCCCACCAATATTTCGTTCCTGGTCTTCACGGATAACGTTGGCGATGCCGAAATCAAAGGTATTGATGCAGATGTTACGTGGCTGGCAACAGACGACCTGGTGATCAATGCCGCGTTCAGTGTGCTGGATACTGAGCTGGTCAGTATCAATGAAGAATTACGGGGTATTTCTGCCGGCGTTGGTGCTGAGCTGCCTTACTCTGCTAATTTCTCGGGCAATATCAATGCACGTTATTTCTTCGAAATGGACGAGGGTCGTCGTGGCTATGTAAACGGGTCGGTTAGCTACACAGGCGATCGTTTAGCCGGAATGGTGATGGATGCCTACGTGGTAGAAGATGCCACGCAGCTCATCTATGGCACTGGCTCTGGTCTTGAGATTCAGGAAGAAGCTGCCGTTTACGAAGGTGTAACTTATTCTGACCGTAATGGTGAAACGTTCAAAGGCGGGCGTTATGTGCAGGAGTCTTACTTCCTGGCCAACGTCGCTGTTGGTGTGACAAATGATGAATGGAAAGCTGAACTGTATGTCGATAATGTGTTCGACGAAAGCGCCATTTTGAACATCGATACTCAGCAGTTCACGCCAAAAGTGGTCACCAACCGTCCACGTACAGTGGGTGTGAGAGTTTCTTACGATTTCTACTAAAAATGGTAGAGTAGCGTAATGCAAGAACGGCAGCCTGTAGGTTGCCGTTTTTTTCTGTGTAACGAAAAAGACCCGACATGCAACAAATCAATACATCCATGCAGATTAAACAGGCTATTCAGGCATCAGATTTTGATCACGCAATCCAACTTGCTGAACAGCAGCTAAATAGCGCGTCGCCTGATGAAAAAGTGGAGTTTCTTTACCTAAAAGCGGTGGCGCAACGATTATCCCATGATACCCAAAAAGCCACGAAGACACTTGATCAGTTACTGGAGTTAAAGCCAGACCACGGCCGAGGTTATCAGGAACAGGGTTACTGCTTTTCAGCAATGGCATTACCGGATAAAGCGGCTGCTGCATTTTACCAGGCGACACGTTTTAATCCTGCTTTGCTAACCAGTTGGCAACAATTACAACGGTATTATGCGCAATCGAATAATAGTGCAGCGCTTGCCATCGCCAGTGAACAGTGCAAATTTCTACAGCAACTGGACAGGCCCCTGGCCGGCGCAATGGATCTGATGTATGAAGGGCAATTGCATAAAGCCGAGCAAGTGTGCCGTCAGTATCTTCAAAAAAATAAACACCACTGTGAAGCGATGATGCTCTTGGCAGAAATCGGCATCAGATTGAAAGTGTATCACGATGCAGAGTTTCTTCTGGAAAGCTGTGTCGAACTGTATCCGGAAGAACCCAGAGCCGCACAGGCGTATCAAAGCCTTTTGCTGAAGCTGGGTAAATTTCCCCGGGCATTAGAAATTATACAAAAGCAGCGCGATACAGGTAAGCCGGACCGTAAATTAGAACTGGCGTATGCCAGTGCGCTGTCAGGCGTTGGCGAGCTGGAAAAAGCAATATCCGTTTATCAGGAAGTGCTGTCACAAAATGAAGATCAGCCCGGTGTATGGCTGGCACTTGGGCATGTTTACAAATCAGCAGGACAGCTTGAAAACGCGATTGATGCGTATCATCAGGCTGCCAAATTCAGGCCTGAGTTCGGTGATGCGTACTGGAGTCTGGCCAATACAAAAACTTATACATTCAGCGAAGCGGCAATTGCGGCGATGTATGACAATGTGAAGCGGGAAAATATTCATCTGGATGACCGGATCCATTTGTATTTTGCGTTAGGAAAAGCGTATGAAGACAGCGGCAATACTGCATCAGCCTTTGCCTGCTATAACAAAGGTAACCAGCTAAAGTCACGCACACTTGATTTGGATATCCGGCGCGTAGAACGAGCTATGCAGAGTCAGCAGGAGGCCTGCACAGCGTCCTTGTTCAGTGACTCCGTCGGCCATCAGGCACCGGATCCAATATTTATCGTCGGATTGCCCAGAGCAGGCTCGACATTGCTTGAGCAAATTCTCGCCTCGCACTCGCAAGTAGATGGCACGATGGAGCTGCATGACATCCTGGGCATCGCGTCTCGTATCAGTGGGCAGAAAACCAGCTACCCGTATAATCTTGAAAACCTGACCGAGGCACAGTGCCAGCAACTTGGGGAACTTTATATCCGTCAGACGGAAGCCTACCGGCAGGGCGCACCGTTTTTCATCGATAAAATGCCTAACAATTTTATCCATATTGGATTAATAAAGCGCATTCTGCCTAACGCAAAAATCATTGATGCACGCCGGGATCCTTTTGCGTGCTGCTTCAGTGGCTTTAAGCAGCTATTTGCAGACGGGCAGGAGTTTACCTATTCGCTGGATTCAATCGGCCGCTATTATAAAGGCTATGTTGCACTGATGAACCACTGGCACCAGGTTTTACCCGGGCAAATCCTTACTGTGCAACATGAAGATGTGCTGGATAATCTGGAGGCGCAGGTAAGACGGATACTGGATTATCTTGAATTACCGTTCGAATCAGCCTGTCTGGACTATCACAAGACAAAAAGAGCGATTAAAACACCCAGCTCAGAGCAGGTGCGCCAGCCGATTTTCCAGACTGGCAGATATCAGTACAAAGCCTTTATTCCCTATCTGGAGCCGCTTTTCAACGCGCTGGACATGCGACCGGAAGACAATTAATACTTGCGCCGCTGAAGTCCCGTTTCTGCCAGAATCTTCGCCGAAATTTCTTCCACAGAATATTTTGTGCTGTTGAGAAACGGGATTTTTTCGCGTCTGTAGAGGTTCTCAACTTCCCGTAACTCCATGCGGCATTGCTGCATCGACGCATATTTGCTGTTCGCCCTGCGTTCAGAACGGATCTGATGCAGGCGTTCAGGATGGATAGTCAGCCCGAACAATTTATCTTTGAAGCGGCGCAATGCTGGCGGTAATTTCAACATGTCACCCATGTCCTCTTCCGTGAACGGATAGTTGGCAGCTTTAATACCATACTGAAGGGCCAGGTACAGGCTGGTGGGCGTTTTGCCCGACCGTGATACACCCACCAGAATGATGTCTGCGTTGTGGTATTCTTTTAAATTAGAGCCGTCGTCGTTCGCCAGTGCATAGTTAACAGCCTCGATACGAATATCATAGGTTGTCTCGTGAATACTGTGGGTACGATGCTTTTCAGGCTTTGAAGGAACACCCAGCACTTTTTCCAGCGGGGCCACAAACTGGTCCAGAAAATTATAGTTAATGCCCACCGAGCGAGAGATAACTTTACGGACATCTACGTTCACAATTGTATAAAAAACGAGCGGCCTTTCTCCGCTGTCTTGAAAACTTTCAGAAATTTTCTCTAAAACCTTGTAAGCATGTTCTTCAGTTTCAACGAACGGAATGGTCTTATGATTGAATTGCATGGGGAATAAAGACAGTAATGCGTGGCCAAACACCTCTGAAGTGATGGCGGTACCGTCGGAAATATAAAATGCTGTGCGCACAATCGATCCTTTCTCTATGTTGTAATTTATTTACAAGGACAATAAATATTTTACTTTCAAATTTTGCCCATTCTATGATGGTTCTGTCGAAAAGCCAGTACAAACAATAAATTGAAGCGTTGTACTGGTGCAAGCAATTCGGTCCGATGAAGCGGACACCTACATAGACAAAGCTGGAGGCTCAGGCTGTGCAAGAACATGTACTTTGGTATCAAGAATTGGGGATGCAGGACGTGGGTCGCGTTGGCGGCAAAAATGCATCGTTAGGTGAAATGATTTCAAACCTCGCCAATGCCGGTGTACAGGTACCCGGAGGGTTTGCAACAACTGCTGAGGCATTTAATGAATTCTTACTGCAAAGCGGTTTAGACGAAAGAATTCATAAAGTGCTTGATAGCCTTGATGTAGATGACGTTGATGCGCTGGCGGCTGCCGGCAAAGATATCCGTCAGTGGATTGTAGATACGCCATTTCAGCCTGAATTTGAAAAAGCCATTCAGTCTTCGTTTGAGACCCTTCAGGGCGATGCAGGTAATGAAGCATCGTTTGCCGTTCGCTCCTCGGCAACTGCCGAAGATATGCCAGACGCCTCATTTGCTGGCCAGCAAGAGACCTTTTTGAACGTCAAAGGGTATGAGTCGGTGCTGGTTGCAATTAAACATGTTTTTGCATCTTTGTTTAATGACAGAGCCATTTCATATCGTGTACACCAGGGCTATGACCATAAAGGTGTTGCACTGTCAGCCGGTGTACAACGCATGGTGCGTAGTGATATCGCCTCATCCGGCGTTATGTTCACTATCGATACAGAGTCAGGCTTCGACGACGTTGTTTTCGTGACCAGCTCAGTAGGCTTGGGAGAAATGGTGGTGCAGGGCGCAGTTAACCCTGACGAATTTTACGTGCATAAGCCAACGCTGGAAAACGGTAAGCCGGCCATTGTACGCCGTAATCTGGGCAGCAAGCTGACCAAAATGATTTACTCTGACGATGCTGCACACGGTAAACAGGTTTCAATCGTTGATGTTGAGCGCCAGGACAGCATGAAGTTCTCGTTAACCGATGACGAAGTACAGGAGCTGGCAAAGCAAGCGGTCATTATTGAGAAGCACTATAAGCGCCCGATGGACATTGAATGGGCGAAAGACGGCATTGATGGCAAGCTTTATATCGTTCAGGCGCGTCCTGAAACCGTTAAGAGCCGTGAAGACAGTCAGACCATCGAGCGTTACCAGCTTAAAGGCCAGAGCAATGTGATTGTAGAGGGCCGTGCCATTGGTCATAAGATTGGTGCTGGCACCGCGAAAGTGCTGGATTCCATTGAAGAGATGAACAAGATCCAGGCCGGGGATGTGTTGGTCACAGATATGACCGACCCTGACTGGGAGCCGATTATGAAAAAGGCGTCAGCGATTGTCACCAATCGTGGAGGCCGAACCTGTCACGCGGCAATTATTGCTCGTGAACTTGGCATCCCGGCTGTAGTGGGCTGTGGTAATGCTACCGATACCCTCAAGACCGGCGATGCGGTAACCGTTTCCTGCGCAGAAGGCGATACGGGTTACATTTACGGTGCAGAACTGGAGTTTGATGTCAGTACGTCACGTATTGATTCAATGCCGGATCTTCCACTTAAAGTCATGATGAATGTGGGTAACCCGGACCGCGCGTTTGATTTCGCCCGTTTACCCAACGAAGGGGTGGGACTGGCGCGTCTGGAATTCATTATCAATCGCATGATTGGCGTGCATCCAAAAGCGCTGCTTAATTTTGACGATCAGCCTGAAGAGTTGAAAGAGGAAATCTCAGACATCATCGCAGGCTATGATTCGCCCACTGAATTTTATATAGAAAAACTGGTTGAAGGTATATCAACAATTGGCGCCGCGTTCTCACCTAAGAAAGTGATTGTGCGTATGTCAGACTTTAAGTCTAATGAATACTTCAATCTGGTTGGCGGTTATCAGTATGAGCCGGACGAAGAAAATCCGATGCTGGGTTTCCGTGGTGCCAGCCGTTATGTGTCTGAAGAGTTCCGCGATTGCTTTGCGCTGGAATGTGAGGCCATCAAACGTGTACGTAACAAGATGGGCCTGACCAACGTTGAAATCATGATCCCGTTTATTCGTACCGTTGAAGAAGGACAACAGGTTATCGACCTGCTTGCTGAAGAGGGTCTCAAACAGGGCGAAAATGGTCTGCGCGTCATTATGATGTGTGAACTGCCATCAAACGCACTGCTTGCTGATAAATTCCTGGATATCTTCGATGGCTTCTCAATCGGCTCTAACGATTTGACGCAGCTGACACTTGGTCTGGACCGCGACTCCGGTCTGATTGCCCACTTGTTTGAAGAGCGCAATGAAGCGGTAAAAGCCCTGTTGTCGATGGCAATTCAGACAGCGAAAAAGCGTGGTAAGTATGTTGGTATCTGTGGTCAGGGGCCGTCAGACCACGAAGATTTTGCTGCCTGGCTGGTTAAAGAAGGGATTGATTCGGTATCACTTAACCCGGATACCGTGGTTGAAACCTGGCTTTACCTGGCTGAAAATCACCAGTAACACCAGCAAAAAAAGCCGCGAAAGCGGCTTTTTTTATAACCAAAGGCGTGGTGGTTTCTGATTCTTCTGGTGCTAACACATTGCCTAACGAAGCTTTCTGGCTAGTAAAAAGGCATCTGCCTTGCGGGCACTGCGACGCATCCCTGTTTGGAAGTACTTAAGCCATGTCCGTGCTCTCGGCCAGTCGTAGCTCAGCATCAGCAGGCCACCGAGTACCAGTAAAATAGAACCCGGAAGAAGCGTGAGTATAATGCCGGCGACAAATAATGTTGCGCCTACGGTAAGTCTGAGCGTTTTCATTTTATTTTATCCTGCAGTTTTCTGATTTAATGATAATTAACTGGGCGCAGAAAGTCATACCCGGTATGTAAGAAGATGTAACAGTCGTATTTGCGTTTGCATCGGGTGCAATATGTAATCACGCTAGAGCGAAGCGTACACAACGCGTATACTAGTCATCTGTTTGTTGTAAGGAGTCACGCCATTGAAACTGCCACGCATAGCCCCGGAGTCAAGTCCTGCAGAACATTATCAGGCTTATCTGAAGGCGCTTTCTGCTTCAGGGTTTAACGGAGATATCGAGTACAGTTACGCCAGTCGCATGGCAGTCGCTACTGATAATTCGGTATACCAGAAAATTCCCCAGGCAGTGATTTTTCCTACCAGCGTGGAGGATCTAAAATGCGCCGGAGAACTGGCTAATCAGCATAAAGGCGTAACCTTTTCTGCCCGGGGCGGCGGTACCGGCACTAATGGTCAGAGTCTGACAGATGGCATCGTGGTGGATTTGTCACGGCATATGAACCGTATTTTAGAAGTCAATATCGAACAGGGCTGGGTGCGCGTGCAAACGGGGGTAGTAAAAGATGCGCTTAATGATGCGCTGCGCCCTCACGGCTATTTCTTTTCGCCTGATTTGTCTACCAGCAACCGGGCGACCATTGGCGGCATGATTAATACCGACGCTTCAGGGCAGGGATCGCTCAAATACGGAAAAACCAGCGATCACGTTTTAGGGCTGACCACGGTTCTGGCGAACGGCGAAACACTGAAAACTACGCCACTTTCCGTTAACGATGCGCAAGTAAAGGCGCAGGGAAGTGATACACACGCTAGAATTTTACGTCAGGTGTTGGCGACCTGCATTGATATGCGCGAAGCGATCCTGGAAAAGTTTCCCCGGATGAATCGCTTTTTGACAGGTTATGATCTTGAGCATGCATACGATGCAGATAATCAAAAGATTGATGTTAGTCGATTAATTGCAGGCTCGGAAGGATCGCTGGGCTTTGTGGCTGAGGCGACATTGTCTATCACGCCCATTGCCAGTCACACCGCGCTGGTGAATATTAAATATGACAGCTTCGATTCGGCCCTGCGCCATGCGCCTAAGATGATTGAAGCCGACGCGACATCAGTTGAAACCGTAGACAGTAAAGTCCTGAATTTGGCAAAAACCGACATTATCTGGCACTCCATTTCAGATTTAATAACAGATGTTCCTGATAAAACACTGTTGGGCCTCAATATGGTGGAGTACAACAGTACCAGCCTTGATGAAATCAAATCGCGTATTGCCGACTTGGAAAACGCCCTGAATGCCGATATTGAAAATGGCCACAATGGTGTCATCGGCTATCAGTTGACGTACGAGCGTGCAGACATCCAGAAAATTTATGCAATGCGCAAAAAGGCCGTTGGCTTACTGGGAAAAACCGATGGCCCGCAAAAGCCTATAGCGTTTGCTGAAGACACCGCAGTACCGCCGCAAAACCTTGCTGATTTTATCCGGGAGTTCCGTGCCTTACTCGATGGACATGGTTTGCAATACGGTATGTTCGGACACGTTGATGCCGGTGTATTGCATGTACGGCCGGCACTGGATCTTTGTGATCCGCAGCAAGAAGCGCTGATGCATCAGATCTCAGATGAAGTGGTAGCGCTGGTGGCAAAATACGGTGGACTGATGTGGGGCGAGCATGGCAAAGGCTTTCGTAGTGAATACGGGCCCGCATTTTTTGGTGATAAACTGTTTGCCGAATTGCGTAAAATTAAACGCGCTTTTGACCCGTTTAACAAAATGAACCCCGGTAAGATTTGTACGCCACTTGATAGTGATGATGCGCTGGTAAGGGTGTCTGATACAAAGCGGGCCACGTATGACAGAACTATACCTGTAGCATTTAAAGACGCATTTGAACCAGCCATGAGCTGTAATGGTAACGGTTTATGTTTTAACTACGACACCACATCACCGATGTGCCCGTCGAGCAAAATCACCCGTGACCGGCGTCATAGTCCTAAGGGCAGGGCAGGTCTGATACGGGAGTGGTTACGCTTACTGGCCAAAAACGGCGTTGATATGAATCAACTTAACGCGGCGGCGTTTTCTTCATCCTGGCTGGATAAGTGGCGCAACGCTCACCGTAGAGATGAAGATTTTTCTCATGAGGTGTTCACCGCAATGGAAGGCTGCCTGGCCTGCAAATCATGCAGTAGTCAGTGCCCGGTCAATGTCGATGTACCTGATTTTCGCGCTAAGTTTTTGTCTATCTACTATCAGCGCTACGCTCGCCCGATGAAGGACCATCTTGTCGCCAATATTGAGCGAATGGCACCACTCATGGCGAAAGCCCCCTCACTCGTCAACTTTTTCCTGAAGCGTAAATGGATGAACGGGCTGATGCGGCAAACAGTGGGATATGTTGATACGCCGTTATTGTCGGTACCCGCTCTGACCGAACGTATGCCAGCGTCTATCCAAAGCTTTGACCTGATGGCGTTACGCACGATGAACGCCTCAGAAAAGGCTAAGAAAGTGCTGATAGTCCAGGATCCTTTTACCAGTTTTTATGATGCGCAAGTGGTTGCAGATTTTGCTGCGTTGGTTAGCAAGCTTGGTTATGAGCCCGTGTTGTTGCCCTTTAAGCCTAACGGTAAGCCAGCGCATGTGAAGGGCTTTTTAGACGCCTTTGCACAAACGGCTGCCGACACTGCGCAATTTTTGAATCAGCTACACGAGCTGGATATTCCGATGGTGGGTGTGGATGCATCGCTGGTACTTTGCTATCGGGATGAGTATACCAAAGCACTGGGCGACAAGCGCGGTGACTTTGCAGTTAATACCGTGCATGAATGGCTGGAATCATTGCCGGAAGGGACGATTCGTCCCGGCCGTCAGACCGACACATCGCCACTTGCTTTGTTCAGCCATTGCACCGAGAAGACTGCCATGCCGACCAGCGAGAAAAAGTGGCAGTCCATATTTAAGCAGGCGGGCAGACAGGTCGACATTGTCGCTGTAGGATGTTGTGGAATGGCGGGCACCTACGGACATGAAGCAAGTCAGAAAGACAAATCTCTTGGGATCTATGCGCTGTCATGGGAAACGGCAGTTGCCCGGTACCCTGAGCAGGCGGTGATGGCAACAGGCTATTCTTGCCGAAGTCAGGTTCAGCGTATCGATGGCTTCAAACCTGCCCATCCACTGCAAAAGCTACTTGCAGAAGTTCAGGCTCAATAAGTTAATGCATATGGTTGGCATCGGGCAGCCTGAATGAGGAAAGCGGGCAACTCATCGGTTGCCTGGCGATACCGGCTTCCATGAAGGCTGGCCCGCTGCACACAAAGCCAAGGCTCTCATGATGACCAACACTGGTTAAATCGCAATTCATGGTAAGTGTCTTGATATTGAGGGAATAAGCCAGGGTCACAAGGGCGCCGAACAGCTGTTTGTATACGGAGAGATTACGATAACCAATGCGAATAGCGACTCGGCCAATCTCTCCGGTAGGTTTTAAACGCGCGGTGGCGATGGCTTTTTTATCGCCATCACTGATAATAATGTGTAATGCGCTTTTATCGTCTTCGTCAAATTCAGCATCCCGGGGGAGTTGCCATTCAAGCACGAAAACCTGTTCACGCAGTTCTATAAGACGCTGACTCGCACTTTGCCAGTCAACCTGCTCAACCTGGAATGTCATATATTTGATCCGTATTCTGCAAAATTTAGAAAACTGTAGAATCCGGCTCACTGCTGGGTTTATTACTCCATTGCCCAATAGCCCTTATTAATAAGTGTAGCTAAAAGGTCGAAAAGTGTACAGTCCGATGTGTCTGACAGAGAGACAGGCAAAGGCTGTCCGGCAAAGTTGGCCAGCATCATCGTCTTATACGTTTCCTCACAGCAAAATGCCTCTCCGTTAACGTAAAAAGTGAAAGGCTCACTGGTTTGCGCATAGACTGGCCGGCACCCCGGAGCGGGTAAAATAGCGTAGCCTTGCCGTAAGCTGCGCACCACATCACTGCGATTTATCAGCACATCGGGTACTTGCTCAGGAAAATACTGATTGCTCAAAAAGCGGAGCAGGGCGGTGTTGCATGCCTCAGTCTCAAGCGCTTCTTTTATCATTTCTTTAAGCTGAGACAGTTCTGCTTCACTGACCAGAGCGGGATCCCGTGCTGTTTGTCGCGACGGATCGCTGTATCGAATATTGGTTGCGTCGCTTTCATCAAACATGTCAGGCAGAACATCGAACAACTGTGACTGGTCCGGCGCCCTAAAACCCACCGAGTAGGTAAGGCAATCTTCTACCGCAACACCATCATGGGGCCACCCCGGGGGGATATAAAGAACATCCCCGGGGTGTAGTACGGTGTCTATTACCGGATCAAAGTCGTTAATTTGTGAAAGTAACGGGTGAGGAAAGTGCGTTTCATGGTTGCCCGGTTCGCCAACTTTCCAGTGTCGTAGCCCCTTTCCCTGAAGCAAAAAAACATCATATTGGTCAAGATGGGGCCCGACGCCTGCGCCAGCGTTAGCAAAGCTAATCATCAAATCATCCATGCGCCAGTGCGGGATAAATGAAAATGCGCGCATCAAATCGCTGGCTTCTTCCAGATATTTATCAACGCCCTGGACCAGCAGGGTCCACTTTCCCTCACAAAGGGGAGCAAAATCCTCGAACGGGCCCTGCGTGACCTGCCACGCGTTATCCTTAAGCTGAATTATACGACTATCAACATCGTCATCTTCGCTAAGGCCGGCAAGATCATGCTCATCTAAAAAGTCTGAAAAGCCGGCAAGGGCCTGTCTTAAAACAACAGGCTTTTTCTGCCAGTAGTGTGATAGAAAATCGTCGATGTCGAAGCTGACTGTGTGCAAAACCGTAATCCGCTAACTGTAAAAATGAGAGTGTACCAAAACCCTTTGCCATGCAGCGACAAAATTGCAGTTCACTTCGGGCGGCCCGGGTAGGGAAAATGAAATTACTTTCACTCAGACATAAAGCGGCGCGTTAGTGGGCAAACAGAGATAGTCCCCGGCAGCGCGCTTTGCTCCAAACAGGCGGCGCAATTTACCGTATTACCCCAGATATCCGTTTGCCGGTTTACACGCCCCAGGGTATCCACAATGATTGGGCCTGTAGCAATCCCGATTCTCATCTGAATAACCAGTCCGTATTGCTTTGCCAGCGACTCAGTGACGCTTAACATTGAACCTGCAAGGTTAATACAGCTTTGAACATGATGGCGCGATAAATCAATATCGCAGGTCATGTTTTTCCCGGTGGAAAGTAAGCCGGCCACAGCGATATAGCCGTCGCCCGTGGTCTTAATCTTCCTGACGCCATGGTGCAGACACTGGGTATCCAGCTGCCAGAACAATGCATCCAGCAGATCGACCGTTACCGTGTCGCCTAATTGTCTGCACAATGCTGTAAAGCCCACCAGATCAGCAAAAATGACAGTCGCATTGCGTATCAGGTAACGCTGTGACGGGTTTATCGGGAAAGCGGACAGTGACCCGGGAACATGGCGGCGTTCAGGGTCTGTGGCGTCTATGTTTCTGACAGAAGTACAGCTGCCCGATTTGAAATAATGCTGATAAACAGCCTTACCGGCTAGTAACGACAGGAGAACAAGTGCCAGCCATGGACAAATCAGTAGGATAAGTGCTGCCAGCGTCGAAAAAACAAATAAACGCAGCGCCGGGCCGGGGAGGCCGGAAAGCCGGTATCGGAACCGTTTTGCCTTCAGGTGGCGGGTAAACGCGAAGTTTTGTGGCTGTAAATTCATGGCGACGTATCTTACCGGCGAAAGAAAAAGTGTCCGCCGGTAAGCACGTCGTCTGCATAATAATTATGCGTTAAGCAGTTCGTCTACCAGTCGGATTGCATCACCAATATACGAGGCAGGCGTGAGCGCTTTCAACTCGTCTTTAGCACTGTCTGGCATATCCAGTTCGTCAATGAAATCACTGATTGCCTGTGCGTTAACCTTTTTGCCGCGCGTCAGCGCTTTAAGCTTTTCATACGGCTTTTCGATGCCATAACGGCGCATGACTGTCTGAATCGGCTCTGCCAGTAATTCCCAATTGTTATCCAGTTCATTCAGCAGGCTTTGCTCGTTCACTTCCAGCTTACTGATGCCTTTCAGCGATGCCTGATACGCGATAACTGAGTAACCCACGCCCACGCCTAAGTTGCGCAATACCGTTGAATCAGTCAAATCACGCTGCCAGCGTGAAATCGGAAGCTTGGTAGCAAGATGATCGAAGATAGCGTTCGCCAGGCCCAGATTACCCTCGGAATTTTCAAAATCGATGGGGTTTACCTTATGCGGCATGGTGGATGAGCCAATTTCACCTTCAACTGTTTTCTGTTTGAAGTGACCTAACGCTATGTATCCCCAGACGTCACGGTCAAAGTCGATAAGAATGGTATTAAAGCGGCCCACCGCATCAAACAGCTCAGCAATATAATCGTGCGGTTCAATCTGCGTGGTGAAGGCATTCCAGCTCAAACCCAGGCTGGAAACAAAGCGCTGCGCAGTTTTGTGCCAGTCTATTTCAGGGTAGGCAGACAGGTGTGCATTATAATTTCCCACCGCACCATTTATTTTACCGAGCAGCGATACCGCAGCAATCTGATCGCGCTGACGTTGCAGGCGAACTGCGACATTCGCCATTTCTTTACCCATGGTGGTCGGGGAGGCTGGCTGGCCGTGTGTACGCGCCATCATGGCGACATCGCGGTTTTCCCTGGCAAGGCGCTTGAGCTCATCAATCAGCTTATCGCAGTAGGGCAGAATAACCTCGTCCCTGGCTTCTTTTAACATCAGCGCGTGAGACAGGTTGTTGATATCTTCAGATGTACAGGCAAAGTGGATAAACTCACTCACGGCGTGCAGCTCGCTATTGTTGGCAACCTGCTCTTTAAGGAAATACTCAACCGCTTTTACATCGTGATTTGTGGTGCGCTCGATGTCTTTGATCCGCATTGCGTCATCAACAGAGAAGTTAGCCACGATATTGTCCAGCAAGGTATTGGACTCAGCACTGAACGCTGGTACTTCTTTGATTTGATCTTCATTTGCCAGCATTTGCAGCCAGCGCACCTCTACCTGAACACGGTATTTCAGCAATCCATATTCGCTGAACATTCCGCGTAAAGATTCACTCTTACTGGCATAACGTCCATCCACCGGGGAAATAGCGGTTAACTGGGTCAGCTCCACCTTACTTGCTCCTCAACTATTGATTAATTTAAGTGCCTGCGAAGCACTTTCTACAATGCGTTTACGATTAAACAAAATCTGTCGGCGACGACCGCCCATCTGCCGCCACATGACCGCCGCTCTTACGCCAGCCAGAAGCAGAGCGCGAACCCGTTGCTGATTAACTGGCTGGCGCAGATGATCCGGATTACCGGCAACCTGAATGCGTGGTGCCAGTGGACTGATAATGTCAGAATAGATACTGGCCAGTGAACCGGCAATCTGACTATCTTCAAAACTTACATGTGCAAGCTGACGCTGAACATGAGAGATGCGGTTTCCTAATTCTGCCAGTGCATCAGGTTTGGCAGCCAGCTTTCGTTCAAGGCCAAGCAAACTGGCAATATAGCGAGTTAACTCGGTATCTTTCGTTGTAGACTTGTCAGATAATTGTGCCAGTAGTGTCTGATAGCCGGTTTTGAGATTGTCCAGACTGCCGAACACATGCTGTGGACTTTCCGGATCGGTAACCAGAATGCTTGACAGACTGGCCTCAAAAGCCACGTTATCGACGCTGCCGTTGCGAGCAACCTGCTTAACCAGTGCGGCCGCCTGACAGACACCGGCAAGGGCAAGATGCTGTTCTATTTTTGCCTCAATCATCAGCGAATGTAACTCTCGATTATGGCGCCACCCAGGCACACTTCGTCCTGATAAAAGACGGCAGATTGTCCGGGGGTAACCGCTTTTTGCGGCTCATCAAACATTACAGTTACCGTATCGTCCCCGGTCGGTGTCACCGTGCAGGGGATATCATGTTGACGGTAGCGGGTTTTTACCGCTGCGCGAATCGGACCGGTCAGAGGCTGACGACTGACCCAATGCAGCTGATTGGCAACTAACCCATCAGAGTATAGCCGGGGATGATCCGCACCCTGACCAACGATGAGAACATTACGCTCAACATCTTTATCGACCACATACCAGGGTTCATCACCATAGTCTGCCAGCCCACCGATATGCAGACCTTTACGCTGACCTAATGTGTGATACATCAGTCCTTCGTGCGTCCCGATTTCCTCACCTTCAGCCGTTTCAACCTTACCCGGTTGAGCAGGCAGATAACGTGCAAGAAAATCTTTAAATTTGCGCTCACCGATAAAACAAATGCCGGTAGAGTCTTTTTTATCCGCGGTCACCAGACCTTGTTCTTCAGCGATACGTCTTACTTCCGGCTTTTCCAGCTCGCCCACGGGAAACAGCGTTTTTGAAATATGCGCTTCGCTTAAGGTGTAAAGGAAGTAGCTCTGGTCTTTATTATTATCCAGACCACGCAGCATCTGCCACTTTCCATCCACAAGCCGGCGCTGAACATAATGACCTGTTGCAATAAAGTCGGCGCCTAAATCTTCCGCAGCAAACTCAAGAAAGGCCTTAAATTTGATTTCTTTATTACATATGATGTCTGGGTTGGGCGTACGGCCTGCTTTGTACTCGGCAAGAAAATACTCAAACACGTTATCCCAGTATTCGGCTGCAAAATTAATGGTGTGCAGATATATGCCCAGTTTATCAGCGACAGCCTGTGCATCGGCTAAATCTTCTGCCGCTGCGCAATATTCATCGTTGTCGTCTTCTTCCCAGTTCTTCATGAACAAGCCCTCAACCTGATAGCCCTGTTGCTGTAACAGGTAGGCTGAAACCGACGAGTCGACGCCGCCGGACATACCGACGATCACTTTTTGCTGCGCAGGAGGACGCTGGGATGCTACTGGATTGGTCACCGTATTCTCTTTACTCATCATCATGTCTTTTGGAGGTCGCGGATTCTAACAAAAAATACCGTTTAAAGCACGGCTTTCAGGCTTCCTGTGTGGGGATCGCAGAGGTTGAATTCAACTATTACAAATCCAGTTTCAGAAAGTCGCCGTTCGCTATCCCGTCAATTGTCCAGCTGCCGATGCGATAACGGATAAGTCTGAGAGTGGGAAAGCCGACATGAGCCGTCATTCGCCTGACCTGACGGTTGCGCCCTTCACTGATGGTAATACTCAACCATGATGTGGGTATATGCTGTCTGAATCGAACGGGCGGATGTCGCTCCCACAATTCTGGTTCTGCAATGCGTTTTACTTTTGCTGGCCTAGTCGGACCGTCTTTGAGTGTAATACCTTCGCAAAGCTGCTTAATAGCGCGCTCGTCTATATCACCTTCAACCTGCGCATAATATGTTTTGCTGGTCTTTTCGGCCGGGTTTGCCAGCTTGTGCTGTAATTTGCCGTCATTGGTCAACACCAGTAGCCCTTCGGAGTCTCTGTCCAAGCGCCCGGCTGGATAGACATCCGGGACATCAATATAGTCTTTAAGTGTTGCCCGCCCATCACCGTCGGTAAACTGAGACAATACATTGAAGGGTTTATTAAACAGCACCACACAGGATGGCTTTTTCGTCATCACAGGCTCCGGGTTAACGTAAATTTATGAGGTCAATGACCGCCAGTGTATCGAAAGACAGGCACATATGCCTGGTTGTGAATAGTCAAACCATCGCCGTTTAGTCGCAATCGAATGATCCTTGACCGTAAGACAATGGTATGACTTGTAACTAAAATATTCGTCCATATACTAATGAGCGCGGCATGTATTGCTCGGGTATCTGACTGTCATTTTTGCTTGCTGGTCATGGGTCGAGTCGGGCGTTAACAGCGTTTAGCCCTGCAACAATATTACCATGCCTGTCGAGGCGGGGGACGAATTTTTGTCAATTTCATCTTTCGTATTCAACGGATTAATACGGTACGGACGTACCGAAAACATTGAGGTATATAATGACTAAAGCCAAGTCGACTATCGTCTATACCAAAACTGACGAAGCGCCAATGCTGGCGACCTATTCGTTGCTTCCTATTATTGAAAAATTTGCCGGCGCAGCAGATATCGACATCGAGTTGAGCGATATTTCATTAGCGGCGCGTATTCTGGCGAATTTTTCTGATTATCTGAATGACGATCAAAAAGTGCCTGATGCATTAGCGGAGCTTGGTGAACTGACCCAGGATCCTAATGCTAACATCATCAAACTGCCAAATATCAGTGCCTCAATTCCCCAATTACGCGCAACGATAAAAGAACTAAAAGCGCAGGGCTTTGATATTCCTGAGTTTCCGGATGATCCGAAAACTGACGAAGAAAAAGATATCCGTGAACGCTACGGCAAAGTGCTCGGTAGTGCAGTAAACCCTGTATTACGTGAAGGTAACTCAGACCGACGCGCACCTACAGCAGTGAAAAATTTTGCCCGCAAATACCCACATTCGATGGGTGAGTGGAGCCAGGCATCTCAATCGCATGTTGCGCATATGCGTGGCGGCGACTTCTATTCCAGCGAAAAATCGACCACCATTGAAAAAGATGGTTATGTGTCGATTGAGTTTACTGACAAGCAGGGTAATAAGAAAACGCTGAAGCCGAAAGTCGACTTGCTGGCTGGTGAAGTCATTGATGGCATGTTCATGAGCAAAAAAGCACTGTGTGACTTTTTTGAAGAACAAATTGAAGATGCCAAGAAGAACAATATTCTGTTCTCATTGCACGTAAAAGCAACAATGATGAAGGTGTCTCACCCCATCGTTTTCGGTCACTGCGTCAAGGTGTTCTATAAAGAGTTGTTTGATAAATACGGTGAGCTGTTCGAAGAGCTTGGCGTAAATCCGAATAACGGTTTAGGCAGCGTATACGATAAAATCGAAAGCCTGCCAGAGTCTCAGCGTTCTGAAATTCAGCGTGATATCAATGCCTGTTACGGTAACCGTCCACCTATTGCGATGGTTAACTCAGACAAAGGCATTTCGAATCTGCATGTACCCAGCGACGTTATCGTCGATGCCTCAATGCCGGCAATGATTCGTAATTCAGGCCAGATGTGGGGGCCGGATGGTAAGGCACATGATACTAAAGCGGTCATCCCTGAAAGTACGTATGCCACGATTTACCAGGAAGTCATTAACTTCTGTAAAACTCACGGCGCGTTTGACCCGACCACAATGGGTACCGTCCCTAATGTGGGTCTGATGGCACAAAAGGCCGAAGAATACGGTTCACACGATAAAACGTTCGAAATGGAAAGTGACGGAACCGTACAGATTGTCGACCAGGACGGCAATGTACTGATCGAGCACCAGGTGGAAGAAGGTGATATCTGGCGTATGTGCCAGGTAAAAGATTTGCCAATTCAGGATTGGGTGAAGCTTGCTGTGACCCGTGCCCGTCAGTCTGGTATGCCAGCGGTATTCTGGCTGGATGATGAGCGCGCTCACGATGCGCAGCTGATCAAAAAGGTAAATCAATATCTTGCCGACCACGACACCAGCAACCTGGACATTCAGATCATGTCGCCGGTACGCGCTATTCGTTACAGTATGGAACGTGCAATGCGCGGTCTGGATACAATCTCTGTAACAGGTAATGTATTGCGGGATTATCTGACTGACCTGTTCCCGATTCTTGAGCTGGGTACAAGTGCAAAGATGCTGTCAATTGTACCATTGATGGCAGGTGGTGGCCTGTATGAAACCGGTGCAGGTGGTTCAGCGCCTAAGCATGTCCAGCAGTTTGTTGAAGAAGGGCATCTTCGCTGGGACTCTTTGGGCGAGTTTTTGGCGCTTGCTGTATCGCTGGAAGATACCGCTATTAAAAACGATAATGCCAGAGCCAAGATCATTGGTCAGTCATTAGACAAAGCGACCGAAACGCTGCTCAACAATGGTAAGTCGCCTAAGCGTAAAGCGGGCGAGCTGGATAACCGCGGCAGTCACGTATGGCTGGCACTATACTGGGCACAGGAAGTGGCTAATCAGTCCGAGGACAAAGAGCTGGCTGCTCAGTTTAAAGACATTGCCGAGAAGCTTGAAAAGAATATTGATAAGGTACTCGAAGAAATCGATGCCACACAAGGCAAAGAGCAGGATATTGGCGGTTATTACTACCCCGATCCTGAGAAAGTCTACAATGCTATGTCTCCAAGCAAAACGCTGCATGAGATATTAGGTTAAATGTAAAACTCATCGTAAAAAGCCCGGCAACCGCCGGGCTTTTTTTGCGATGATTCTGCAACAGGACGCGTCTATACCTGTAAACTAACAGCGGCGCTTTTCGTGCCCGGTCGCAGGGCTAGCTTCGCTTTCTGTACTCCACAATGAGAACGGTAAATGCAATGAGTGCAAATGTTACCCACACGATAGGGGGAAGCATTGATGAGCTTATTTTGGCGATATCTCCATCCAGCGACGCGGGAATAAGCGACGCAATGCCTGCAGACAAATTTAATCCCATCAGCAACTTTAATAATTTAGCGTGCTTTTCTGTGCGCGAATCAATGTGTAATTTGGCCAGGTTAATGTGCTCTTTGACCGCTTCAAGGTGCTTATAGGTTTGCGCGATATGTCCATCCAGTTTCAAAGCGTCATTAATTGAGGCTGAAAGGAAGGTATAATCATCGTTTTTAAACGGAATGCTGAGGTTGTCGAAGTTAATCATTTCACGGTTGCAGGTGAAATAAAATGTTTCGATTGCCTTTGCCTCCTGGTTCAGCAGTGAATAACTTTGTGTCTCGCTGTCGATATTCTGGTTAATTTTGTCAAGGCGGTGCTCGCACTGAAATATCCAGGTCTGGCACTGGAAAAAGCGCGACAGAGATTCGATATACAAGTCCATAAACGTTGCTTGTTTTTCTTCACTGACCATTAACAGGGTTTTCCAGGTGCCCAGCAGAATACGCCCGTCATCAAGTCTTTTTACCGTATTTTCAAAGCCTTCATCAATCAGCTCTTGCTTAATGAAATCTGCATCCGGGTGGCAGGCGTACAGCAGGCGCCCGTGCTGATAGGGGTAACAGTATGTATCAGGCTGAAAATCGTCGAGCTGACTAATACAGCGTTTTACTTCTTCCAGTAACTTACAATGATTCAATATAGGAGGAATAGCATCATTAATGACCGGTGTTGCTATTCGGGTCATCGCATTCTTATAGGCCCCATTGCGCTTAAGATAACGTGAGTAAGACAGATTTATGTAGCACTGCAGCGCTTCAGTTATATCGTTGATGCCGTCATTGCCGATTTCCGGAATGTGGTATGTATATTCAAAGCAAATATTGCCACTGACCCGGATAGAAAGCTGTAATTTTACATCAACCTCAGTATTTAAGATGGTAAGGCGCTGTATATCTATCACATAGCAGAGCTTAGGAATATGGAGAGCAAGATAACTGAAGTTGTACGCCATGTATTCGTACTCATGCTTACAACTTTGCCAGGAATAGGTCTTTTTAAGCTGAGCATCTACCCGATTCATTGCGTCAATTGACGGCGTAAACACACCGCCCAAATCATAAAGTATCGGGTTAAAAATCGTTACCGAGCGAGTAGGCATCAGACATCCATGTTTACATTAAAAAATTAAATGTAAAGAATGACTGCGCTATTTGTCTAGCACTAATTAATTGAGGTGTGAGTGAGAAACGGTTTAGAGATAGGAGCTGTGGCAGCAGTCTGTCTGTGCAGCGTGGTTATTTTAACCCAGACATAAAAAAGCTTTTACTGTTATATGCAGTAAAAGCTTTTTGGCGTTTCTTTGCGGATTTTAACGCTCTGGTTCGTCCATTAAGCCGATGTTTTCAGCGTGCAGGCCTTTAGGGCCTTGCTGAACATCAAAGGTCACTTCCTGACCAGCTTTTAGAGAACGATAACCTTCCATTTGGATGGTTGAATAGTGAGCGAATATGTCTTCACCGCCATTTTCCGGAACGATGAATCCAAACCCTTTTGCGTTGTTAAACCACTTAACTTTACCAACCGCCATACTTCGACTTCCTCTTAATCCTTGAACTCACACAGTAATGCCCCCACAATAGATTTGAAGGGCAAAATGTACAGTCATGCGTCACTTCACAACGGTACATCAGAAACTGTAGATATTTTAACCACTCAATGTCAAGCGTAATTTGAAGAATTAATCTTATAAAAAATTCTGCGTAATATACGCTTAAGCACTATCCTATTACTATGAGCAAAGACAACGCGATCAGTATTGAAAGAGAAAAACTCAGAGAAGCGCAGCGTAAGAAGACGCAACCGCCTCCCATGTATAAAGTGTTGTTGAACAACGACGATTACACGCCAATGGATTTTGTTGTCGAAGTACTCACACATTTTTTTAATTTGGATTCGGAGAAGGCCAATCAGATTATGTTGACCGTACATTATCAGGGTAAGGCAGTCTGCGGCATTTTCACCGCAGAAATTGCTGAGACAAAAGTAATGCAGGTCAATCAGTACGCAAGAAAGAATCAACATCCGCTTATGTGCACCATGGAACCGGCGTAGTAAGTGAACTAACTAGGGGCGAGCTATATGTTGAACAAAGAATTAGAGCAGACGTTAAACGAAGCATTCGTGTTTGCCAGAGAGCACCGACACGAGTTTATGACGGTTGAACATTTGCTGTTAGCATTAATGGACAATTCATCGGCGCAGGAAGCCCTCAAAGCCTGTGGCGCAGATATCGATACGATCAAAAACGAACTGATTGAGTTTGTTAAAGACACTACACCGCTTATTCTTGAAGACCAGGTAGGTGAAAGAGAAACGCAGCCTACGCTCGGCTTCCAGCGCGTTTTGCAGCGCGCCGTTTTCCATGTTCAATCCTCCGGCCGCGATGAGGTTACGGGGGCTAATGTACTCGTCGCTATTTTCAGCGAGCAGGAATCCCAGGCTGTCTATATTCTTAAAAAGTCTGACGTTACTCGTCTTGATGTTGTTAATTTTATTAGTCACGGTGTCAGTAAAGCCGATGATGAAGCCCCCGGCTCAACAGGTGAAACCAGCGAAGAAGGTGCAGAAGGGGAAGAGGGTGGTTCAGCATTAAGTAAATATGCGACTGACCTTAACCGACAGGCTAAAGATGGCAAGATTGACCCGCTTATTGGCCGCGATTCTGAGCTGGAAAGAACCATTCAGATTTTGTGTCGCCGGCGTAAGAATAACCCGCTGCTTGTGGGCGAGGCCGGCGTAGGAAAAACAGCTATCGCTGAGGGGCTGGCCTACCGTATCGTGCAGGAGGAAGTGCCGGAAGTTATCGCGAAAAGCACGGTGTACTCACTAGACCTGGGTGGGCTGTTAGCCGGCACAAAATACCGTGGTGACTTTGAAAAGCGTTTAAAAGCAATATTAAAAGAGCTAAGTGCAGACGAGCACGCGATTTTGTTTATCGATGAGATCCATACCATTATCGGTGCCGGCGCGGCATCAGGTGGCGTAATGGATGCTTCGAATTTGCTTAAACCAAAATTAAGCAGTGGTGAGCTGCGCTGCATCGGTTCCACCACTTTCCAGGAATATCAGGGGATTTTCGAGAAGGACAGGGCGTTGGCGCGTCGTTTTCAGAAAGTCGATATCACTGAACCAAGTGTCAGTGACACCACCAAAATATTGCTGGGCCTTAAAAACAGATATGAAGAGCATCACAGTGTTCGCTTTACCCAAAAAGCGCTGCAGGCTGCTGCTGAGCTATCTGCTAAATACATCAACGAGCGCCATTTGCCGGATAAAGCCATTGATGTGATGGACGAAGCCGGTGCCAGTCAACGGCTGTTGCCACAGTCTAAGCGCAAGAAAACCATCAATGTGTCTGACATTGAGCAAATCATCGCGAAAATGGCCCGGATCCCGGAAAAATCAGTTTCCGCTTCAGATAAAGAAGTACTGAAAAACCTGAACCGTGATTTAAAAATGGTGGTTTTCGGACAGGACAAAGCGATTGAGTCACTGACTGATGCGATTCATCTGTCGCGCTCCGGACTCGGTAGCGAAGAGAAACCGATTGGCAGCTTCCTGTTTGCCGGTCCGACTGGTGTGGGTAAAACAGAGGTCACCCAGCAGCTTGCTAAAATAATGGGTGTAGAATTGGTACGGTTCGACATGTCCGAGTATATGGAGCGCCACGCGGTAAGTCGTTTAATTGGTGCACCGCCGGGCTATGTCGGGTTCGATCAGGGGGGGCTATTGACCGACGCTGTCATTAAGAACCCTTACTCGGTTGTGCTACTGGATGAAATCGAAAAAGCACACAGTGATATTTACAATATCCTGTTGCAGGTGATGGACCACGGTACTCTGACTGATAATAACGGTCGTAAAGTTGATTTCAGAAATGTTGTTTTGGTGATGACAACCAATGCTGGTGTGCAGGAAACTGTACGTAAATCCATTGGATTTAAACAGCAGGATCACAGTCATGATGCGTTGAGCGAGATAAATAAGGTCTTCTCCCCAGAATTCCGCAATCGTCTGGACGCTATCATCTGGTTCAATCATCTTGAAACTGACATTATTTTGCAGGTGGTCGATAAGTTCATCATTGAACTTCAGGCCCAACTTGATGTTAAAGGCGTGTCGTTGGACGTTACCAGTGACGCCAGGGCGTATCTGGCTGAAAAAGGCTATGACCGTTCGATGGGAGCCCGTCCAATGTCGCGTCTGATTAAGGAAGAAATCAAGAAAGAGCTGGCAAACGAGCTGTTGTTTGGTGAACTGAGCAAAGGCGGGACCGTTAAAGTAGATTTAGGTGATAACAAGCTGGA
>CAZOYR010000039.1:0-28556 GCA_964584105.1 uncultured Alteromonas sp.
TTGCCCAACCATCTTCTTCGAATAGCTTTAACAGTGCCTTGCTGTCACTTTTCCAGTTAGTGCTATCCGGGCGCGCATCACTCTCGCAGCCAAATAGTTCTGCAGACGGGTACTCACAACCGTTATCTGATGCCACCGGACAGAAAGCGTCTATCGCAAATGGTACTCCCTCTCAGCGCTTTGCCAGCGAGCTTGCGTCACTGGACAAACAGGCAGGCCTGCTAAATCCCCTTAAGACATTGCTGGCCAATCATCAGTCTGCGTTTCTCGGTAATCTGGAAAGTCGTAGTCAGGGCAATGACCACATATATTTTTGTTTGCCATTTCGCAGTGAGTATTGCACAAAGCCCCCTGAAATTTTAATCAAGCGAGAAACTGACCAGGACGATAACAATGACTCAGATGGATGGTCGGCAAAAACCTGGTCACTCACGATGAAACTGCAGGCCGGAGAAAGCGGAGAAGTACTGGCAAAAACGAAAATTACCGGCGAGTCCATCAATCTGCACTTGTATGCGTCAACACCTACCCTGCTGGATAAAATAAAGCAAACCCTGCCGATGTTGATAAATCGCTTTTCAACCTCTGGACTGATTGTTGAAACAGCGCATGCGCAACAAGGTAAGATTCCCGACAGCCTTCAACAGTCACCCTACCAAGTTTTCAAGGTTACCGCATGAAGAAGTCATTTAAATCGGTCGTAGGACTGAAATACGATGCTGGCAATAGCAAAGCTGCGCCCAAAGTAATAGCCAAGGGTCATGGTGATATTGCTGAGCAAATTCTTGCCCTGGCACAGGACAATGGAATACTGATTCATGAGGATCCCGCATTGATGGAGGTACTGGGTCAGCTCGACTTAGGTCAGGATATTCCCGAAGCGCTTTATTTTACGATTGCTGAGCTCATCGCGTATTCTTACGTTTTACAGGGCAAGGTACCTGATAATTGGGAGCAGGCTGGGATTCCCCACCGGGTGTAGCTATCCGGTCAATCAAATTAAGCAGTAGCGTGGCTGATTGCCGCTCCCCCCATACCGATTAATCCCGGCAAAGCAGATGTCTGGAGCAGTTGCACTTCTCACAAAGAGTAAGTTTGCAGGACGGTTTCGCGCTCGCGCGCATTGATAGTTTATGTATTTTTTTGCTTCTTATGCAGACGTGTGTTCACACAGGCACGCGCCTCTAGTGATTCACTAATCAGTACAAATAAAAAAACCGCCATCAGCATATACTGACAGCGGCTCTATGATCATGAGAACATTTAGCGACTACTTACACATTGTACTTTTACAATCCAGTTACAGTCGCTGCACCATTTACAGTGTATCTTCTGACTCACCTTCGGTGGCTTCAACTTTCGGTGTTTTGCTTAGCAGCTCTTCCCGGATCTTGTGCTCAATTTCATTAGCAATATCCTTATTTTCTTTCAGGAAGTTAATGACATTCGCTTTACCCTGACCAATACGGTCACCTTTGTAGCTATACCAGGCGCCGGCTTTGTCCACCAGCTTCTGCTTAACGCCGAGGTCAATCAGCTCAGCTTCTTTGCTGATGCCTTCTCCATAGCGAATCATAAATTCCGCTTGCTTGAACGGCGGAGCAACCTTGTTTTTAACCACTTTCACGCGGGTTTCATTACCCACCACTTCGTCGCCTTCTTTTACCGCACCAATCCGGCGAATATCCAGACGAACAGAAGAGTAAAACTTCAGTGCATTACCACCGGTTGTGGTTTCCGGATTCCCGAACATCACACCAATTTTCATACGGATTTGGTTGATGAATATACACAGTGTATTTGAACGCTTGATATTGGCAGTCAGCTTACGCAGCGCCTGCGACATCAGACGTGCTTGCAGACCAACGTGTGAATCTCCCATCTCGCCTTCAATTTCTGCTTTTGGTGTCAATGCAGCAACCGAGTCGACAATAACCACATCGACCGCACCTGAGCGTACCAGCATGTCGCAGATTTCCAGCGCCTGCTCACCGGTATCCGGCTGTGATACCAGCAGATCGTCGATATTTACACCCAGTTTTTCAGCATAGACCGGATCCAGTGCATGTTCAGCATCAACGAAAGCACAGGTTTTACCTTTTTTCTGTGCCTCAGCAATTACCTGCAGTGTCAGCGTCGTTTTACCCGATGACTCCGGCCCGTAAATTTCAACAACACGACCACAGGGTAAACCGCCTATACCCAGCGCGATATCAATGCTCAGCGATCCCGTAGAAACCGCCTCAATATCCATTGCCTGGTTGTCACCCAAACGCATGATTGCGCCTTTGCCAAACTGCTTTTCAATCTGACCAACGGCCGCAGAAAGCGCTTTAGATTTATTATCGTCCACAAAAACTTCCTCTGAAGTGTAGCAGTGGCCTTTTCGTCGCAAGAGGCAAAATTTGCAATTGCGCTACCACGCTATGAATAATTAATGACGGGCATCTTATACTGTATAACCATACAGTTTCAATACCCCATTGGATTTTATTTACGCTACAAACTCTGTGAATAGTTTTCAACTAGCCAATCGTGCAGATATTGCAGTGCAAAATTAACTGCCGCTGCGCGAACACTATCCCGATCTCCGGTAAAATGCTGCTTGCTGGAAACAATGTTGCCGTGCAATGAAAAACCAAACCACACTGTGCCCACAGGCTTATCAACACTGCCCCCGCCAGGGCCAGCAATACCACTGACACTGATGGCAAGCGGCGCGTTAGCGCGCTGCGCAGTGCCGACAGCCATGGCTTCGACACACTCACGCGATACCGCGCCGCAGGATGTCAGAATATCGGGATTAACACTCAACAGTGATTGCTTGGCATCGTTAGAATAAGTAACAAAAGATTGTTCAAACCAGTTCGAACTGCCGGCTACCGATGTAAATGCAAAGGCTAATCCGCCCCCCGTGCAGGACTCAGCGCAGCTGATACTCAGCTTGTTGTCAGTTAACAGCTGCCCGATTCGTGTTATCATCTGCTGGCTTTGCGCGGCCACAGAAACGGTTGAAAAAGCCTGACTCATATCAATAATACGTAGCAAAATTTTATTCTTCGCAGTGTACCATTTCCCGGCCAGCAGCACATCATTCTGCAGTGCCTTTGATAGTGGTACCGTAAGTAAACGATACATCGAGGCACTTTTGGAATCACATACGCCAATGATGCGCCAGTACCTGAATATAAAGGCGCAGCACCCCAATATTCTTCTGTTTTATCGTATGGGCGATTTTTATGAATTGTTTTACGATGATGCAAAACGTGCAGCACAACTACTGGATATTTCGCTGACCGCCAGGGGCAAATCGGGGGGCGACCCTATTCCGATGGCTGGCGTGCCCTACCATGCTGTTGAGAGTTACCTGGCCAGACTCGTTAAAATGGGCGAGTCTGTGGCTATCTGCGAGCAGGTGGGCGATCCGGCGACCAGCAAAGGCCCGGTGGAAAGAAAGGTACAACGTATTGTTACGCCCGGCACGGTTACTGATGAAGCATTACTAGAAGAGCGTCGTGATAATGTGCTGGCAGCGGTCAGCGGCACCACCGACCGGTACGGGCTGGCAACTCTGGATGTCAGCAGTGGCAGGTTTGTGGTTGCAGAATGTGCCGGCGATGAAGCCTTACTGGCCGAATTACAGCGGGTTAATCCGGCAGAGCTGCTTTACCCGGAGGGCTTCAGCGGTTTGGCGCTTATCGAAAGGCGCAAAGGCATCCGTCGACGCCCGGAGTGGGAATTTGACTACGATACCGCAGTTGAACAGCTGAATAACCAGTTCAATACGCGCGCGCTGACCGGTTTTGGCGTTGAAGACATGCACCAGGGGTTAAGCAGCGCTGGCTGTGTATTACAGTATGTGAAGGATACCCAGCGAACTGCCCTGCCCCATATCAATGCTATTCAAAAAGATGTGCAGGAAACCCGAGTGCAGCTGGATGCGGCCACCCGTCGCAACCTTGAGATCACACAAAATATGGGCGGCAACCAAGAACATACGCTGTTCAGTGTACTGGATACCACCGCTACCGCTATGGGTAGTCGCATGCTGCAGCGTTTTTTACATTCGCCAATCACCGACAGACATGAGTTGAACGCGCGTCAGGATGCAATTGCCGCGCTGCTTGATGCACCAGGCCATGACATTGCTGATCAGCTAAAACAAATTGGCGATATTGAGCGGATTATGGCGCGTCTGGCACTGCGTTCAGCCCGGCCGCGCGATTTCGCACGGCTACGTAATGCGTTTAACGCACTACCGGCGCTGTGCGATTCTCTGGCGCCATTTAATACACCGCTTCTGCATACCTTAAGTGATGAAATTGGTACCTACCCTCAACTTCAGGAGCTGCTTAACAGAGCAATCATCGATAATCCCCCCGTAGTACTGCGTGATGGTGGGGTGATTGCTCCGGGATACAGTGAGGAGCTCGATGAGTTAAGGGATTTATCCCAGGGCGCCACCAACTACCTTCAGGCACTGGAAACCCGTGAGCGGGAACGCACCGGCATCAGCACACTAAAGGTTGGTTACAATAAAGTGCACGGTTTCTTTATCGAAATCAGCCGCGCACAGAGCGCCCAGGCGCCTGCTGACTATATCCGCAGACAAACGCTTAAAAATACAGAGCGCTACATCACACCAGAGCTTAAGGAACACGAAGATAAGGTCCTTACCAGTCAAAGTCGTGCACTGGCACTGGAAAAACAATTGTATGAGGCCTTGTTTGATCATTTCCACCCTGTGCTTAACGCGCTGATTAACTCTGCTGCTGCGCTGGCGAAGCTTGATGTTATCCAGTCGCTCGCCGAACGTGCTGAAGCACTTGATCTGTATCGCCCCAGCCTGACCGATGAGCGACAACTTACCTATCAGGAAGGCCGTCACCCGGTGGTTGAGAATGTCATGAGCGATCCGTTTATTGCCAATCCGCTGCAAATGGATGATGAATACAAGATGCTGATCATCACTGGTCCGAATATGGGCGGTAAATCAACCTACATGCGCCAGACAGCTCTGATTGTACTTATGGCTTATATCGGCAGTTTTGTACCGGCGCGTAATGCTGTCATCGGCAAGGTTGACCGCATTTTCACCCGTATTGGAGCATCCGATGATTTAGCGTCCGGCCGGTCCACCTTTATGGTGGAAATGACCGAAACCGCCAATATTCTGCACAATGCCACGGAGCATTCACTGGTGCTGATGGACGAGATAGGTCGCGGTACCAGTACCTACGATGGTCTGTCACTGGCCTGGGCGTGTGCGCACTATCTTGCCAGCCAGCTGCATGCCTACACGTTGTTTGCCACTCACTATTTTGAGCTGACGCAGCTCCCCGAACATCTTAGCGGCGTAGTGAATGTTCATCTGGACGCCATTGAGCATGAAGAAACCATTCGCTTCATGCATGCAGTTGAACAGGGTGCTGCGAGCCAGAGTTACGGCTTACAGGTTGCTATGCTTGCAGGCGTGCCCAGGCAGGTCATCCAGGCTGCAAAATCCAAACTGCATGAGCTTGAAAACAGCGCCGATATCACAGTGCAAACGCACTCTGAATCAAAGGCGGTACAGGCGTCTCTGGACTTGCCGCCACCAGCCCAACCCGGCAAATTGGACGAGGCAATGGCTGCCATTAATCCTGACGATCTGTCTCCTCGCCAGGCCCTTGATTTGATCTATACGCTAAAACGCCTGCAGGACAATTGATCCTGCAAGGCAGTATCAATGCTTTGTGCTTGTTTCATTTAAATAAAGCGCCGCTGACGCTGGCAAACTGATTGTTTGCCAGCCACTCTTTGGGTATACTATTGCGCCGTCCAAGTGTTGTGGATTTGCGCCGCAAACACTCATTACCCATACAATCCAACGCCTTAGGTTTCGCATGACAAACTATATTTTCGTCACAGGTGGTGTTGTATCATCGCTAGGTAAAGGTATTGCTGCCGCGTCACTGGCAGCTATCCTGGAAGCGCGTGGTCTTACCGTCACAATGCTAAAACTGGATCCGTACATCAACGTTGATCCAGGAACAATGAGCCCGATTCAGCACGGTGAGGTTTTTGTTACCGATGACGGAGCGGAAACCGATCTGGATTTAGGTCATTACGAGCGTTTTATTCGTACCCGCATGACCAAACGGAACAACTTCACCACCGGACGGGTGTATGAAGAAGTACTTCGTCGTGAGCGACGCGGTGATTATCTGGGCGCCACCATCCAGGTTATCCCTCACATCACCAACGAAATCAAACGCCGCGTTATTGAAGGGGCGGAAGGGCATGACGTCGCCATTGTTGAAGTGGGCGGTACTGTGGGTGATATCGAATCACAACCGTTTCTGGAGGCCATCCGTCAGTTAGGCACGGAAGTAGGTCGTGAACGCGCGATGTTTATGCACCTGACACTGGTCCCTTATATGCCGGCCTCCGGCGAGGTTAAAACCAAGCCGACTCAGCACTCAGTAAAAGAGCTACGCTCTATCGGTATTCAGCCGGATATCCTTGTATGTCGCTCCGTAGGCGCACTACCCGCAACAGAGCGCTCTAAAATTGCGTTGTTTACCAATGTCGCAGACAAAGCCGTTATCTCGCTCAAAGATGTCGACAGCATTTATCGCATCCCGGCCGCACTGAAAGCTCAGGGTATGGACCAACTGGTGGTTGATCGCTTCAGACTGGATTGTAAAGAGGCTGACCTGACCGAATGGGAGCAGGTACTTTATGCCGAGTCCAACCCCACCGGTGAAGTCAATATCGGTATGATCGGTAAGTACGTTGAACTGCCCGACGCATACAAATCAGTGAATGAAGCGCTTAAGCATGCCGGTCTGAAAAATCGTTTGACCGTCAATATCCACCATATTGACTCTCAGGATGTTGAAACCAAGGGCGTTCAGATATTAGAGCCGCTTGATGCGATTCTGGTACCCGGTGGTTTTGGCGAGCGTGGTATCGAAGGCAAAATTGCTGCGGCAAAATATGCCCGAGAGAACAAAGTCCCTTATCTGGGCATTTGTCTGGGCATGCAGGTTGCGCTTATTGAGTTTGCCCGCAATGTTGCCGGCATGGAAAACGCAAACAGCACTGAATTTAATCAGGACACGCCGTTCCCTGTTGTGGGCCTGATAACAGAGTGGCTTGATGCCGATGGCAGCACTGAAATTCGTACCGAAGAATCCGATTTGGGCGGCACGATGCGCCTGGGTAGTCAGCTTTGTCATCTTATACCGAATACCAAAGTTTATGATCTGTACGGTAGTGAAACAATCTATGAACGTCACAGACACCGCTACGAGGTGAACAATAATCTGCGGGACAAAATCGAGCAGGCAGGGCTTAAAGTCAGTGGTTTGTCCACTGATAAACGACTTGTAGAAGTTATCGAAATCCCTGACCATCCGTGGTTTGTGGCTGGCCAGTTCCACCCGGAATTCACGTCTACGCCCCGTGACGGACACCCGCTTTTCAAGGGTTTCGTAGCAGCTGCTGGCAAATATCAAAAAGAAAATCATTAATTTCTAATTAAGGTGTGCCATGGCGACATGCGCACACCGACAACGTTGAGGAAATATCATGGCGAAGATTAGTCGCATTATCGGACGCGAAATCCTGGATTCTCGCGGTAACCCTACGGTAGAAGCAGATGTATATCTGGATAGCGGCGTGATGGGCCGTGCTGCCGCGCCTTCTGGTGCATCTACCGGCTCTCGCGAAGCACTTGAGCTGCGTGACGGCGATAAATCTCGTTACATGGGTAAAGGTGTCACCAAAGCAGTTGCTGCAATTAATGACACTATCGCCCCTGCGCTGACTGGCAAAGATCCGCTGGTTCAAAAAGAAATTGATGAACTGATGCTTGATCTTGACGGCACAGAAAATAAAGAAAACCTGGGTGCTAACGCCATTCTGGCGGTATCACTGGCCGTCGCCAAAGCCGCTGCCGAAGAAAAAGGCGTTGCGCTGTATGAGCATATTGCTGATTTGAACGGCACCCCGGGCGAATATTCAATGCCCGTGCCTATGATGAATATCATCAATGGTGGTGAGCATGCTGACAATAACGTCGACATTCAGGAATTTATGGTACAACCCGTAGGTGCGAGCAGCTTTAAAGAAGCGCTGCGTATGGGTGCAGAAATTTTCCATAACCTGAAAAAAGTACTGTCTGCCAAAGGTTTAAATACCGCGGTTGGTGATGAAGGTGGATTTGCACCCAACCTGAGCTCTAATGCTGAAGCCCTGGCGGTTATCGTTGAAGCGGTAGAAAAAGCCGGCTACAAAATGAATGAAGATGTGACGCTGGCACTGGATTGTGCAGCCTCTGAATTTTACAAAGATGGCCAATATGTGCTTTCCGGTGAAGACAAAAGCTTCGATGCCGAAGGCTTTGGCGATTACCTGGCCGACCTGACTAATCAGTATCCTATCGTGTCTATTGAAGACGGCCTTGATGAAAGTGACTGGGATGGCTGGGCGAGCCTGACAAACAAAATTGGCAATAAAGTGCAGTTAGTGGGTGACGATTTGTTTGTTACCAATACCAAAATCCTTCAACGTGGTATTGAGAACAACATCGGCAACTCAATTTTGATTAAGTTTAATCAGATTGGCTCACTGACCGAGACATTAAACGCTATAAAAATGGCCAAAGATGCCGGCTTCACAGCGGTTATTTCTCACCGCTCTGGTGAGACCGAAGATGCCACTATCGCTGATTTGGCTGTAGGCACTGCAGCTGGTCAGATTAAAACCGGCTCGCTGTGCCGTTCTGACCGGGTAGCTAAATACAACCAGCTGCTTCGTATTGAGCAGGCACTGGGTAGCGCTGCCACATATCGCGGCCGCTCTGAAATAAAAGGCCAGTAAGGCTTTTAGGGCCGGCGCAGTAGCGACCGGCCCAACTTCCTGTTAGGTTATGGCAATCACTTATCATAACCGGCATACCGATGGCATCAGGCTTGGACCCGAATCAGACTAACTTTTTCGTTCAGCGAAACGAGCTGGACACAACGCCTGCACACTTTGCCGAGCTATGCACCGCGCTTTATGAGCGTGAACTGATGACGTTGGCGACCTCTCTGCCAGACGACAAATCGTTAATTCAACAACGAATTCGTGGCCTGCCCCACCATATCCGGCATGCTGCACACTTTATGGCGCGTCAGATCTCTCCGCTGAAACTGGACAGTCACAATGCCGCCTGGCTGGCAAAGCAGCCTGGCAAATGTCCGGCCGAAAAAATCACCGGGGACGCCACCCGCCAATGGTTACAACGATATGCAGCGCCTGGCCTGGTAGCCTGTGTCCTGGTAGAGCACTATGATGCAAGCCATATTGAACTGGACTCCATCGACAGAATAGATGTTGCTAAAGCGCAGGTCCATGTGAACAAGTATCGCTGGTTTTCTTTTGATGGCGAAGCGCAGACATCGCGCTCTCAGTACGCCCGCCTAACCCTGCTAAAACCAACCAAAGCGACTGTGTCAGCAGCCTGTTGCGGCCATCGCTGGAACCTGCGCGGTAAAGTAAGTCCCAGAACCTTAACGCTACGTGAATTGTTGCTGGCTTCCAGCCTCGATTGGAAGCAATTTCGTTATCCGGTCAAGTTCCAACTGGACTGACCAAACATGAAAATCAACCCCTTTCAATAGCCAGCTAAAAATAATCAAAAAAGAGATGTAAACAAAGGTTGACCTACCGTCCCTCACTGGTTACATTGATGGACACATTCTGGTCAGGCAATATAGTTTTCCAATGATTATGCAACGCCTTCTTACTCTTCTACTCCTTATGGCAGCAAGACTGCACGGGTAGATAGCGACCAGCAAATTCTACAAAAACCCGTGCCACAGGCGCGGGTTTTTTTTTGGCTAAACCAACAGGCGAGACAGTGCTATGACGAATCAGGTAAAAATCTTTGATACGACACTTCGCGACGGTGAACAAGCGTTGCCAGCAAGTTTAAGTGGCAAAGAAAAGCTTCGCATCGCGCTGGCGCTTGAGCGCCTTGGCGTAGATATCATTGAGGCAGGGTTTCCGGTGTCGTCACCGGGCGATTTTGAATCTGTCAGAAGCATTGCCAGGGAAGTAAAGAATGCGACTGTTTGTGGTCTGGCTCGCGCTGTTCCTGCTGATATAGATGCATGTGCAAAGGCGTTGAGCGTAGCCGACCATTTTCGCATTCATACGTTTATTGCCACCTCCGACATTCACGTCGGTGCAAAATTAAGAAAGTCTCAGGACGAAGTGGTCGATATGGCAGTGGCGGCAGTAAAGCGGGCCCGCAATGCCACCGATGATGTCGAATTTTCCTGTGAAGATGCCGGCAGAACACACATCGACTATTTGTGCAGAATGGTAGAGGCGGCAATCAGCGCGGGCGCTACCACGGTCAATATTCCTGACACCGTCGGCTATACCACCCCCACCGAATTTGGCGGCATCATTAGCCAATTGTTTAACCGGGTACCAAATATCGATAAAGCGATTATCAGTGTGCACTGCCATAATGATCTTGGTCTGGCCGTTGCAAACTCGCTGGCCGCTGTAGAAGCCGGTGCCAGACAAGTTGAGTGCACCGTAAACGGTATTGGTGAGCGCGCAGGCAATTGCTCATTGGAGGAAATTGCCATGATTCTGCAAACCCGCCAGGACATGCTGGGGCTGACCACCGGCATCAATACCACCGAGATATCCAGAACCTCCAAGCTGGTCAGTCAGTTGTGCAACATGCCGGTGCAGGCGAATAAAGCCATTGTCGGCGCTAATGCTTTTAGTCATTCGTCAGGCATTCATCAGGATGGCGTGCTAAAAGCGCAGAACACCTATGAAATTATGACACCCGAAAGTGTCGGCATTAATAAGAATAACCTCAACCTGACATCCCGTTCAGGACGTCACGTTATCAAACACCGCTTAACCGAGCTAGGCTATAAAACCAGTGATTATGATCTGGAGGCAGTCTACACCGCATTTTTGAAGCTGGCTGATGCCAAAGGCACGGTCTACGATTATGACCTGGAAGCGCTGCTATTCTTCGATCAGCAAAAGCATGAAGCAGCCTACTACAAACTATTGTACTTACAGGCAAACAGCGGTCGTGAAATTATTCCCAGCGCCACGGTAAAACTGGCCGTTGGTGATCAGGAAATTACCCGTGCAGCAACAGGAAATGGTCCAGTTGATGCGGCGTACGAGGCAATCATGAATATCCTTGGTCATCCGGATATCGACATCGTTGATTTCACCCTGGATTCAAAAGGCGAAGGCGCCGATGCACTGGCACAGGTAAGTGTGATTGCTGAGTACAAAGGCCGTCGTTTTCATGGTATAGGCCTTGCCACTGACATTGTCGAGGCCGGCGTAAACGCGCTGATTTATGTGTTAAACAATACCCATATTGCTGATCAGATTGATCATCACAAAAGCCAACAGGAACAGGTAGCAGGAGTGTAAATGAAGCAATTTTCTATTGCCGTCTTAGCCGGCGACGGGATCGGACCGGAAGTCATGGAGCAGGCCAATAAAGTCCTTGA
Organism: uncultured Alteromonas sp.; assembly: GCA_964584105.1. Classification (GTDB taxonomy): domain Bacteria; phylum Pseudomonadota; class Gammaproteobacteria; order Enterobacterales; family Alteromonadaceae; genus Alteromonas. Next base: position 11,538 of record CAZOYR010000039.1, read on the forward strand.
TGCTGTTGAGCAACGATTCGAAGTAAATATCCATCGCACTGATTACCCGGTGGGTGGCTATGCGATTGATACTGAGGGTGAAGCGCTTCCGGCGAAAACATTGCAGGGCTGTGAACAGGCCGATGCCATATTATTTGGCTCTATCGGGGGTCCTAAATGGGATACGCTGCCTCCGGAAAAGCGCCCTGAACGTGCCGCACTACTTACTCTGCGAAGCCACTTTGATTTATTCAGCAACCTCAGACCAGCCCGCATTTATCCGGAATTGGCGCACTTGTCACCACTGCGCGAAGATATTGCCAAAAGCGGTGTGGATATCCTGGTGGTGCGCGAACTGACCAGTGGCATTTACTTTGGCCAGCCCAAAGGTCGTGATGGTGAGGGAGAAGATGAATATGCGTTTGATACCATGCGCTATTCAAAAAGAGAAATCAGAAGAATTGCGCATTCAGCATTTCAGGCAGCACAAAAGCGTAATAAAAAGGTGACCTCGGTGGATAAGGCGAACGTGCTGACTACCAGCCGGTTATGGCGTGAAATCACCGAAGAGGTTGCCGCTGACTACCCGGATGTGACGTTGGAACATATCTATATTGATAATGCGACTATGCAGGTCATGAAAAACCCGGCGCAGTTCGATGTTATGCTTTGTTCCAACCTGTTTGGCGATATTATTTCAGATGAATGCGCCATGATGACCGGCTCAATGGGCCTGCTCCCTTCAGCAAGTATGAATGAGGAAGGCTTCGGTTTGTACGAGCCGGCCGGCGGTTCAGCACCGGACATTGCAGGTAAAAACCTGGCTAACCCTATCGCGCAGATACTCTCTGCCTCGATGATGCTACGCTACAGCCTGAACCTGGATAGCGCCGCTGAGGCCGTTGAAAACGCGGTCTACCATGTGCTTGAACAGGGTATTCTGACCGCTGAGCTTATCAGCAATGACCAACAGGCAGCCTCTACCAGTGAAGTGGGTGATGCAATTGCCCGCTTTATTACCGAACAAAAGGCGTAAGTAATGGCCAAGACATTATATGACAAAGTTTTCGACGCGCATGTCATCGACACCATTGATGGTGACAGCCTGCTGTATATCGACCGTCACCTTATTCATGAAGTGACCTCACCGCAGGCTTTTGCGGGGCTGGAAGAAAAGCAGCGCAAAGTCAGACGACCAGACCGCACCATTGCCACCATGGATCACAGCATTTCCACCCGCTCTCTGGCATTGGATGCCTGCGGCCCGCAAAACGCGATTCAATTGCAAACATTACAGCAAAACTGTGAGGCGCACGGTATCCGGCTGTTTCCGGTGGGCCATCAGAAGCAGGGCATTGTGCACGTGATGGGGCCGGAATTAGGACTGATTCAGCCTGGAATGACGGTAGTGTGTGGTGATTCACATACCGCAACCCACGGCGCCTTCGGCGCACTGGCGTTTGGTATTGGTACGTCTCAGGTAGAACATGTTCTAGCGACTCAGACGCTGAAACAAAGCAAAGCGAAGAGCATGCTGATTCAGGTCGATGGCACATTAAGTCAGGGCATCACGGCTAAAGATATCGTGCTTGCGATCATTGGCAAAATTGGCCACGCCGGTGCTACCGGGTACGTTATTGAGTATGCAGGCAGTGCTATTGCGTCGCTGTCGATGGAATCGCGCATGACGATTTGTAATATGAGTATTGAGGCGGGTGCCAAGGCTGGCATGATTGCGCCTGACCAGATCACCTTTGATTACCTGAAAGGACGCGAGTATGCACCGGATGCTGATTTTGACGCCGCCTGTGAACACTGGCGCTCACTGCACTCTGACCCGGATGCGCACTTTGACGCGGTTGTCAGCCTGCACGCTGATGATATTCAGCCACAGGTTACCTGGGGAACGAATCCAGGCCAGGTCATCGGGGTGAGTGACCCCATCCCCGGACCTGACGCATTTACCGATGCTGTAGAGCAGGAAAGCACCCGTAAAGCATTAGCGTATATGGGACTACAGGCCGGTGCTACACTGGATGCGGTTGCCGTCAGCCATGTGTTTATTGGTTCGTGTACCAACGGCAGAATTGAGGATTTGCGTGCCGCGGCCAGCATTGCGCGTCACGGCAAAGTAGATAAAAGCGTTACAGCAATCGTAGTACCCGGCTCTGCGGCGGTTAAACGTCAGGCTGAGGCAGAAGGTCTCGATAAGATTTTTATCGAATCAGGCTTTGAGTGGCGCCTTCCGGGCTGTTCAATGTGCCTGGGAATGAACGATGATATTCTGGGCGCGCAGGACCGGTGTGCCTCTACCAGTAACCGGAACTTTGAAGGCAGACAGGGCCGCGGTGCACGCACTCATCTGGTCAGCCCGGCGATGGCTGCCGCTGCCGCACTACGGGGCCGTTTCACCGACGTCAGAGAATTTGGGGAACAGCAATGAGTTCACAGCAAGGTTTTACTACACACAGCGGTACCGCCTGCCCACTCGACCAGGCCAATGTCGATACCGACCAGATTATTCCTAAACAGTTTTTAACCGGCGTAACGCGTACTGGCTACGGTAAGCATCTTTTTCATGACTGGCGATACCTGGATTTGCATGAAAAGCAGCCCAATCCTGATTTCGTACTGAACAAAGCCGACTATCATGGCGCCAGTATTTTATTGACCAGAGAAAACTTCGGATGTGGTTCAAGCCGTGAACATGCGCCCTGGGCGCTGGCCGATTATGGTTATCGTGTAATTATCGCCACCAGCTTTGCTGATATTTTCTATGGCAATTGCATCAACAATCAGTTATTACCGGTCACGCTGGAAAAGCCAGCCATTGATGCGCTGTTTAAGCAGGTTGAGCAAGCGCCACAAACATTGATAACGATCGATCTTGAGGCACAGACGGTCTCGGCGGGCGACACCAGCTGGCAATTCGAGATTGCTGAACATCACAAGCATAATCTGTTAAAAGGACTGGATGCTATCGGGCAAACGCTCGAAAAACAGGCTGCCATTGAAAAATATGAACAAAGTCAGCCGCAGTGGCTGTGATTTCGACTATAATAACGGGCGGCGCTTTACGCGCCGTTTTTCGTTTCTGCAGTACGGTTTCCAAAGCGGATATACTTGCCCTTTCGCCGTAATCAGATCGGATGTCGGCAAACCCACATCCTCACATCTTGAGATATGTTGTACAGGAGCGTGAAAGGAGCATGTATGCATAAAAACCTTTCCATTGATGAGTTAAAACCAGGCATGTTTGTCAGCCAGGTGACAGAACAAACCGGAAAAATTCGTGTTCGTTCCGGCGGGCTGGTAAAAACGACTGCCGTTATTGAACAACTGCGTGAACGTGGTATTCGCCGCATCGATGTCGATCTGAGTCGCAGTACTTTGCCCGCGGAAGCAATAGCCAGCGACACTATGCCGTCGGCAACTAAGCCTGAAAAGCCAGCTGCCACACCCCAGGCCATCGTCCAGGCAGACGCGCTTTATCAAAAAGCGGTTAGTCTGCAAAGCAACCTTGTGAAATCGTTGAAAAATGGCGCGGCTAACGGTCTTAAAGATGCCGATACGCTATCACACAGCATTATTGAAAGCGTTTTTGATAATCAGGATGCCATTTCCTGTCTGACCATGATCAAAAACGCGGATGAGTATACGCTCGAACATGCCATCAATTGCAGCGTACTGATGGCTATCTTTGCTGCTGAGCGCGGGTTCGACCGGGATACCATTGACAATATCTGTATGGGCACCCTGTTGATGGATATCGGCATGTCGCTGCTCCCGCCAGAGTTGCGTCAGCAAAATGCGCCTTTGACTGCAGATGATAAAGCCGTCATTGAGTCTCACGTCGAACAGGGGCTGGCGCTGGTTGAACAGTATGAAGATATTTCAGATTTAGCGTTAACCATCGTAGCGCAGCATCATGAGCGTGTAGACGGCAGTGGTTACCCGGCACAGTTGCAGGGCGAAGAGATTTCAGAATTCGCCAGAATGGCAGCCATTGTCGATACGTACGATGCCATGATTTCTAACCGGCCGCATCAATCCTCTGTGACCCCGGCAGTGGCATTAAAACGCCTGACCAAGAACCCGGGACTGGATCAGAATCTGGTCAAACAGTTTGTCACGCTTATCGGTGTGCATCCGGTTGGCTCATTGGTTCAGCTGGCCAGCGGCAAACTGGGCATTGTTGTTAAAACCAATGCTTCCGATATGCTAAAACCGGTAGTAATGGTGTTCTACAGCGTAAATGGCGGACACTACAGTGAAGTAAAGCGAGTTGATTTAGCATCAATGAATGATGAGATTGTCGGTGGCGTGCGGCCGGACGATTTTAATATTAACCTGCCAAAATTCTTTCGCGACGTGTTCGTGCACCAAATGCCGGGATAGCGCTTACCAGTCGGTAAGCGCGGCCATAGTGAAGCGTTCGTTTTCAAATTCCAGTACCACACGCTGCCCCTGGATGGCGACAATTTGCACCTTATCTGCAATCCAGTCGCCTTCTGTCAGCTGGTCTCCATTCACACGAACCCAGCGGTCGGCAGGATTCGATGCATACATATGCGCGCTGAATTTCATGGTGGGCAAGCGGGTCAGCATCCTGACCGGAAGCTGGTCTACACGCTGAATGTCCTGGCTGACCGTAACCGGGGTCTCGTCAGGTTGCTCATCGCTGGCCTCATCACTGTCCAGATCTTCAATGGCTTTGTTGAATTTATCCAACAGCTCCTGTGATACCTGCCCCTGTGTCGGCACATCAGGCTGATTCAGCACCGTGCCCTCATAGTCATCCGTTTCATCGGCTGCCTGTTGATTTGACAGGGCTACTTCATCATTGCTCTGGTCATCGGCTGCGGTATTACTCTCCACATCCTCCACCGGCGGTGCGTTTTGCGCTTGCTGCTGCGCCTCAGCCTGAGGCTGTGTGTTTTCGGATGAGACAGGCGCTTCGTCCTCTGGCACTGACTCAGCGTCACTAGCCTGGTTAGCGACTGCTGCATCTGTTGCTGCCGCTGTGTCCCGCACGGTATCAGCGGGTGCTTTGTCTGCTGAGGGGGCGCTGGTTGATACTGTTTCAGCCGAATCCTGCATCAAACGTGGCCACCAGATATGACTGGTGCCGCCGGCAAATCCAATCAGCCCGCCCAACAGCGCCAGCAATAAATAAGCACCGATTAACTTTGAGGAGCGGCGCCAGGCACCGGGTAAGCTCTGTACGCTGGGCAGGAACAAACTCCGGTTGAATTGCTCGGTGAGATTTTTATCCACGCCAGAGCGCTTGTCATGATCGCCTCGGAGTAATTGCTGAGTATGCGTGCGCTGATTCAGCCGCGCATCAATCTCCACGGTTTGTTCGGGATCGATCTCAACTTCCTGAACCCCCATCTCAGCCAGCCCCTCTACCATCGCCTGACTGGAAACCAGCCCTGATTTTCGGATGTTTACCGGGCCATTTTGTCGTGTGATCCGCGTGATCACCATTCCCGGTCGTAATGCTTCGATGCCTACCAGCTTAGACATACCACCTCCCGGCCACAAAACCCAGTGCTACTGAGACGATTAGTACCACTGTCATCCATAAGGTTTGCTGACCGCGCAGGCGTTGAGAAACCACGTCTTCGCCAAGAATTTGTTCACCGGCAGCCAGCAGAACCGACTTTTTCACAACGGCATGCTGTTTGGTAAATGAAAGCGTCAGCGCCCTGTCGCATAGCAGATTGATCACACGGGGAATACCTGCTGTGATGCGATGGACGGTACGTACCGCTGCCGGACTGAAAATACTGATATCGCCCTGCGCCACATCCAGTCGATGGGCCATATATGCGCTCACTTCCGGCGCCGTCAGGGGAAGCAGGTGATAGCGTGCCGTAATGCGCTGAGCCAATTGACGCAGCTCATTACGCTTTAATAATTGTTGCAGTTCCGGCTGGCCGATTAGAACCACTTTCAGTAATTTTTCGCGATTGGTCTCCAGATTGGTCAACAGCCGAAGCTGCTCCAGCACCTCTGGCATCAGGTGCTGCGCTTCATCAATAAGCAATACCGTATTCATGCCCGACTGATGATTCCGGGCCAGACGGCTTAGTATCTGGTCGGTGAAGTACTTCAGGCTGGCTTTATCCGGGTCATAGCTGATGCCCAGCTCATCGCACACCGTGGCCAGCAGCTCGATGGCTGATAAGGTCGGATTAAGAATCATAGCAACCTGCGTATTATCAGGCAGCTGCTGCAACAACTTTCGCGAAACGGTGGTTTTACCGGTGCCCACCTCGCCGGTCAGCATAACGAACCCACCGCTTTCACGCAGACCGAAAGTCAGATGCGCCAGCGCTTCTTTGTGGCGCGGACTCATATAGAGATAGTCCGGATTCGGCGCAATTGAGAACGGATTATCGTTCAGACCGAAGTAATTCAGATACATGAAGATTCTTATTTGTAAAACGTGACAATCTTTAAACTAACCAGCCCCTTGCGATATGTCAAAATCTTCGCAGTGAAAAGCATTTTAATCTGTATTCAGGCATAATGCTGCCATCATCCAATCAGCGAATTCGAGATATGAAAATATACCTTGTAGGCGGCGCTGTGCGCGACAAGATGCTGAACCGGCCGGTGACCGAGCGAGACTGGGTCGTCACCGGTGCACGCCCGGCAACGTTACTTGATAAAGGTTTTACGCAGGTTGGTAAGGACTTTCCGGTTTTTCTGCACCCAAAAACTAAAGAGGAATATGCGCTGGCACGCCTTGAGCGCAAGTCGGGTCAGGGCTACACCGGCTTTGTCTGCGATGCCGGTCCCAATGTCACACTTGAAGAAGACTTACTTCGCCGGGATTTGACCATCAATGCGATGGCACAGGATGAAAACGGGCAGATCATCGACCCTTTTGATGGCCAACGGGATCTTGTCCAAAAACGCTTACGTCATGTGTCCCCTGCATTCTGTGAAGATCCGTTACGAGTGCTGCGTGTCGCACGATTTGCAGCGCGCTATCATTATCTTGGGTTTACCGTTGCAGAGGAAACCATGGCACTGATGCGCGCAATGGCAGACGATGGCATGCTTAAAGAGTTAACCGCTGAGCGCGTATGGCAGGAAACCCGGCGCGCCCTCATGGAGCGCGACCCGGCAGTGTTTTTCACCACCCTTGAACAGGCCAATGCACTGAGCGACTGGTTTGCCCCGCTTACGCCGTTTAAGCAAACATATCAGTCCATACTGACCTTGTCTGCCGGGCAAAACATCGCTTTGCCATGCCGGTTCGGCGCGCTTGTGAGCTACCTGACTCATGAGCAGGTAAAAGCGCTCTCTACCGCCCTGAAATGTCCGAATGATGTCAGCGCCCTCGCCGTACTGGCAGCAGACTATGCCGATAAGTTACTTCACGTATCTGATGCTGATGCGCTACTGACCATTTTTAACCACTGTGATGTATGGCGCAGACCGGAACGCTTTGCCCTTTTACTTCAGATTTGCCAGCTAAAGGCACGCAATGAGCAATACACCTGGCGGCCTGAATCAATTGAGAAGCCTCTTACTGCTGCGCAGAATGTTGATGTTCAGCAAATTATCGCGCAGGGTTATAAAGGTCCTGAAATAAAAACGGCATTAAACCAGTCTCGCCTGAAAGTAGTCTCAGAAAAGCTGTCTTTTTAGAATCTGAAGGTTATTGCCACAAAGCGTGTCATGTTACACTATCGCCATTCATGCCTATTGATAACACTTCTATGACATTTCAGGACTTAGAGCTTGATGATGCCTTGTGTCACGCTGTTGCCGACATGGGGTTTTCAAAACCAACATCGATCCAGTCTCTGGTAATTCCCGAGGCCATGGACAGCAGGGATATTCTTGCCAGCGCGCCGACCGGTACTGGTAAAACCGCCGCATTTTTGCTTCCCGCCTGTCAGTTTTTGCTCGATTATCCTCGCCAGGAGCCTGGTGCCACGCGGGTGCTGGTTTTAACCCCTACCCGTGAATTGGCGATTCAGGTCTATGAGCAGGCTCGTGCCATCACTGCAAAAACCGATTTGGTGTGTGGTGTTATAACTGGTGGTATCAATTACGGCACTGACAAAGAAACGCTGAGCCAGAATCTGGATATTCTGGTAGCCACACCAGGCCGCCTGTTTGAGCACATCGAAAAAGAAACGGCTGACTGTCGCGACATTGAATGCCTGATACTGGATGAAGCAGACCGCATGCTGGATATGGGCTTTGCCAGCATTGTGAATCAAATTGCCGCAGAAGCGCGCTGGCGTAAGCAAAACATGCTGTTTTCGGCGACCCTGGCTGGTAAGGGTGTCAGAGAGTTTGCGACTAATATCCTTAGCGACCCTGCGGTACTTGAGGCGCAGCCTTCACGTAAGGAAAAAGCCAAAATTCATCAGTGGTATCACCTGGCCGATGACCTTGCGCATAAACAGGCGCTATTGTCACACATTCTGAAAAACGATATCAGCAATGCCATCGTATTTGTAAAGACTCGCGATCGGTTGCAGGCCTTAAAAGACTTTCTCGCAGCAGAAGGGCTCATGGTTTGCTGGCTGCAGGGTGAAATGCCGCAGGATAAACGCAATGCGGCACTGGCACGGTTTAAAAGCGGGGAAGTACCTGTGTTACTGGCTACCGATGTGGCTGCACGCGGTATTGATGTGCCGAATGTGTCTCATGTCATCAATTATGACATGCCGCGTAAGGCTGACATCTATGTGCACCGTATTGGCCGCACCGGACGTGCCGGCGCGAAAGGCACGGCGATATCCCTGGTAGAAGCCCATGATATTGAGATGGTCGCGCGCGTGGGCAGGTATACCGATGAGCCGATGAAGCCGCGGGTTATTGACAGTCTTCGCCCGAAACACAAAACCCCTAAAGCGCCGGTGAAGAAAAAGAAGGCGAAAAAATCGGCCGTGAAGAAAAAAACCAAAGGCAAAAAGTAACAGCGAGAATCCTATGTCCTTTCCCGACAAAATAGTCTTAGCATCAGGCAACAGCGGTAAGGTAAAAGAGTTTGCCAAACTGTTTGCTGAGTACGACGTTCAGGTCGTTCCCCAAAAAGAGTTAGGCGTTAGTGACGTGCCCGAAACGGGCACCACGTTTGTTGAGAACGCGATTATTAAAGCACGTCATGCTTCCCGTGAAACCGGATTACCGACCATCGCCGATGACTCGGGTCTGGTAGTCAATGCCCTGGGCGGTGCCCCGGGTATTTATTCGGCGCGTTTTGCAGGCGAAGATGCTACCGATACACAAAATGTTGAGTTGCTGCTTTCCCGTATGCACAACGAGGCCGATCGCAGAGCGCATTTTATGTGTACGCTGGTCTTTATGCGCCACGCTGATGACCCGGTTCCGCTGATTAGTCAGGGTCACTGGCATGGACTCATCACACAGCAGGTTTCAGGCCACGGCGGATTCGGGTACGACCCGGTATTTCATGTGCCAAATCAGGAGTGCACCGCTGCAGAACTAGACAGTAAAACCAAAAACAGTATCAGTCATCGCGGTCAGGCCATGGCTTTTCTGATCCAACAAATGAGGCAAACCTTTGCGTAATCCGCCCCTGGGCCTGTACATCCATATTCCATGGTGTGTACAGAAGTGTCCTTACTGTGATTTTAACTCTCACGGTTTGAAGAACACACTGCCAGAAGCAGAATATATTGCGCACCTGCTAAACGATTTAGCGGTGGATGCTAAGCGCGTGGGAAGTCGTGAAGTAACCAGTATCTTTATTGGTGGCGGCACGCCGAGTCTGTTTAGTGAGGCGGCCATTGCCAGATTATTGGATGGCGTTAAACAACGGGTAAACCTGTCGCCTGACGCTGAAATCACGCTTGAGGCAAACCCGGGGACCCTTGAGGCTGACCGCTTCAGTGGATACGTCCAGGCGGGGGTTAATCGCATTTCAATAGGCATCCAGAGTTTTCAGGCCCAGCACTTATCTGCGTTGGGGAGAATTCACGACAGCGAGCAGGCCATGTCTGCCATTTGTCAGGCGCACGATGCCGGCCTTAACAGCTTTAATGTCGACCTGATGCACGGTTTGCCGGATCAGTCGCTGGATAATGCCTTAAGCGATCTGACGCAGGCTATCGCGCAAAACCCGGCTCATCTATCCTGGTATCAGCTTACCATAGAGCCTAATACTCCATTTTACTCAAAACCACCTACGCTGCCTGATGATGATATTCTCTGGGATATTCAGACCCATGGTCATGCGCTGCTAAAAGAGGCTGGTTATCATCAATATGAGATTTCCGGTTACTGTCAGCCGGGCTTAGAATGTCAGCATAATCTGAATTACTGGCGCTTTGGTGACTACCTGGGCATCGGGTGCGGTGCACATGGTAAAATTACCGACACAACATCCAATACGATTTATCGCACGGTAAAAGTAAAGCATCCCAGAGGCTACATGGAACTGGCACGCCCTTATCTGGACCAGCAAACAACAGTAAATCAAGAAGATTTGGCGTTTGAGTTTTTCATGAACCGTTTCAGACTGGTAGAGCCATGCCCGAAACAGGCATTCACTGACTTTACCGGCACCGCCTTAACGTCGGTACAACAAGCCAGCCTGGCGCAGGCTTGCGACCAGAAGCTACTTGCAGTCGATAATGATTACTGGCAGGTCACAGACAAAGGCAGACGCTATCTTAACAGTCTGCTCTCTGCATTCGTTTAGTCATCAATATGCCGGTGTGGGTGCTCATCGGTAATGATGTCAAAACCTGCCAATTCAGGCACATCACGCCGTAATTGTTCTTCCAGTTCATTGAGCGCTTTAAGCTTATTACAGAACCAGTGCGCTTTATTGCGTAGTGTGAGTGCTTTGGGTGCCATCTCTCTGCCAAGTTGCATTTCAACGGCTTCAAGCTGACGGGATAACCGCGCTACTCGTTCACTGTCCACATCGGTGTTATTAGAATTAATGCCGCTAATCGCAGATAGGATGCCGCCTACAGAGGTTGAAATACCGCCCTCAAGCTGCGCTTCAATTTCAGTGTCTACAAACTCGTCTACACTTTCCAGCGATCCCGGCCCGATGAAATAGTGGTCACTGGCGTGGCGAAACTTTTCTTTGACCCTTTCTTTCACCCGCGTCATGGCCGATTGCAAACGCTCATAGCTATCATGGTCAGCACCTACCAGCCCCTGATAAACATGGTCGATGGTATCAACTGCCCGATCCACCCCTTCGGTAGCCAGTACAATCATCTGTGGCACAACGTAGTGCAGTCCCTCGGCATAGTCTTTAAGCCAGCTGGTGTGCTGTTTATCAAGCTCTACCCAGCGTCCCGCCACGAACAATTGTTCGCGATCATTAATTTGCAGGATGGTCCGGGACTTTTCCATCACCCTTATTTGCTCATCATTGACTACAAGGCCGTAAGCGAAATCGATATCACACGTGAATTCATCTGCGGCTGCCTGTGAGCAGCACAGAAAAAAGAGTATACCTGCGTATACGGTGGTGGAGAGTCTCTGCATTTTCATCATTATTATTCTGGACGGCAGAACTATAAATAAAAAGGCGGGTTGAGTCCAACCTGCATAATTTCAGGTTGAACGCAATCTGACAAAGCTGTTGGTGATAATATGATTACGAACCGGTATAGGTGCGCACCAGTCTCACGTACACAAAGCGGTCTTTTCGTTTTACAGAATGACTGGAATTAAAAAATGCTACAACCCAGGCACCATCCGGATTACTGACAGACGGCGTGGATGTCCAGAAATCATCCTGCGGGGTCGCCGGAAAGACTGTTTCGTTAATTGCCGGGCGCACACACTGGCGTTCGGTCACCGATGCCAGCTCTTTAATATTCGGCACACGCCAGCCCTGCTGATCTTTATCATCCTGAATCTGAGCAGATTGCAACGCTTCCTGCCAGGACATGGGCCGGGCATCACCGGTACAGGTAGTACCGTCCCACGTCTGGCCCTGTGCACAGCGTTTCCAGACCAGGTTTGTCTGCGTATCCCACACCTCATCCTGAGCCAGTTCAACAAAATCGTCGGTGGGGGTGCTTTCAGACACCTTTGATAAACAAGTTTGTGCCAGCGCGGCCGGGCTTAACATCATAGCTGCAAGTAAGGCGATTGCTTTCATTAGTTTCTCCCCGCTCTGACCAGGCGAACGCGAATAGCGCGGTCCTTTTTAAGAAAATTGTCGACGCCGGTTGCAAAGTCTATGGCTACTGCGTTTTGCGCCGCATCGTTAGTCACACCGTCAGCCCCCGGACGGGAAGTCCAGTACCACAGTGGCGCCTCAGTCATGCTTCCTGTGTTAGGAAAATACACCTCATCGACCATCTGCGTGTTATCTTTACCAAAGTGCAGCAGACTCATCAGTTCCTGATGGGTAGGCAGTCGCCAGTCGTAAAAGCCGCACAGACCTTCACGATTCACTTCGCCAATCAGCGCATTGGTGTTGCAGTTTGTAATTGAACAACTGGCCGCAGCCGGATTCAGAGAACCGTTCACGCCGCCGTTGTTTTCTTCCTGATACCAGCCGTAGGTATGCTGGGCGTCATGCAGCCCGCCCTGTGTACTTTTAACCTCCCAGACTAAACCGGTGGTGTTATCTCTGACGCACGACCAGTCGGATGCATTATCATCCTGTTCGTCGCCGTTATCGTTAACCTTGGTAAAATCAAATCCTGCATCGCCCGCGCCGGCCTTTTCCAGCAGCCCTTCGCGCGCCACCACGTCAGCACCACGCTGCCCGTCCTGACCGGCATAGGCATTTTGCTGTGTCTGCACGACCACATCGGTAGTCGCCTGCGCCGTCACGCCCGTATCGTTCAGCCGTGCGACCGGCATCGGACGAACTTTCACATTGATGGTATCGCTGGCCAGGTTTCCGTTGGCATCAGTAACATTCAGAACAAAGGTGACACTGGTTTCACTGTCGACATCAGGCGCCACCGCGAAGGTGGATAGCGTTGCAGGATCTTCAACGGTCATTCCGGCCAGTCCTGAGGATTCCCAGGTAATGCTAAACGGAAATGCATCAGGTACCGTCGAGTCAGCTGTGCCCTCCAGGACGATTGGCTCACCACTGAATATGGCCTGATTGTAACCGGCGCTCACTGTCGGCGCGGTATCAGAATCGGCTTTAACCACCAATTGCAGCGTTTGTGTGTGGGTTGCGCCTTCGTAATCGGTGACCGTGAGGCTAAAACCTAACGTTTGTTCTGAAGACGCGATGGGCGTGGTAATGGTCAACTGAGGTTTGTTCATTGCCAGACCGCCGGTTACATCCACCCCTTCAGTCTGATCCCACTGCCATTCACTGATGGGATCCTGCGGGTCCTGTGCATCAACATCCGTACTGTTGGCACCGTTCAGAGTAAGTGATATTCCGGCTGCGTAACGATCATTATCATCGGCGGCCGGTGTGACGTCGATAACAGCAAGTGGGTCGCTGTTTTCGGGTAATCCGGTAATAACCAGCGTGTCAGACCCGGTAGCACCACCTTCTGCTGACACCCTGACGGTGAGCGTATACGTAGCCTGCTCTTTGAGCACGGGCAATGTGACGGTCGCTTCGCCCGTGGTTTCATCCTCCTGGATGATTTCCAGAGATGGGCTGGCTAACCACTGATAGGTAAGTGCCTGTTCAGCATCCTGTGTTTGAGCAGTTACGGTGATGGTGCTTTGCTCCGGTGCCTGAACATCGGCTCCGGCATTGACCAGAAGCTTTGCCGGCGTAGCTGACGTATCACTGCTGTCAGAACCGCCTCCGCAGGCACTTATCAGAATGCTCAGTGCCGCCACACCGAAAAGTCGTACGTATGCGTTAGCGCCTGCGCGCTGCTTAAAAAACCACTTCATAACATCTGTATTCCCGGATAAGCGAAGTATCAGAACCTGTCCTGTTGTCGTTCCATCGCTTCACTTTGCGCCACCTGAATAGCCTCAAGTTGCTTTTTGCCGGCAGCGATGTCGGTCACGTCGTATATCATCATACTGATATTTTCGACACGTCCGTTGGCCGAAACCAGGGGCGACAGCGTGATGTTCTGATACATGTACTGTTCATTTCCTGTAATCGGCCGGTAGTTGGGAAACTTAAATAAATATGGGCGCTGTTCCCATGTCATAAACGCGCGGGTTTTAAGCTCAAAGACCGGTCTGGCTTTCTGGGCAAACCACGACTCGGTGATATCCGGAAACAGGGTAAACAGTGTTTTTTCGCGCACTTCACTGGGAAGTAGCCCGCTGTGACTTTCCATAAAACCGTTCCACACTTTCACTTTAAATTCGCGATCTAACACCACAATGCCTACATCGACACTTTGCAGCATGTCCATCATCCAGTGAAAGGCCTGTAATTCTTCCAGTGATTCAGACATTACATATCCTCCAGCAGATGGGCGAGTTTGGCATTCATCGTATCCATTGAGTCCTCGGTGAACAGCAAAACAAGATCGCAGCGCACGTTATAGCCCTCAAGACCATAACTAAGCTCAATGGCCAGCGTTCTGCGCCACTTCAGGCTGTTGGCCGAAATGATGTCGGTAATCGCCCGGTGCTGCCCCAAAACAACAGGGTGTCCCTGACTAAAATTGATATCTAATTGCTCTGCCAGACCAGTAAGACATGTGCCAATCAAAATACTGGCCGCATCCATCAGCAGCTCAAGCTGGATCCGATCATCCACCTCGCCCTGCACATTTAAAATGCGGGCCACATCCTCAAAACTTGAGTCACTCAGAATACACAACGCTTCACCGCGTACGCCCGGCCCCAGAAAGCCCTGGCAGACCGCACTGACTTCTTCGTGACTTTCAATGTCAGAAAGCATCATGTGAAGCTCTGAAACTTCGATAAGATTTACATTGGGAATAGGCAGATGGACAAAGACGTTCATGATGCGCGCCAGGTGGTCCCCTGCCCGCCCCATCGCGATATTGGTAATTTCCTGATAGCAATCACGGATCGCCGGATCAAGCGAGGCACTTTGAGGGTGGGTTTCGCCATCTTCAGTCAGAATACGATTCGCGATAAGCGTTTTCTTGAGGATGTCAGGATTGACCGGTTTTTGAATAAAGTCGGTGGCGCCCATAGCGGTTACGCGCTCATGGGCTTCTGGCTGTATGTCTCCGGAAACCACAATGGTAGTAACGGGAAGCTGTTCCTCACGAATGGCAGTTAATGTCTCATAACCATCCACGTGTGGCATATTCAGATCAAGCAGTAACAAGTGACCTTTGCCCTGTCGAATCAGCGCAAGAGCCTCGCCACCATGTTTGGCGAAGTGTACCGATACCTGCCAGTCCTGAGGCAGACTTTTTGCCACCTGCTTTCGCGCAACCAGAGAGTCGTCACATACTACTACTGAAAACATCTGCGCTATATCCCTTCTGATATACTGACCTGCCGAGATATCTAAACGAATATGCTCTGCAAGGGCCTGCTAAAAACCAAGAGTCTTAAACCTTAGCTCTTATCGGCAGGTTGTCTATAGGACATAAGGTTAAATTGCCAATTAACTAAAAACCAGAGGTAAAACAATGGCCGTCATAATGCCATTAAGGCATAAGCCCAGACTGGCCATTGCCGCGACATCCTCGCCCATACTCAACGCCTTGGCGGTACCCACAGCATGTGCTACTGACCCCAGCGCGATACCCTGCGCCTGGCGATCGGCAACCTGAAACAGGCGAAAGCTCAGTGGCGCGGCAATGGCGCCAGCAATGCCAGTGATAATCACAAACACTGCTGCCAACTCAGGAACACCGCCGATAACACGACTGGTTTCCATGGCCAGCGGCGTAGTGATCGATTTAGCCAGCATCGTCATTTGCAGCGCCAATGGCGCATCTACTACAAACAAACACAGCCAGGCGAGCACCGGCGCAACGATACCGCCGACCGCAATCGCCAGCACCAGTCGCCAGCCCAGTTCGCGGACTTTCTGCCACTGCGCGTACATAGGCAATGCCAGTGCCACTGTCGCGGGGCCGAGTAACCAGTGCAGCAGTCCGGCATGTTGCTGGTAATCGTCAATTGCCGTTCCCGTGACCACCGATAACATCATGACACCCACGGCGGTAATAACCAGCGGATGCAGCAGCGGATTATTACCGGCCATTCGGTTAATTCTTATAGCCAGTGCATAGATTGCCAGTGTGACTGATACCCACAAAACGCCAGATAGCGAAGCGGTATCCTTAAGCACCATCCATAATGTATTTACTACCTCAAAGAGAATATCAATCATCCTGCTGATTCTCCCTGACAGCTGAAAATATCCGTACCGCCACCCAGGCCGTTGCGCCAAGGCTCACAGCGGTGCTGATAAAGATGGCCACAGAGATGCTCGTCAGGTATGGCGCAATATCCTGCCACATCAGCATCACGGCACATACGGCCGGAACAAATAATACCGTCATGTGAGAGAGTAAAGGTCTGGCACCACTGGCAATGCTGGCTGGCGTGCGCTTTAAAAAAAGCAGGGTAAAAAGTAAAAGCAGTAAGCCAACCAACGCGCCGGGTAAGGGTAAGCTGGCCGACTGAACAACCACTTCGCCAACAATATAAAAGGCAAATAGCATCAACAGGCCGAAACACTGCCTGCAGGCATTAATGAGAAAGGCGGGCATAATATCCTTGCTGCCGGATAGTGATGCTCACATCCTACTGAAGGTAAAATGCCGGCGCCAGTCTTGGGTTAAGGATATTATTGATTATGCTGCCAGAAGCTGGCGAAGTGACGGCGACTGATTTTAAGCCGGGTGCCGTCATTTAAAACCAGATAGGCAACCCTGTTGGCACACTGCTCAACCCTGTTAACAAAGCGCCGGCTGACCAGCTCAGAACGATTCACCGGTTGAAAGGTATTACTGTTCAGTTTCCGGCTCAGGTCCACAAGCGTCGTTCTGACCACATAGTTTTCACCGGATGTATAGATGCACATATAGTCGCCGGCAGCCTGGATCCAGTTGATGTCATCGCAGGCAAGACTACACCAGGCATTATCACTTCGAAATGTTACCCGTTGTTGTGTGCGCG
>CAZOYR010000040.1:0-28037 GCA_964584105.1 uncultured Alteromonas sp.
TCAAATACCGGCCTGCCCTGCTCATCAAACTTAACTTCCAGCATCCGCGCATGGCGGTTGGGATCGTAGAGTGGATCGGTCACGATTTCGTCATGAGGTCGGGTATCAGTTTCAGGGACAACAGACGGATCGCCTACGGCGTGTTCATAATCTCTGGCATGATAAACACACACCGGTGTTTTATTGTCTTCAGCCACCGTAAAGCAGTTGTGGCCCGGCCCGTAGATTTTCCTGGTAGTATCGGTTTCAAGCACAGGATGACGAGTTTTTGTCCACGAATTACGATCCAGAAGGTCTGCTTTTTCGTCAGCTTCCATATAGCCCATGCAATAACAGGCACCTGTCGCACTGGCTGAGAAAGTGATAAAAATTTTGCCATCATGTTTTATGACTGCCGGGCCTTCATTGACCCAGAAGTCTACCCGCTCCCAGTCGTAATCAGGTGTTGTCAGCATAAACTGTACAGTTTTGAGCTTAATGGGCGATTCCATCTCAGCCAGGTAAAGGTTTGAGGCTGCGAACTGTCCACCGGTTTTCTCGGCCCAACAAAAGAACCGCTTACCATTATTTTCAAAAATGGTGGCATCCAGCGAAAAGTCGGTAAATGACTTATCATCACCCTCTGCGGCCTGCATCATGCCCAGTTCCTGCCATTCATCATTGAGCGGATCCTGGCCTTTGCATTCGAGCACGTAAGGCCGCAACGCCCAGATATCCTCTTCTTCGCTGGCGGCAAAATAGATGTACCATTTGCCATCCAGGTAATGTATTTCCGGCGCCCAGATGTGGCGACTCATCGGCCCACTATCATGCTTAAACCAGACATCTGTGGTTTCAGCGTTTTGCAAACCTGCCAGCGTTTTGGATTTCCGAAGCTCTATACGGTCATAGGTAGGTACCGAGCCGGTGAAATAATAATAGCCATCGGTATGTTTATAAACAAATGGGTCAGCGCGTTGCCCGACCAACGGTTGGTTTGTACCAGTTATCATTTCCTGCCCTTTTTGGTTATATCAGTGCAATCGCACGCGTAACATATCTTTAGCGACAATATGACAGATATTTAAACATATAATACGATAATTAAGCCACTACAATTTCGGGTCTTAAGTACAGTGTGTAATATCCCCGACACGTGTTACTCTGACTTTAATCGGCGAGTCCAAAAGTGATTGAGTTGCCCCTGCTTTTGCTGTTTGCCCATCAGCCTCAGTGCGATGTGTAATCAGGCTGTGATGAATTTTTACTGCTAATGATGACAGGATGTCTACATGAACAACAAAACAACCAGTGCAATATTGCTATTTCTTGGCCTCACAACAATAACGCCGGTTACCATTGCTGATGAACCGCGCGCTGCCCCCGACGTTGAGAATATCCAGGTTATTGGAAAGCGCCCACTCCCGCTGCTCAAAGAAGAATTTTTGCTTGCTCAGTTCGCACTTTTTGACACCTTTAATTCGCTCATGGATGACCCGGATATGCACTATGTCTGCACCCGGGAAAAGCGAAAGGGGTCTAATACCCGGCAGAAAGTGTGTCGCGATGCGTTTGATATCAGAATTCGACGCGAGCTACTGCAGGAATACGGCGCCCGTCCGGGCGATACCATGGAGAATCTGATGTTGGGCAGTGCGTCTGCACCATTAGGTTCGAAAGAGCTGGACACACTAAAGGCGAAAAAGTTGTCCCTGATTAAAAAGCTTTATGCCGAAAATACTCGCTTTCGGGATAGTTTTGCAAAAATGGTGACTGCAAAACAAAAATATGAGGCGTCTCATCAATCGGCCTTCGGTGCAGCAAGCAAGTTTGCTAAAAATGACTAAAGCGTTCAGGCGCTGTTTAGTCAGCGCCTGTTGATGTTTTCGATGCCTCTAACTGCCCACGCTGCTGCGCTCTTTGCGTGACAAATTGTTGATATTGTTGTTTCGCCTCCCCGTCTAATTGCGTCGCGCTAAACGCTGGCAATACCCACATATAGGGCCACCATTTCTTGTCACCAGGTATTTCCTCTGTCTTCAGTGACTCACCTGGCCCATGCTGACTAGCGTTCAGCAATGCATAAATTGGTGCTACTGTCAGATGCGTTTCTCTGCGTACGTCTTGTGAGTTGAAAAAGGCGTCTTTGCCTGTCAGTGCGGCATGTGCGGCAACAATATTTTTATTCAGATGATTAAGCTGTTGTGCGTTCACTGATGACACATTGAACCGGGAAGCAACTTGCGCGGCTCCCTGCCCTGGTAAATCTCTTTCATGATATAACGCAGTTAACAGCGGCATCAGCGTAAAAATTCGGTTATCCAGCAACCGTACATTCAATAGTAACTGACGGGCGATATCAGGCTGTTCTCGGTAATAACCAAAGCGCAAAAAGCTTTTCCAGAAACGCGCATCCACAGAGTCGCCGAACAATGCCGCTGTTTGCCGGAAATACGGTTCCGCTTTTTGTGGCATATCCAGCTCAAGATACAGAAGTCCGGTGAAGGCGGTGTTAACAGGTGATGCATTATCTATTTCCAGACACCTCTGCATGCTCTGAATAGCATTCTTAACCTGACCAGACTCAAATAAGGTTTTTGCCTTCCACACGTACGCCCAGGTATAGTTTTTATCAACATCAATTGCGGCATTTGCAGCCTCAAGGGCGCGTGCATATTCACCCCGATGAAAATAGACGATGGCAAGATTGACATTTATCCAGGGAGATAACGGATCAACCTGCCTGGCCTTCTGTGCTAACTCGAGAGCCTGCTCATACTGATTTTGCGCAAGTCGCAGCTCCGAGTATAGATACAGGGCCGTACTGTCCTGATTATTTTTATCAAGAACATTGTTCAGTGCCGCTTCGGCTGTTTTGAAGGCTTGGCCGGTAGTCGATAAAATCGCCGTTGCCAGCAGCGCGTTGCGCTCACCCGGATTGAGGGCCAGCGCTTTGTTTATGGCCCACTGCGCTTTTTCTGTGGCCTCATCAGGTGTCAGATATGCATCATGAAAATTATACCGCGCGTAAATGTAGGCCAGACTGCCATAAGCCTGGGCATAGTCAGGGTCCGCTTCAATAGCCTGATGAAATGCTGCGCTGGCCTGCATAAACCACTCACTGGTTTTGCCATTCATAAGCCAGTATTTGCCGCGCATGTAGGCCTGATATGCAGCCACCGAAGTACTGTTTGCAGGCGCCGTTTCGGTAGCTAACGGTGAAGCATCAGGCTGCAGATACTGCTTTACCTGTCGTGCAACATTTTGTGTGATCTGCGGTAATGAAACAGCTTCACCTTCATAAGAATGTGACCACACTGTCTTATCACGATCTGCCTCTATAAGCCGATAAACCACCTTGAAGGCCTCGGACTGCTTTACAATGGAGCCTTCAATCAGATACTCAACATCAAGGGCCCGCGCAATATCTGCTGGCGCATCGTAATTGTCTGCCTGGGCAAACGTTGAGTAACGCGAAGGTACCCGAAGACCTTGTAATCCGGACAGTTCTCCCTGCAGCTCTTCTGATAACCCCTGTGCAAGATACTGTGTTTGTTGACTGTCATCGATAGGTGATAACGGTAAAACCGCTACAGACTTCACTTGCGGTGACGATGTATCTGGCCCTTCAGAGCTAAACCAAAGCCCGATGAGCACCACTACACACAGCACCTCAATAAGCATAATGAGGGATTTTCGCTTACCTTTATCCGACGGTGCTGCCTCATCGGTTGATGGTGCAGTCGCGTCCGTGTCGCGTTCTGTTATTTCCTGCATTTCCTGCGAAGTGACGGGCGTGCTCTCGGCGCGAAATGCGTCAGCGTCATCGCTGTGCGTTGTTGCCAGCATATTTGGGGCGTAGGTAGCGCCTTTTTCAGCGTCTTTAACGGGTGTTATCCTGGCGTTCAGCCGGTAGCCTTTTTTAGGTACTGTCTGGATAAGCGTTCTTGATTTACTGTCGTGAAATACGCTGCGAAGTTGCGAAATAATGCGGGTGAGCGCTTCATCTACCACCACCCGGTTTCCCCAGGCAGTTTCCAGTAAATATTGTCGGCTTACTGTTTTTTCTGCATGCTCCGCCAGCGCCAGCAGCACCTGCATCGCCTTGGGCTCAACATGCCGTTTGACGTCTTCACTGGTAACAGTATTGTCGTCAGGGTCTATCGAAAAATGGTTAATTTTAAATTTTTCGTACACGTCAACGCTTCCAGCTACTCAAAAACATAAATAAATTCAGAGTATTACCAAACCTTAGAAAACCATTAGCTTTTACGCACGCAATCATCAGGCAGGTTAAACTGTGTCACACCATACTCATTTGTACAGTGACTCACAATCATAGCTGATGCTTTTACGCTATTGGCTGATTGATGAACTCGCTACCAATTACAATATGTTGAGGAATGGTTATGAAATTACCCGGTCGCAAGTTATTAATCAGTAGCTTTCTTGCTGCATCTGTCTGTGCAGTCCCTTCAGCGCTTGCAAGTGCAGGCCACTCCAGCCTACAGCTGAAAACCAGTGTTGAGGATGTAAATGGCGTTAGAGAAATTGAATCAGGTAACTATGAAGCCGGCATTCGCAAAACCCACGCCGCATTGGCGAAAACGTCGGTCGCTTCTCGCCGGGCGCCGCTGCTGAACAACCTGTGTGTCGCGCATATTGCCAGCGGTGATACCACTTCGGCAGAATCAGTATGTGACCAAGCTGTGGATACCGCCAACAATAAAGCAATAGCACTGAATAATCGTGCGATACTTAAGTGCACCAGTGGTGAGCCTGCCGGGTGTCATCAGGACCTAAAACAGGCAATCGCTCTGGCATCACATAATCATCTGATAAGTAAAAACTTCGCGCTTGTTGCAGATAGCGCGCTGGTTGTAAAGCAATAACATCCTTTACCCGCCCGGCATTCAAATGATGTCGGGCTTCTCTCACATTTTCGCATCTAGCGATTCCTGTTACGTCCTCCCCCTCTTTTTAAAAAAATTAACACATTTTTACTCTTTAAATAACATACTGTTTATATATATAGTAGGAAAGAGAGCGACATGCTCTTAAGGGAAACTGATTTTAAGGAACAATGATTATGCGAACCAGGTATCTGTATTTACTTTCTGCGATGTTTTTTTCAGCCTCTGCGTTAACAGCGGAGTCAGCATTACCCACCCCGTTTAAGGGGGCTACCGCAAATTCAAAGCTCGAGGTGAGCTACGAGGATCTTGACGCTTTTCTGGATGCTGAAGTTTTGGTTATAGGCCGTTCGACCCGGGAAAAAGCGACACGACAAGTGACGACCGGTACACTCATGCGCTCTCGGGTAAATCGTCTTACTGCATTAGAGGCGAATCGCTTTCATTTTGAATCGCTAAGTGATGAAAAGGTCAGCGATATGCTCGTCACGTTAAAGGAAAGTCTGGAAAATTTACCTGACGAAGTCCCTTTATCACTGCTTTCCAGAGATGAGCAACTTGCGTACTGGCTTAATCTGTACAACTTCACCATGCTGCATGAAATCGCTAAACGGCAGCTTTCAGGCAGCCTGAAGGACGATCTTGGTTATGATGATAATGGCAGACTACTCAATGACAAGGTCCTTTCTGTGGCGGGTCAGGAGCTCAGCCTTAACGATATTCAGTTTACTATCCTGAAGGAAAAATATGACGAGCCCGTAGTCATTTACGGGTTATTTCAGGGCAATATTGGTGGCCCCAGCATTCGTGATGAAGCGTACACAGGTAAGCGGGTATGGCGTCAGCTGGAAGATAACGCCATGGAATTTATAAACTCAAACCGTGGCACTTACTATGATGGTAAAATTTCTGTGTTTTATGAGCACAGTATGCCATTTTTCGATAACGATAAGAAAAAGCTTAAAACGCATTTACTTAATTACATAGATGAAGACCGCTACTACGACGAAGTTGAATCTGCTGATGATCTTGAATTCGCTATGAGCGACTGGCAAATCGCCGATCTGACTGGTGGGGCACGATCGTATGGCGGTTCGGTAATGAATAACAGTGCAGCGCTGATGGACTCTGTACGGTCAGCCCAACAACAAGTCGCAGGCAATGTCCAGAACTCGCTTGCTGATACGCTTGTGGAGCAATCACCTATTGCCAGAAGATTTTCACCTGCCCAACTTGAGTTGCTCAATAACATGAAAGTGAAATACAAAATCAATAACGGTTCGGTTGAGGTAAAAGATATTTCAGAAGAGGAAGCACGAAAGAAATCTGAATCTCAATAAGCTGATGTTGCGTTGTCACTTACCATCAGGTGAGTGACAACCCACTTTTTCTCCGCCATTATTCCCGCCGTATTTTCGTTTTCCGTGGCTTCGGATAGGCCTGTAAAAACAGTACTTTCCATCCCCCTTGCTTTAGTAGTTCAATTTTTGTTCTCACAGTGTATGATGAAATTTACTTTTTCGTAACTGATGCCGGAATATCCATAACAAGGAGTTCATATGAAACCGATATATTTAGCACTCGCCCTGTCACTGGCCAGTCCATTTACCTTTGCTGCGGAAGAAAAGCTACCCGAGCCGTTCCAGGGCGCTACGGAGGATTCAAATCTGGAAGTCAGCTACGATGATTTGGACGCCTTTCTGAAAGCAGAGGTATTGGTAGTGGGTCGCTCCACCCGCAAAAAGGTCTCCCGGCAGGCCACAACGGGTACCCGGATGCGTTCCCGGATAAACCGGCTTACCGCGCTGGAGGGAAACAGGTTTCATTTCGAGTCGTTGCAGGATGAAGAGGTTATGGACGTTTTGACAACGCTGAAGGAAAGTCTGGAGGTTTTACCCTCTCAAATCCCGCTTTCAATGCTTTCCAGAGATGAGCAACTGGCTTACTGGTTGAATCTGTATAACTTTACAATGATATACGAGATTGGCCAGCGTGAGCTCAATGGTAGCCTTCAGGATGCGTTGGCTTACGGGGATGAGAGCCCCCTTTTACATGATAAGGTGCTTACCGTTGCCGGCGAAAAGCTAAGTCTGCACGATATCCAGTTTACTATTTTAAAAGAAAAGTATGAGGAACCTGTTGTTATTTACGGGTTGTTTCAGGGAAACATCGGCGGCCCCAGCATTCGTGACGAAGCATATACTGGCAACCGGGTATGGCGCCAACTGGAAGATAACGCAGTTGAATTTATAAACTCTAATCGCGGTACTTACTATGACGGTGAGATATCGGTTTATTACAAACACAACCTGCCCTTCTTTGATAATGATAAAGCCAAGTTAAAAACCCATATTCTGAACTACGTCGATGAAGACCGGTATTATGAAGAAATCGAAAATGCCAGCGAGCTGGAGTTTGAAATGAGCGATTGGCAAATTGCCGATTTGACTGGCGGCGCACGCAATTATGGCGGCTCAGCAATGATAAATAGTGCTGCATTGTTGGATGCCGTGCGTTCAGAGCAGATGTTATATAACGAAGGTGGCGGTGCAGGCATGAGCGGTATAGAGACTTCTCTGGACCAGTCAATGGTACAAAAGGCCCGGATGGCTACCCGATTCCCTGCCGTACAGCTTGAGATGTTGCAAAAGCTAAAAGTACAGCACGAGATGAATCGCGGCTCGGTGGATGTTAAAGACATTTCCGAGGAAGAAGCGAAGTCGCGTGGCAAAGAAAACAACTAATCCAGAGCCTGTATATCGTGAGTGTCCTGCTCACGATATACAATATCATCGCCCCTTTCGTAATCCACCACTAATGACAAAATGCGATTCTTCACTTTGATAATTCTTTTCTCAACTTCTACGATTGTCATACCGCTATCCGTTTTCATTCACTCCAGACAGGTCCGGTAAGTGAAACCATATGCCATTCAAACTGATATAGAATGCAGTCTGTCAACTGTAAGTAGTTGATATTAGTGACTACCTTAAAATGCACGTCTTCAGATTTGACTTATCACAACACGCATGTCTTAATGAAGAGACTGCAAAAAACGCAACACATTGATTTTTAGATATATTTAAAATTTAATAAGGATCCTCTCATGACCACGCCTTCCAAGGTGTATCTGGTAGATGACGACAAGCTGATTTTAGAGACGCTGGCCAGGATCTTTAATGAGTCCCATTTCTCTGTTCACACCTTCAGTGATACCCGTGCCTTCCTGAAAAGCGATATCGATACCCATAATGCCTGTGTCATTCTCGATTTGAATATGCCCTACCATACCGGTCTGGACGTGCTGGCTGCACTTAAAAAATCACACCCTGGTTTACCGGTACTTATCTATTCAGGAAAAGCCGATGTCATCACCGCCGTAAAAGCCATGGAAGATGGCGCTGTTACGCTTATCCAAAAGTCCGCAACGCCGGAGCGACTGATCAAAAAAGCACAGGAAGCCATTGTGCAGCGTAAATCTCTGCTTCTGGAGCTGGAGCAAACACGCAACGCTAAAGCTTTAATAGCCCATTTGACCGAGCGGGAACTGGATGTCGCAAAACTGGTCTCAGAAGGCTACTCCGCATCAGAAATTGCCGATAAGTTATATATCAGTCATCGTACTGTCGAGGCGCACAAATCAAATATATTCAGTAAGCTGGATGTTCATTCTGTGGCATCACTGACGCGCGTGGTACTTCAGGCAGAACGATGATGGTTGCCGCCTAATTTACGTAATTTCCCGAATACATTGTTGTGCGGATGTTCTCTATATTTCAGCCTCTCGTAAAAAGGGGTGAAAATGTCCGCAAAAGTGCTTGTTCTGGATGATGATAAGATTATCCGGCTTTCCTTGTTCCATGCCCTCACGATAGAGGGGTTTGCCTGTTCGGCCTGTGCAAGTATCGTTGAGCTGATTAAAGCTAGTCGTGCGCTAAATCCTGACGTGATCCTCGTTGATCTCTGTCTGGGTGCCGAAGATGGACTGGATGCATTTTCAGTGCTGGCAGAACATAACAGCGCGGCAAAAATTATTGTTATCAGTGGCGCCGATATGGATGTTATCGATGCTGCCTGTCATGCTGCATCTGCCCAGGGCCTGGATGTCGCCGGCATGCTTAAAAAGCCTTTTGCATTAAAATCACTGGTACAACTTATCCGGGAAGCCACATCAGCAGATGCCAGGCGCGTCTGTGTTCAAAGCAATACTGACAGGTCAGTGACAGACGGGGATCTGCACCAGGCAATTCTGAATCGTGAGTTATCACTGGAATTTCAGCCCAAATTAGATATCCATACTCAGTCGCTGGCTGGCGCAGAGGTACTTTGCCGGTGGCATAGCGAAAAGTTTGGCACTATTGCACCTGATGTATTTATTCCGATGGCTGAACGCAGCAACAGTATTATCGCCCTGACAGAATATGTCCTTATCAGCGCTATCCAGTGGCTGTCAGAATTCCTGAAAATAAAATCCCGCTACCCTGCCGGGCTGGTTAGTCAGGACTTTCACCTGTCTATCAACATATCGGGACTGTCATTAAACGATACTAACTTTTTAAATAAACTGGACACCCTGATTGGCGACTACCGCGTGCAGCCTTCGCACCTTATGCTGGAGATGAGCGAGTCTGTCGCTATCGGTCAGCAAGCTGTCGCTCCGGAGATACTGACCCGCCTGCGACTAAGAGGTTATCGCCTGGCGGTGGACGATCTTGGCAGTGGGCTGGCGTCTATTGAACAGCTGGTCAGATTGCCCTTTTCAGAGCTTAAAATCCATCGGCGATTTGTCACGACGACAACGAGCGCTTATGAGTCATCACTCATCACCAGTACACTGGTAAAGCTGGGTCAGGGGCTGGGATTAAATGTCACTGCCGTGGGCGTTGAAAATGCCGATACCGTGGCACTGCTGGAGCAAAAAGACTGTCAGCTTGCGCAAGGCTTTCATTTTGCGCCAGCTATGACGCCGGATGCTTTTTCGCAGTGGCTGACCAAACATGCCAGTGAACAGCTGCCCTACCGCATCACTACCCTTCGCGCGATGAAACCTCACCCGTCACAACCTGAAGACAGGTTCGACCGACTTGTAAGGTTAATCAGTCGTATTTTTAATATGCCTGTCTGTGGCATCGCTGTACTTGACGAAGCGCACTGTTATCTGAAAGCAAAAATCGGTCTGAATGCCGAAACGATGCCAGTTGGCAGCGCACTGTGTTACCGCTTACTGCCGGACACCGACAGCATTATTATTCCTGACCTTTTAAAAGACCAACAGGCTGCCGGCACACCACTGGTAAACGCCCGGCCTCCTTACAGACTGTTTGTAGCCCATGCGGTGCGAGCAAACAACGGCTGTATTTTAGGAAGTGTCTTTGCCGCCGATCGTACTCCCGGGAACTGGACGGATAAACAGGAATCAACGCTGAAAATGATCGTACGCATTGTGGAAAAGGAATTCCACTACAATGCTGCGGCCAGTCTTGACGCCGTGAGCCAGATAAGTCACAACGACGCCTTTACCCGCCGCGCTGATGCGCTGGTTCGCATTGCAGCTGGTGCTGAGCATGCTGTGCACGTGGTAAAAATCACAGCGCTTTCTTACCAGGTGTCAGTAGATGATGTGATTCAACGAATCAGTAAAATGGCCAGAAGTATTCTTTTTGACGCAGACGACCTTGGACGCACTGGCGAGACGCAGGTAACTGCACTATTTATCGGCCGCCGCAAGGACGATGTGATGAAGCTGTTGGTCAAAACGGAAGTCGCATTAAAAGAAATTGAAGCGCAATCGCCCATGATAGACAGCTTGCGCATTACGCATTATTCGCCAGATGCTATGTTTGGCGATAGTCTGCAACATATTTTCTGTCAGCCTGAAAAAGCGCGCTCATCACATATTATTATTCGTAGCTGAGTCCGCCGTGTTCAGAGCCTGATTAACCTGTGCTAACAGGCTCTGACTGGAAAATGGCTTTTGTAAAAAAAACCAGCGCTCAGAGTTGCTCCTTTTGTTACCCACAAAGCCTGACGTTACCAGAATGCGCAGTGCAGGATGCGTCGTTTGTACCCGCTCAGCCAGCTCAAAGCCCGATAGCGCGCCGGGCATTACAACGTCTGTCAGCACCAGGTCGATATCAGCTTTAGCGTCCAATACTTTCAGTGCGTCTTCTGCGGTTTCTGCCTGAATAACCCGATACCCTTCCTTTTGCAATATTGAGGTTGTGCTTTCACGCACCAGTTCATCATCCTCTACCAGCAATATGGTTGCCCCTCTGGTGGGTTGAAGAGGCTTTGCTGGTAAGCGTTTGTTGCCCGACGCACAGGTTGGCAAAACCATATGGACTGTTGTTCCTCTGCCTGCCAGAGAGTTAATATGCATGTTGCCGCCAGACTGGCGTACAAACCCAAACACCATACTTAACCCTAACCCTGTGCCTTTATCGCTGGTTTTGGTCGTAAAGAACGGCTCTAGAACCCGATCCAGCACATCCTGAGCAATCCCCTCTCCATCATCTTTCACAGAAATGTGCACTGTGTCACCGGCAATACCAAACAATTTTTTGTGGCCGGATTGCTCCAGCCGGATAGTAATTCTGCCGCCATCAGGCATTGCATCTCTGGAGTTCAGACATAAATTTACCAGCGCATTCTGTAGCTGTCCCGGGTCGACCCTAACCCACAGCGGCTGGTCAGGTCGCTGAAAGGTTAGCTGGTACTTCTCGCCAAGGGTGCGTGCCAGCATTTCGACAGATTCGTCGATCAACTCCTCGACAAGAGTCACCTCAGGCTGTAGCTGCTGCTTACTGGCAAATGCCAGCAATCGCTGGTTCAGGCGTGCCCCACGCTCTGCAGCGCGCATAATGAGGGTCATCATTCTGGCCAGATCCGGCGCGTCCTGTAACCGGCCAATCAGATGACGGGTGTTAATCAAAATGACGGTCAGCAGATTATTGAAATCGTGGGCAACGCCACCGGTCAGCTGCCCCAGTGACTCCATTTTCTGTGCCTGAAACAGCCGATGATCAATATCCCGCTTCTCGGTAACATCACGACTGATTGATGCTATAAAATCCGGCTTATGGCCTGGCTCTTCGTGTTGCTCCTTCCAGATTGGAAATATCCGGCCCTCTATCCACCGGGTCTTTCCGTCAGGGCGAACAATACGACATTTAAAATCGCGCGGGCTCTGGCGCGCTTCTGTGCGAGCCTTTTCTACAGCGTCGATATCGTCCGGATGCACCAGCTTTCGCCAGGCTGATTTTTGGTTCAGGACGGCTTTGGCATCGCGCCCGACCATCTTACTGAAAGCCTGAGACACATAGAGCGCTTTCTCACTATCAACTGTTTCAAGCCAGAAGACATCATCTGTATTTTGTAATAACCGCAAAAAGCGCTGCTCGCTAAGTTGCAGACTTGAATTAAGTGCAAACCGGTATCGTTCTGAACGAAATAACGCCAGTCCGAGAAACGCCAACAGAACACTGCTTAATACAATGATAACCATAAACCAGTGGCGCTGCTGAACACGGCGTTCTTCCAGGCTTTCGGCTAACTGACGTTCAATACGATCTGCCTGGCTTGAAATCTGATAGATTTCTTCACGAAACTCCGCATCTACCTTGTCTCCGCTCTCAACCAGTGTGTTGAGCTTGAGTGACATCTCCTTCACATTTTTCAACATGTCCTGAGAGCTACTTTGATTGTTGAGCCGGTGTGCAATGCTCTGGTATTCGCTTAACGCCTGCGTAATCAGAGCCATACCAACGCGTCGCTGCCACGGACTCTCAGCCTCGCCGCTAAGCGCGAAGTGCATCAGGCCATTAGTAAAATCGCTTTCGGCCTGTTCAATGGCATAGACCATTGAAACCCGATAATCGACCTCCTTTTCGCGTATGTGAAATATTACTGCGGTTGCTATGGATATAATCAGCATGGCCGGGACAATCAGTAATATCCAGCGACTTTTATCCTGCAAATAGCGCAAAGAGAGCCTCATAGTGTATAGCAGCGGTCGTAATCTGAAGCGGTATCAACTGTCGACATACCCGCCTGGTGCAATGCCATTTTCACGTCATGTTGATGGCTGATGAATGACTGGGCAGCATTCCATCGCGCTACCAGCCCCGTGTTTTGCTTTTTAATAACAAACGCTGATATTTGTCTGTTATGCAAAAAGCCGTCGCCGTTTTTAATCTGATAGCGTTCAGGGGTTTCGTGCAGCACGTTCATCAGCGTTGGTCGTGTCATCACCAGTAAATCAGCCCGGCCTGATTTAAGTGCTAATAAGCTCAGCCTGATATCTTCCACCGATAACAAGGACCCGGACTGATGATGCTGTTGCAATATTGATTCTTCTGACGAACCATCAATGACAACAAACTGCAGGTCCTGTGAGGCAATTGGCGTTTCTGGCACATAATTCTGATTGTCATTACGCCATAACACCGCCGTGTCTGATTGTGATAATGGCATAGAAAAACACAGGTTCTGGTCAATCCGGGATTGCGTTACTGCCACCCCTGCGGCGATAATATCTATGCGGTCATTAATAAGCGCAGGGATAAGCCTGTCAAAGGACAGCAACACCCATTTGACCTTATCTATACCCATCTGCTGTACAACCTGACGAGCAACATCCGGATATATACCTTTTACCTTTCCCGCATCATCTATGTATGAATAAGGCGGTTCGTGGGTATACCCAATTGTAAGCGTAGCGGGAGCCGGGTCAGGTTTGCAGCCTGACAGCATGATAACCGCTATCAGAAAACAGAGTCGAACGACCGTCGAAATAAGCATTAATTCAGGCTCTACCTATTTTGATAGCCCGCCAATGTACTTCCCAGTCTGCGCCAGACCTATTCGTATAATTACGTAAATAGTTATTTTGGAAAGATAATTACAGGCAATAAGTGGGATTAAGAAAAAAAGTGCGTGTAGTGGAAGCGCAGCATACTTTGAAAAATAAACACAACGCGAACGTTGCCGACTGCCCAAAGCGTAGATCAGGTTTACACAATTTCAAGGAAGAACGAGAGATTTTTTATATTCTACTGCCGGCTCCGGTCAGGCCAGACGTTGGAATGGTAATCAAAAAATGACGGTAAGATTGGTGAAGTACTTTTCTTTCCAGAAAGGCGCCCCGGTTAATCACAAAGTTATAAGCGGGGCGTACAAGCGTTAAATCTGCGTCAGCTCAATAATCAGACTGTATTCCTGATTAGATGTTGCATTCAAGCCGGTGCTCAATGAAATCCGGTCAGCTTCCACAATGGTGCCATCCGGATATTGTACTTTGAGCGTGACATTGAAGTAATTTTTCTCAAACGCAAAGATAATGTCGCCTTTCCAGTTTTCTGACATATTTTCGCAACTGAAGAACGGTGTCGACTTTCCTTTAGGAATAGTGATTGGACAGGTAAATTGTGATGGTGAGTTAGTAATAACCAGATTAGACAGATCGACATAACTGGCTTTCTTGCTGTTATTGGTTTCACAAGGCTCCATTACACCATTTAACGTTATCAGACAGTTGATGTTACCAATCAATGCATAGAACTTTTCTGATGCGGCCTTACTATTCACCGTTACTAACAGTGAGTCGTCCAGCTTACCGCCAAAAAAGTAAGTGGGAGAAATACCCGCAGTGCCTGTTATGCCTGCGTTATACCCCATGGCGAAATTACTAATAGCCGTTGTACCGTCGCTAAGCGCTTCGACCCGGCCCCTACTGTAAGTACCGTAAAAATCATTCACCGGGTCCAGAATAGTTTGAATACTTTCATTAGTAACAGTGGCAATCGCCGAGTACTTTGAACTCCACTGAGACAATAACGTGAGGTTCACATCATAAAATGGGGCATAGGCTTTCCAGTCTTCCTTACCAGCCTCAATCATCGCTTTAAGTGCCTGTTTATGGCTGGTTGTCATTCTGTCGAGGTAGATCCCACGAGAAATCAGTTGCTGTCCACCCGGTCCCATCGTAATAGAACGATCAGTAGGCTTTGAAGGTGCACCGCTGCCCAGCACCCTGGCGGCTATTGCTGATTCGGTATAAGCGGTGTAATTAGCCAGCGTTTCAGTATCCAGCAAGTACCTATCGCTGAACTGAATGACATCCAGCAGCTGCCAGTCGGGATACATTTGAAAGTAACCATCAACCCGCTTAAACCGGCATACCTCGTCATAAGCATCACCCACTGATGATGCCGGCAGGTAGCTTCCATCGTTCATTTTTTTATAATGGCCGTGTGGTTCGCCGCCCTCTTTGCGGTAATACTGCTCCTGATCGATCATCGCCTGCGTATCATGATGATCCCGACAGCAGGTGTTGCAAATCGCTGGCTGCTGGCTACCGTCTGCTTCGCCAGTTTGTTTTTGTATCTTTTCGCCGGGCTTTACCACCAGTTCGTTGCCATCATAGTCGGTCATACTCGGCGTGTAACCTTCTCCGGTGCCTGCCAGCGTGCATGAGCAGTTTACCGTCAGAAAATCTTCCTGCTCCAGCTTATCGGTTTGGTCAGGAAGGTTGATATAGCGGATGGTTTCAAACTGAACAAGGTTATTATCACCCTGCTTATCGATATCGGGCACCGGCTTGCTGGTTTCGATACTCTCACCATTACCCAGTTCGTAAGAGATAACATCAGGTGCCAGACCCGGTGTGTATGCCACTTTTGGCTGATTTTTAGCACCGTCTGATTCGTTATTAGCCTGAAAGCTTCTGGCTAACAAAACCGGAGCAACATTGCCTTCTACCGCGATGGATTTGGTTTCGCCCTGCGGATCCGTCCAGCTGACATTCACTGTAACGATTTTTTGCCCGGGAACATCAGGCGCCGGAACCGGGATTCCGATATCGCCTTCTGTTAACCAGGTATCAGGTATCCCGTCGGTGTCAGTATCGGTGTAAAATTGATTCTCAACCGCCCAGGTTCTGGTAAAGGTGTAAGTTTTAGTGGCATCGGTTTTTATGTCCACCACCACATTTCCGGCATTTAAACCGCCGCCGGCGTCGTTGCCGATGTCATTGTATGCCGGCAAACCGGCGGTGGTGCGCAACACATCAAACTGCCGCAAATCGTCTAGTTTTTCCTGTGCCAGCTGCAACGCCACCTGACGCAGGTTGAGCTTTGCATCACTGCGCATGTATTCAGTTTGCAGTGTGACAAAGCCAGTGACCCCTAACATGATGATCAGAGAAGCGATCAATACCTCTACCAGGGAAAACCCTTTCATATTTTTATTATGCTTTATCACGTCAGTACTCCTAAAAATCCCGCCAGCTTCCCGGCACGATGGCTACCCGCTGAAAGGCATCGCTGAGGCGCAGGCCCTGCAACACTTCGGCATCGTAAACCGAATTGTAGGTACCACCGGAATTTCCCACCGGATGATTTGAGGCAACTACGCCGTTTACCCGCGCACTACCGACCATATCAATGTCAAAATCTGCCACCGTTGTAGGCTTACGGAACGGAAATACCATGCCGTTAATTTGCGCACCACCGTTCATTCTTAAATTGCCATCAGCAACCACCAGTACTACCGGATCATCAGGGCTGCCGATGATAGTGTTTGAATTAACGGTGCAATCACCATCGACCCACAACAATCCGGTGGAAGAGGGCCCTAACGTGCTGCAATCTGTGAGTCGAAGATCCGCATCGGCGCGCAACGTTGGCCATTCAGCCTCTGGGATATTGAAAAGGTATTCCATCATATCTGGCGGAAAGTTAACGTCATCATCCAGAATATCGAGATCTTTAAAGCCTTTTTCAGAATAGGGTGAAGTGGAACAGTTACCCTCACTGAATTCCTGCAGGCCACAGGTGGTGCCGCTACCACTTTGCAGATTTACTGGTTTGTCGGTCCAGATAGATAACGGCACGCCTTCCCCACCACCATTAGGATTAGCCACCACCTCAAAGTTACCGCTTACCCCAAGACCTCCGGCCACAATAAGCGGTACATCAGGTGGATTGGCCAGAACAGAATACTGAATGACCTGTTGCTGCTGATCGACGTTAGATAAAGAATCAGGCGAGCTTCCCTGTGCGGTGAGCGTTACCAGTTGCAGTACGGTGGATTCCCGGGTGATAGTCTGTCTGACACCCTGCACGCTATAGCTACCCTGCCCTGGTAACGTTCCTGTAATTGCTGTGCCATCCCAACCCGGATCTTCGGTTAACCGGCTAATCGCGCGCGCCAGTCCGGCTTCAGCACTGCTAAAAGCCAGCTGATAATTCTGTGCATTAAGAATAATTTTATGTTCGAACGATTTGACCCGACCCGTAGACAGGGTGACTAATGTAACCAGTATCAGTAACAGCAAGACTGCGGTAAGCATCATCGCGCCGCGCTGCTGAGCCGGTCTGGCGAAGGTAACCGAATTATCCATCATAATTTCTCACCAGTACTTCAGTTGTGAACTGACGGGATATGTCCGTATTAGCCGCAAGTTCAGCCTGCAGGTTTATTGTAATTGATGTGGTTGGAATATTATTGCTCAGCGTCTGGCCCATGGTGAACGACAGACCCTGTATCTGAACAATGTCGCTGTCAGTCAGGGGGAGCCAGCCATCCTGCGTGCAGGACAGATTACTCTGACGCATTTCAACCGTCTGCCCACGCAGCCTGTAACCAAAATTTTCGCTGTTGCCGGTGGTGTCAAGAACCCCGTTGTCATTCGCATCATAAGAAAAAAGAATGCAGCTACCCGCAGCTTCGCCGGTATATGCACTGATAACCAGTGAATCAGAGAAGTCAGACGGGTTGGTAGTGGGATCGGTGAGCATCGCCACCGTATCGCCAGAGTAACCCGCTCGTCTGATATCTCGCTGCAAAAGGGAGAGGACCATAGAAGATTCTTCATTTACCCGGGCGCTTTTTAAAAGATTCACGTTAACGCCCACGCCATATCCCACCAGCGAGCCCAGGGCGGTCAGGGCAGCCACACCCAACGCCATACCTATCATTAACTCAACAAGAGTAAAGCCGTGTTGTGACGTTAGCTTGCGCATGGTGGATAATCTCCCAACTCGCCAGAGACGACACAGATCTGTACCCGGCCCACTTCGTTAAGATTGATACGAACGGTATCTGTGCCATTGGAAAAACTTGCTGAGCCACTGTTGTTGAGGGTCAGGCCCCGGGTACCATCAAACGTTGTCTGATTATCGGTACCAAAGGCTAGAGCAGGCAGCGTGATGCCCGGAAAATCCTGTCCGCGCAGGACATTTTCAACACCGTCTACTGTGCAACTGTTCGCGACCGCGCAATCGCAATCGGTTTGATCGGTGGTGCCAACACACCAGTTCTGACCAGCGGTAAAATCTACCTGAATATCCGAGGACTGACGCACCGCATGGCTGCGTGCCTGCTGCATCCCGAAATACACATTTTCAACAGCACCGGATAGTGCCGCACCGCGCTGCACATCAGATATTGCCGGCGCGCCAAGTGTGACGACGATGGCAACGATAGCGACTGCTATCATGAGTTCCAGCAAAGACAGCCCTTTTTGATTACTCACCCTGACACCTATACCTTCGGATAAATCCTGAAACCTTATTCCAGCGGAATGTGGTCTATGCTCTGTGTTCTCAAAAAAGAAACGTTCAGGTTCTTAGGAAGTATACTAAGCGAAATTTTTCCTAACCTAAGTATTAGAAGTGATGTTCACGTATGAAGCACGCAAAGTTCAAAAAACAGGATGGTGGCTGGACGCTGGTCGAGCTGATGATTGTGGTCGCTATAGCAGGGATTATTGCAACCATTGCGATCCCCAGTTACCAGTCTCATGTCACCAGCGCCAGACGGGCTGAAGCGCAAAACGCGCTGTTGCAACTAAAATTGCAGCAGGAATCCTACAGGCTTGAGAATACCAGTTATGCTGCGACCAGTGAAATTGGTATACCCACTTCTGAATTTTATACCTTTACGGTGAGTAACGTAACAGCCACAACGTATACATTAAACGCCGCAGCAAAAGGTGGGCAATCGGGCGATACCGGCTGTACATCGCTAAGTCTTGATCAGTCTATGAATAAGTTACCTGCTGGCTGCTGGTAACCAGACACGGGGCAGATGACAATAGCGCTGGCATTGCCAGCGCCGCATGATGGATTAATCAGCACGGGAATAAGTTAATGTTACACCCATCTGGCCAATTTCCAGGTTGTCCTCGTCATTAATCTCAAACACCTGCTCCTCACCCTCTTTGGCGAAAACCAGATAATTTTTGCCACCACTTTCCCGGGTGAAAATTTCATCGACCTGATTACGCTGACCATTTGCTTCAATGTAATCTTCGCCGATGACGAGCGTGCCGCCACCGGTTTGATTAATCAGCTTTTCCAGCATGGCATTATCTGACGTTGCTTTCCATGTGCCCTCGTAACCGTGACCACCACATGCAGATAACAATCCTGTCAGTAACCCGGAAATTACTATTTTCCCTGCTTTCATCATTGTTTCCTTTTTTGACATTTTCCTGCGCAAACAAACCATTGCGCTTATTCTTAGTGAGGAAATCATACAAATCTCAGGGCTGAATGAACAGCATTAATACGTCGAGCCCCGCTGCGACGCTCCCATCGAGGTTGAGCGAACTCGTTTATCCCTGAGATTGCATGAACGCCATGGCCTTTTTAAGAAATTTTTCGCCCTGCTCGCCACCAGCCTTTAATGCTTTCTGAGCATCTGCATTTTCGATAGCGTCCATGTGCGACCGGATGACTTCTGGTTGCTGTTCTGCTTCCGGCAGAAATATGCCGTCGGTCTCCATCATGCGGGCGACGGAGTAGCCCCCCACACCTGCACACAGAATCATGCGGTTCGGCGCGTCCTCATCACACAGGGTCAGAGCCCCGGCGGTGACCGCTTCGGTTGTCAGAAGCGCGAAAATCTCCGCAGGCATGATATCTTCAGTCATTCGCGTTCCGGCAGTGGGTGCCAGCGCGTTGACCCTGATGCCGTACTTCGCCCCTTCAAGAACCAGGGTGTTCATCAGTCCAATGAC
Source organism: uncultured Alteromonas sp. (assembly GCA_964584105.1). Taxonomy (GTDB): domain Bacteria; phylum Pseudomonadota; class Gammaproteobacteria; order Enterobacterales; family Alteromonadaceae; genus Alteromonas. The sequence continues at coordinate 19,915 of CAZOYR010000040.1, forward strand.
CGCCATTTTTGCCGCACCATAATTGGCCTGCCCGAAATTACCATACAGACCACTTGATGATGTGGTCATCACAATCCGTCCGTACTGTTGCTCGCGCATAATATCCCACACAGCTTTGGTACAGTTGACCGACCCCATGACATGCACATCCATCACGGTCTTAAAATCATCAAGGTCCATTTTGGCAAAGGACTTATCACGCAATATGCCGGCGTTATTAATGAGAATATCCACCCGCCCCCAGGTGTCCATCGCCTGACTGACCATCTGCTGCACCTGCCCGAAGTCGGCCACATTGGCACCATTGGCTATTGCCTGCCCACCCGCTTCTTTGATCTGCGCGACAACTGCCTCAGCGGCGGCAGATGAACCACCAGTGCCGTCGCGCGCGCCGCCAAAATCGTTAACCACCACCTTTGCGCCTCGCGCAGCCAGCGCTAACGCATGTGTCTTACCCAAGCCGTTACCGGCGCCTGTTACAATGGCAACCTGCCCTTCATATGAAATTGTCATTACTTTTCCTGCTTATTATCGGTGTCAGTGACCTGCACGCCAATCCACTGTGCTATCAGCGCAGGTTTATCACTGCCTTCCAGCTCAATGGTAATGTCATAGGTCACAAAAAACTGGCCCGGTTTGTGTTCATTGACGTCCACCACGGTAGCATGGCAGCGAATGCGGCTGTCTACCTTGACCGGTGTGATGAACCTTACTTTGTTCAACCCATAGTTGATGCCCATCACCGCGCCTTTCACCTGAAGTCCAAAAGACTGCGCAAAATAAGACAACATGGATAAGCTTAAAAAGCCATGGGCAATGGTGCCGCCAAACGGAGTTTGCGCCGCTTTATCAGGATCAACATGAATAAACTGATGATCGTGCGTACAGTCTGCAAAACAATTTATCTGAGACTGTGTAATAGTGAACCAGTCCGTGACGGGTAACGCTCTACCGGCGCTGGCCAGTAAATCGTCCTGAGAGACAATCTGCATGATGGGTGAATCTCCTTTGATTAAAACCAGTCAGGTTGCATATCATAATTGGTGGTATCCAGATTACGCACCAGCGCGGCCCAGTGATTTATTTCCGGCAACTCGCTGACGAAGAAAAAGCGCATCGCCTGAAGTTTACCGCGATAAAACGCCTCGTCACTTTCATGGACAGGCTGTTGAAGTGCCTTATGCGCCACCAGCCCCTGCTTTAGCCACATCCAGGCAATCACCACATGACCAAACACGTCCAGGTATTTCACTGAGTTTGAGAACGCCGCATCAATATTCATCGACTGCGATGCCCCCATCACAGCTTGCGTGGTGGCATCCAGTGTTTCAAGCGCCTGCTCCAGCGTCGCGGCATTTTCACTGAGCGCTGCAATCTCGCTGGCTTGAGCGATGGTGTTTTTGATCGCACTGACACAGGCTTTATAACCTGCAAATTGATTGCGGGGTACTTTGCGTCCCAGTAAGTCCATGGACTGAATGCCTGTTGTCCCTTCATGAATCGGATTTAACCGGTTTTCGCGATAAAACATTTCCACCGGATGCTCGTTGGTATACCCCGCCCCTCCTAATACCTGAATGGCAAAGTGGTTGGCTTTCAGCCCGTACTCAGACGGCCAGGTTTTAATAATAGGCGTAAGAAAGTCCAACAGCTGATGCGCATCCTTTCTCTGCTGTGCATCAGGGGCCGTTTTTTCATCATCGTGTAACCTGGTACCAAACAGGCACAATGCCAGTGCACCTTCGGCGTAGGCCTTTTGTGCCAGCAGCATCCTTTTTACATCACTGTGCTCAATAATATTGACCGGCGCGGAATGCGGGTCTTTTTCTGCCAGCAATCTACCCTGGGGACGCTCTTTGGCGTAGTTCAGCGAATACTGATAGCCTGCCAGCGCCATCACTGCGGCACCGGTACCTACAAAAAGCCGTGCTTCGTTCATCATATGGAACATATAACTGAGCCCCATATTTTCCTCGCCCACCAGATACCCGACAGCGCCGTCTTTTTCACCGAAGCTTAGTGATGTAGAGGTGATCGCGTGACCGCCCATTTTATGAAATAGCCCGGCCAGCGCGACATCATTACGATCACCGATGGCGCCATCATCAGTCACCAAAAACTTAGGCACGATGAACAGCGAAATACCTTTGGTTCCCTTAGGTGCGCCCTGTACCCGCGCCAATACCAGGTGCACAATATTGTCAGCCAAATCGTGATCGCCGCCGGAGATATAAATTTTATTGCCGGTAATACGGTAGCTGCCGTCGTCCTGTCGCACGGCTTTTGTAATCAGATCGGCCAGTCCGGATCCTGCGCCCGGTTCGGTCATTGCCATCGTGCCGGTAAAGCGGCCCGCCCGCATTGGTTTAACCCATTTTTCGATTTGCGCAGCAGTGCCGTGCGCTTCAATTAGATTGGCATTGGCGTTGGTCAGGGTGGTGTATCCCATGGTACTCATACCTGCCGCAGTCAAATGTGTGCTCAGCGCACACGCGATGGTAGAGGGTAGCTGCATACCGCCCAAATCAAAGTCAGCAGTCGCCGATGCCAGCCCGGCATCAATCACCGCCTGCATGGCCGTTTTAATCTCCGGGATCAGGTGTGCATCCTTACCATCGTATTCAGGCTTTATCAGATCGGTCTTCTGCCGGATGGGTAACAAATGCTTATCGGCCACATTGATCGCTGTTTCCATGGCAGCATCAAATGTCTCGCGACTATGCTCACTAAAACGCTCCCGCCGGGTCAACGACTCAGCGTCTAACAATTCGTACAACATGAATGCGATATCACGCTCATTAAGTAACGATGCAGCCATACTTTCCTCATTGCGCCGGTGGCGCGGTTGGTAATCTCAGGTTTAACGTGTGAGCGTATTGTTGCGCTGCCAGACAACAGATAACATGACCTGTCATGTCGGGTAGGTGATTGACTATCTGTACAACCGTTGAAAATCTGCAGCAGGTAATACTGATGACATCCGCTTTTTACGCTGATCCCCCCTCACCGTTTTCCGGGTTGCTTCGCTTCTGGCGCAGCGTTCACCAGATTAGTCAGGAAGAGCTGGCCTTTCGGACCGGCTCGTCAGCCAGACACCTGAGCCGGCTGGAAAATGGTCATGTATCGCCCAGCCTTGAGATGGTCGAAGCTATCGCTGGCGCACTGGGCATGCTTGAAAGAGACAGTAACCACTTACTTATTGCCGCAGGGTTCAAGGCCCATGGCAAGAAGACCACGTTCTGTGCACCGGACTTGAAATGGTTACGCAAGGCGATGACGCTGACGCTGCGCGCACTCGAGCCCCACCCGACCGTGTTAATTGATGGCGCCGGCGATATTCTGATGGTAAATAAAAGCTGGGTGGCGTTTTACAGCCGGTTAGTGGGTAAGCACCACCTTGCCCGTGTTACTAACCATTTCGATTTGCTGTTTAGTCTGCACGATGCCACCTCAGGCTCAAAAGCCTATACCGATGCCCTGTGCCTGATATTGATGAGTATTCAGCAGGATGTGTTGCTTACGCAGGATACCGACATGCAGCGTCGACTCAGGCGATTATGCGCGACGCCCGGCGTACCAGATGACTGGGCCAGACGCGCCGCACAACTGGATCCGATGGCCAGCTTTCGGGTTGAACTGCGTGTTGATGATTCGCTTGAGCGATTCTTCAGTGTTAGTCAGACAGTAGGCGCCATGGGGCCTACCGCGTATGTCTCAGAGCCCAGGCTTACCATTAACACGCTTTATCCTGAAACATCCGTATTGCTCTCGCCGGCGGATGCAAACGACAATTCGCACCCGCTGTTACCGGAATAGGCCTCAGAGCCTTTAAGCGTTTGTCATCTAGCGCTTGCGCAGTTCCCGGCGTAAAATTTTGCCCACCGTGGATTTTGGCAACTCCTCGAGCACTTCAATGTGTTTGGGTACCTTGTAATTGGTCAGATGCTCACGACAGAATTCCCGTAATGCGTCTTCTGTCACCGACTCGCTGACTGTGACAAATGCTTTTACCGCCTCACCGGTCTTGTCATCGGCTTCGCCTACCACAGCCGCCTCCATGACGGCCGGATGTTCGCTGAGTACATCCTCCACTTCATTGGGGAAGACGTTAAAGCCTGAAACAATAATCATATCCTTCAGTCTGTCGACGATTTTCACATTGCCATTACTTTGAATCAGTCCCATGTCACCGGTTTTAAACCAGCCGTCTATCATCACTTTGCGGGTTTCGTCGTCACGTTGCCAGTACCCTTTCATCACCTGCGGGCCTTTTACCACCAGCTCACCGACCTCGCCTTCAGCCACCGGCTTATCATGTTCATCCCAGGCCGCTACCTGTGTTTGCTCCAGCGGCTTACCGACCGTGCCAAGCTCTTCTTCACCAAACACATTAAATGACACCACCGGCGACGTTTCAGAAAGACCATAGCCTTCGGTAATGGCACATCCGGTCACGTCTTCCCATAAATGTGCTGCCGAATGTGTGAGTGCCGCGCCGCCGGATAACGTAATTTTCAGGTTACTGAAATCAATGTCTTTAAATCCGGGATGCTGACATAAACCCACAAACAATGTGTTGATACCAGCAATCCCCTTAAAGGGCACCGCTTTAATGGCATTGACGAAGCTATCCATATCTCGCGGATTGGGTATCAGCAAGTTTGCTTCGCCCATCCCGAACAACCCAATCATATTCACGGTAAATGCATAGATGTGGTACAGCGGCAACGGGCAGACAAACACGCCTTCGCTTTGCTGGCATCGTGCTTCCAGGCGCGCCGCCATTTGTCCGGCGTTTGCCAGTAAGTTACCGTGTGAGAGTACGGCACCTTTAGAGACGCCGGTCGTTCCACCGGTATACTGCAACACGGCAGTGTCATCACGCTGCGCCTGACTGGGTGTGAAATCATTCAGCGTCTCACCCGTGCTCAGCGCCTGCGTGAAGCAATGGTAGGTATCATGAGGTGTCGAGGGCTGTATAAAGTCCGCGGCGCTTGTCACCAGTACCTGTTCAATGCCGGTTTCATCACGAATTTGTTCAAGTTTGGGTAATAGGTCGCTAAGAATCACAATGGCTTTTGCGCCAGAATCTGTGAACTGATGACGCATTTCTCTGGGTGTATACAATGGGTTGGTGTTGACCACCACCAGCCCAAGTCTGACTGCCGCATACATGGCCACCGGATACTGAATCAGATTGGGCAACTGAATGACAATACGGTCACCGGCTTTTAACCCCATTTCATGCTCAAAGTAGCGTGCCAGATGCGTCGCGTGTTTATCCAGTTCATCGTACAACATTGACTGGCCCAGACACCGATAAGCCAAACGCCCTTCATAGCGGGTAAACCGGTCATCGATAAATTCGCGTAAATTGGCATAGTTTTCGTTAACTGACATTCTATTTTGTCTCCTGATTGTGGGACGTATTTATTTTTGAGCGGTCTGCCGCGGGCATTGCCCGCCGCACAATAGCGCCGGCATCTATGTGCGATGGCAATGTGCCATACTGATGAAACTGTTGTGAATCAAGGCGCGAACTGACAAAGGCGTGCGCGATCTCTGCCTCTCCGTAAATGATCAATGTGGCCGCCTGCCAGCACAGTGCCAGCATTTCCATTAACCGGCGCGCGTTGACTTCCAGGTTGGCGGTATCGGCCATGGTTGTCACGGCACTCTCCAGTGCCTGGTCGTACAACGAATAGCGACCTTTTGCCTGGCTGAGTTCTGACAGTAGTGCTGCCAGCGTATCAGGCTCACGTTTAAGCACTCTTAACAGGTCCAGACACTGCACATTGCCGGAGCCTTCCCAGATAGCATTGACCGGCGCTTCGCGATACAGTCTGCTGGTCACATTGTCCTGAACATAGCCCACGCCACCGATGCATTCCATGGCTTCATAGGTATGTTGTACAGCCCGCTTGCAAATCCAGTATTTTCCAATTGCCGTAGCGCTTCTGACCAGCGCAGCTTCCTGGGGTTCACTAAGGTTATCCAGCGCCCGGGATATACGTAAACTGATAGCCAGCGCAGCTTCTGACTCCAGCGCCAGATCGGCCAGCACATTCATCATCAGTGGTTGTTCATGCAGCGGCTTACCGAACGCCGCACGTCCGGCGGTGTGCCAAATCGCCTCTTTGGTTGCCTGCGCCATAAGGGCCGCGGAACCCAGCATACAATCGTACCGGGTCAGCGCGACCATCTGTATGATGGTATTGATGCCTTTGCCTTCTTCACCCAACATCCAGCCGTGGGCGTTGCGAAACTCTATCTCTGAGCTGGCATTGGACTTATTGCCCAGCTTGTCTTTCAGACGCTGTATGTGTATTGGATTTTTGGTGCCATCTTCGCGCCAGCGGGGAACCAGAAAACACGACAACCGATCATCACATTGCGCCAGGACCAGAAATGCGTCACTCATGGGGGCGCTGCAAAACCATTTATGACCGGTCAGGGTGTAAAGCTGACCAGGACCGGCATTATCCACAGGCACAGCGCGCGTCGTGTTCGCTCTGACATCGCTGCCGCCCTGCTTTTCAGTCATCGCCATACCGATGGTAACGCCTTCTTTTTCATACCAGGGCCGGTTGCTGCCGTCATACACCCCGGATAAGATTTTGGGTAGCCAGCGCCCGGCGACATCAGGCTGAACAGAGATGGCCGGCACAGCGGCGAACGTCATGGTAAGCGGACAACCAGAGCCGGGATCGGCATGGGTGTGCAAATAGGCCATTGCACCGCGTATCACATGCGCACCGGCTTGTTCTGATGTCCAGGGTAAGCTGCAATGTCCCTGACTGATGGCATGAGCCATAAGCTGGTGATAAGCAGGATGATAAATGACCTCATCGACACGCTGACCAAAGCGATTATGCGGTTCAAACTCCGGCGCATGACGATTTGCCAGAAAGCCGGCTTCCTGTAATGTGTGACCGACGTGATGGCCAAATCCGGTCAGGCGCTCAACACCTTCTTTGCCACCAAACTGATTGACCCAATACTGCAAAATGCTATCTGCATCAAAGGCATTGTAGTTCGCCAATGGAGCAGGCTGATTAAACACACTGTGTGTATCGTAGTGAAAAACCGGTTGCGCCATAAATCTCCCTGTGTGGTCAGATGTCTTTTTACTCAACCAATTTACCCGACATTAACATGGATTTCACACCTTTTCGTGCAAGCGGTGTTTAGCGAATGCGTGGCTACTCACCACAAGATGCTTACCGAGGTGATTCACTAAGTGATTCGCTTTATCATTGCCGCATACACAGAAAAAAGTGTCGTCGGGGACGCTTTTTTATCTGAGAATCTTTATAATCGCCGCCTTTATTTACCATCAGAGTTCCCCCATGTTGCGCGCTTGTTTACTCGTCACGGCCTTTTGTTTTTCAGTATCTGCAACTGCCACCACCTGGAGTGAAACGGAATTTCATTTACAGCAGGGCAAGCTGAATCAACCATTTGCATCCACGCCGGGCACCGACGTAGATACCACTATTGTTACTTTCCAGCATGCCAGTGGCTGGGAATACGGCGGCAACTTTTTGTTCTTTGATTACGCCAGGACCGACGATGGCGATGAGCTATATGCTGAGTGGTATCCCTTTTTCAGTAGCAGTGCGTTGTTTGACGTAAAGTATGATGGCGCTATCAGCGATATAGGTATGGTCCTGGGCGTCAATGCTGCGCCAGATGCTGATGTACTGAAGTACCTGCCCGGCGTGCAAATCAACTGGAATATCCCTGGCTTTGCCTTTTTCAATACGCTCTTCACAGCCTATATTGATGATAGTAAGGGATTGGTTGCAGGCGGCGCGCCAGCCGAGGATGACAGTTATATGATTGATGCGGCCTGGCGATATCCAATTGCAACCGGCCAACAGCACTGGTCGGTAGAAGGTCATGCTGAATACATTTCAGGCAGGGACACCGAAATTCCCGGTGTCGCAGCGAAAGACTGGGTGCTGGCGCAGGTACAGCTTCGCTGGGATGCCGGCCATGCGCTATTTGATAAAAAGGACACGGTTTTTGTAGGTATTGAATATCAATACTGGAACAATAAGCTGGGTACCGATGAAGATGAAAGTGTCGCGCAACTGCTAGCCGTGTGGCGGCTTTAAGCT
>CAZOYR010000041.1:0-26450 GCA_964584105.1 uncultured Alteromonas sp.
GGACCGGCGACATCATCACAGTAGACCTGGTCGCCCGTCATCAGCAGCATATCCGGGCGCTTGCCCTGTCCCTGTCTTTCCTGCTCGATGAGCTGGTCAACCCGTAGCAACGCATCACCGACCGGATGATGAGGCTTGCGGCAAGACCCGTGCAGTACATCGGATAACGCTGTCTGAAAGCGAAAATTCAGCTGTTCATCTTCACGGTACAGTAAGGCGGTGCGTTCTTTATCCCATCTGGCATTTACCTGCTCATCTGCAAAGTTGATGCGGTACTGATACAGGTCGCCCGGTGTGAGTTCAGCCTCAAGGTTGTGTGTGATCAATTGTACGAAGGCGTTGGTGCCAACCTGAATCAGTTGTGATTTAGTACTACCGGCCAGTGGCGCGTCATCTGAAAGCGTCAGACTGGCCGGATTATCATGGGTAGTGATTACCCACACCGTCACTGACTTTTCGGTAACCCGACGTAAAATAGGTCCGGCCACAATACAGGGAAGACTTGTGTCGCTGATAGCAGGCTCCTGGGAGATAAGTTTGATTAGAAAGCTTACCGTCAGAACAGTCATGCTGTCACCTGACAATAGCGTTAATATTGTTACTAAATTTCAATAGGAAAGGACTGCCGCCTGGGTCGGTCCATGACATTTTTGTGACCGACTTGTGTGTTCTGGAGAAAAAAGCGATGATCATGGTTTTCTAAGCGGTTTCGTTTTTAGGGTTTCTATGAAGTTTCGCGCATCGATAATTTTTGCCAGCTTTTTTGTTCTGTCCGCATGTTCCGAGCCGGACATCGATAATGCACAGACCGTTGTACAATCGTCTGGCGATACCAGAGTTTCAGCCAAAGGGCGCTGGCTTCGTGAAGCTGACGGGCAGATTATGCAGGATCCGCAGACATCAGGGCTGTCTGTCTGGCAGGGAAAATTAGTTTCGATTTCAGATGGCAGTGCCCGGGCGGACCAGCAACGCAGGCTGCACGTAATTGATCCCGCCAGTGCGACGCTCATGGATAAAAGAGAAGAAATGCGCATCGGTAGTCGCGTACGAAGAAGCTGCTTTTCTAATTACCTGGCCGATGAGCCTGACCTTGAAGCCCTGGTTGCTGACCCGCAGGATCCTGATATTTTTTACACCGTCACAGAAGATGCCACCCGCACCGGCGCGCTTTCGGCACGTTGCCAGCAGCGATATAAAGAGACGGGTTCTACTGATTATCCTACGTTACTGGTGCGAATAGAGCGTACCAGCGAGGGTGATTTGTACATGTCACGCGTGCGGCCGCTGCAATTTAGTCGCGATATGAAAGTAGGTGATTTTCCCAATGATGGGATTGAAGGCATGGCATTAGGGGCTGACAATACTCTTTATCTTGCACTGGAAAAAGATGCCAGTGGCATGCCACGTATTTTCAGCGTTGTGATGAATGACGGTTTCTGGGAAACCACAGATTTTATCGCGGTGGACGAACCGGCTATTCGGATGCCGCAATGGCAAAGCGGCAATCACCCCTTTAATGCGTTGGAATATTATCATCACGAGCCGCACGATAAAGGCTATTTACTGGCCATGGCGCGCAACGATGATGTGTTATGGATTCTGGATCCCGAAGGGCAAAAAGCGCCGCGTCGGGTACCCATGCGATTTTATGCTGAAACAGGCAGTCAAGACTGTGATGCAGATGAAGTAATGGATAATGCTTCTATAGAGGGGATTACCGTGATGGAGGGGACGCTTTGGCTGGTTAACGACCCCTGGAAAGTGAATTATATGAAAAATGTGCAGTGCCAAAGTAATCAGAACCGATATGAAGCAATGGCACCACTGCTATTTTCAACGCCGCTTAAGGCCGACTGGTTCGGTGAACCGGTAAACCAATAACGCGCTACTTGCGCAGTTTTTCGGCAAACGTTTTTTTAAACTTTGCCAGCTTCGGTGCAACCACCATCGCGCAATATTGGTTTTGCGGATTATTTTTGAAATAGTCCTGATGATAATCCTCTGCCTGATGATAGTTGTTAAGTTCAACAACTTCCGTCACCACCGGGTCAGGCCAGATTTCCTCACGATTGATTTCATCAATAATGGCTTCTGCCTGCTGTTTTTGCGCATCGTCATGGTAAAAAATTACGCTGCGATACTGCGGGCCCACATCATTGCCCTGACGGTTTATCTGCGTCGGATCGTGCAGTGCAAAAAAGATTTCTAAGACTTCGCGATAACTTAGCTGATCAGCATCGTACGTTACCCGTACAACTTCGGCGTGGCCAGTGGTGCCGGAGCATACCGATTTATAGGTGGGATCGTCGGTCTCACCGCCGGCATAGCCTGACAGTGCGCTCTCTACACCCTCAACACTGTTGAACGCTGACTCGATACACCAAAAACAGCCACCGCCGAGTGTTGCCTGTTGAATATTTGCCATTTTTGTCCCTCCTGTTTTCTCTACGCATAACGTGGAGGCTAAGCTAATCCTTCACAAGTCATCCGGGCAAATAATTAATTCGTATAACATGGTTCAATTTCTCAAATAACGTGCCGGATATGATTATTTTTTACGACGGGCACTGTCCTTTATGCCGCGCTGAAATGCGTCATCTTCAAAAGCATGATGACGGTAACCAAATTACGTACGAGGATATCCAGCAGGAAGATTTCGCTACACGCTATCCGCACTTAAACTGGGACGAGCTGAATAACCGCATTCATGTCAAATTACCTGACGGGACATTTCTTGAAGGGCTTGATGCTACCCACGCAGCGTGGAAAAAAGTCGGCAAAGGCTGGTTATACGCGCCTCTTAGATGGCCGGTGGTCCGCCACGTGGCCGATAAAGCGTACCTGGCGTTCGCCAAACATCGTTACAAAATTTCCTATTGGCTGACCGGCCAGAAACGCGGTCCTGAGTGCGGAGGTAAGCATGAGTGATGTCATTATAGTCATCGGCGCGTCCGGAGGAATAGGGCAGGAGTTAGTGCATCAGTTGTCAGAACGCTACCCTGGTAACACCATTTATGCCTTGTCGCGCAAGTCACAAACTGCATCATTTTCAGATAACGTCAGGTGCATGAATATCCGCACCGACGATGAAAAAGCCATTCACGAATTTTGTCAGTCACTGGATGCTAAAGACCAAAAGGTGCGCCTTGCCATAAGCACTGTGGGCATATTGCATGGCGAGGTAGACGGCTTGCAGATAGCGCCGGAAAAGCGGCTTGAGGATATTGATAATGACCAGTTGCTTCGTTATTTTCATGTAAATAGCGTAGTGCCGACACTGTGGCTGAAACATCTGGTGGACAGAATGAGCGACCAGCCCAGCCAGATTGTCTGCTTCAGTGCCCGGGTGGGGAGTATCAGTGATAATCGTTTAGGTGGCTGGTATGGATATCGCGCATCTAAAGCTGCACTGAACATGCTGCTGAAAACCGCAGCAGTGGAATACGGGCGCAGAGCAAAGTCGACCACGTTACTCAGTTATCATCCCGGCACCGTCGACACCGGGTTGTCCGAGCCCTTCCAGCGTAATGTTAAACCCGAAAAGTTGTTTACCCCCGAATTCACCGTGTCACAGCTTTTATCACTGTTACCCGAGCTGCGCGCTGACCAGAGTCCTTACTTTATGGATTGGGAACACGAAGTGGTAACCTGGTGATACGCTTACTCCTTGTCAGAATGCGCTATAACTCAAGACTTTTCTATTGACTGCTGTTACCATTTTGAACCGTCTGACTGAGGACCCCGGCAAGAGGTGCACTGACACCGAGGCTTCGGGCCCTGCACAATAAAATAATAAGTCAGGCGACCAAAACAACAAATAACAAACGTTGAGGGGAAGCTGTATATGAGCGGCGCCAGAGAACAGTTCGGATCGCGCCTCGGTTTTATTCTTGCTGCAGCAGGATCGGCCGTTGGCATTGGTAATCTTGTAGGGTTTCCGGTAGGAGCAGCGAAAAACGGCGGCGGAGCATTCTTATTAATGTACGCCATATTTGTTTTTGCTATTTGTTTACCGGTCATGTTGGCTGAGATGACGGTCGGTCGTCACGCCCGTAAAGACCCGCTGGGCAGCTACAATCAACTAAGTGGTGATAAACCCGGCTGGAAAATAGCCGGCTGGCTGTCCATTCTTACACCGTTTATGATTGCGGTATTCTACCTGGTCATCACTGTCTGGATCTTCGGCTACCTGTTTGAAGCTGTCACCGGCGACCTCGATGTTCTGGCCAATCCTGATACCTTTGGCAATTTCATTAACTCCCCCAAAATCTTTCTCTATATGGCCGGTGTGGCTGCTGTGGTTTATTTGATCCTGCAGGGCGGTGTTAAAGAAGGGATTGAAAAAGCCGCTAAACTGCTAATGCCGTCGCTGTTTATCATGCTGTTGTTGCTGGTTATTTTTGTGCTGACCCGCGATAACGCGATGGCAGGTGTCGAGTTCTACCTTATTCCTGATTTTAGCAAAATTACCGCCTCGGTCATCAACGGTGCACTGGCGCAAGCGTTCTTCTCGCTGTCGCTGGGTATGGGTATTATGATCACCTACGGCAGTTATATCGCCAAAGAAGCTGACGTGCCCAATTCGGCAAAGCTGGTGGCGATAACCGACACTGCCGTGGCATTTACTGCCGGTCTGATGATTTTACCCGCCATCTTTTCGTTTAATCCTGATACCAACCCTGCAGAGTTGAGTGACTCTTCGATTGGTATGATTTTCACCTTCCTGCCAAAAATCTTCTTAGCGTTACAAACAAGTATCGGTTACCTGGGTGCATCAATTGTAGCAAGCATATTCTTTTTGCTGGTGTTCTTTGCCGCTATCACGTCGCTGGTCTCGATTTTTGAGGTGCCGGTTGCTGCACTAATGGATGAGAAGGGCGTAAGCCGTAAAAAGGCGTTGGGTCTTTTAGGGATTCTGCTGGTGATTCTGGGCTGCTTCTGCGCACTGTCTTTCGGCTTTGTGGATTTCTTCACCTCATTTACCAGTTACGCAGGCGCGTCAAAATCGTTTTTTGATGTCATTTATGATGTCTTTTACGACACCATTTTACCGCTAAACGGCTTTTTAATTTGTATCTTTGTTATCTACCGCTGGAAGCGCCACAATTTTAATGAGGCACTTCACGAAGGGGCTCCAAATTACAAGGGAAGCCTGTTTGAGCGTTATGTTGATATCTCGCTGGGGACGTTCATACCGGTCATACTGTTAGTCATATTCATCAATACAGTATGTTTGAAATACTTCGACATTTCGCTTTATGCGAGCCTTTCAGCAATGTTCTAGCTAAATCATATCGTAGGGGCTGGCGTACTTTGGTTTCAGCCCCAGACGGTTCCAGCTTGTGGTTGCATCTATACGCTTACCTGCCGGGCTGAGCATTTCATACCCGTCATTAAACTCAGGCTCTGCCAGCGACCGCTGTTGTGCGCAGGCCGAATAATAATCCCCTCGCTTAGGATGTTCCAGACTGCATAAATGATATGTCTGCCCAAACTCAGGGAGGGCTATCCATTGATGCAATGCTAAGCAAACATCGTCGCCGTGCACAAGATTAACCACCTGTTCGCCCTTATCGAGCTGTCTGCCTGCCAGAAAATTAACCGGATGGCGATCGGCACCGACCAGGCCTGCTAATCGAAATACCGCCGCCTTATGAGAATAATGAGTGAGCAAATGCTGTTCAATTTCAACATGCGCTTTACCTGATGGCGTTGCCGGCGCGACCGATGTATTTTCTGTCACCGTGCTATCGTTATCGCCATAGACCGCGGTTGTGCTGATAAATACCAGCGCCGATGCCCCACAGGCAAAAAACTGGTCGATAAGCGCACACATTTGCGGAACAAACTCAGGGTCCAGCGGCTTTTTGCGTGCACCCGGTGGAATATTCAATACTACCGTGCTTTTTTCAGCGGCTGCTGTAAGTTGTGAAACGTCATCGCCAAGCTGAAAGACGAGCGGGGTGACACCCAGTTTTTGTAGTGCGGGAATATTATCGTCACTTCGCGTGGTGCCGATAATGTTGTTGGTGGAGGCCGTTGCGGCCAGCTGTTTTCCCAGCCAGCCACAACCACAAAGGGTAAGTGTCGTCATTGCGAATAAGCGCCAAATATAATCGTGGCACCTATCCTAGCACAAACATTACATACGATTGCTGTGGCGCTTGATGTTGATCAGGTCCAGCTCATCGAGTCCCGGAATGGATTGCTGCATCTTGCCTTCGGCATCATCAGCTTCGTGCAACACCTCGCATAAATCTTCAGCCCGGTGCTCAATAGATTCAGCCTGTGTCTCAAGGCGCTCCTCAAGATTTTCGCCGAAGTTTTCCATCCGATCAGCAAACTCGTCCATGTCACCATCACCACTGACAATCTGTGAACCGATAGCGACCAGCAGTTTGCCTGTGGCTTCGCTCACCATATCCTCAATACGGTCTTCAAACTTTTCTTCCCACGCACTGTCGAACCAGCCGTCATCCTCAAAGTCATCACCGGTAACACGAATACTGCCGTCTTCGGTATAAAAGTGGTGCTCCATCTCACCGCGCATTTCCTTAAGCGTGCCCTGAAAATCGCGGACCAGTTCGTCATCCGGACCAAGCAGCTCACCAAACACTTCGCCTACTGCAGTACCGGCCAAATCAATGCTGTCAGAGACCAGGCCCACTGTCATCGGCACCGCCTCATCAATCGCTGTCCGATAATCGTCAACATACTGTTGCTGGTCATCATTGAGGGAAACAGCTTCGCCATTTATCGTCAGGCGATTATCCGGTGCAATGGTCATAACGCTGCCATTTTCCATTTCAACCGTGATCATTTTCTTGTTGTATTCCAGGTTACCCTGCAAATTTACATCACACTCATTATCATGAGCCATGGCAGACGTGGTCAGTAGTGTTGATACAGCTAAAGCAAGCGCGCGTCGTTTCATTGTATTTCCTTTTTACAAATCTGAAGTTTATGTTAATACGATATCTGACTAGCTACAGCACAGGGTGTGCCAGTAGTTTTTGTTATTATAAATCAATTGGTTAGTTTATTGTTGGCGAGTAAGATGCGTAACGGCAGCTATTGTTTAGTTTATTTCACTAAATTGTAGTTGTTTGAGCCAGCGCAATAAGAGACAAAAATTTTTTAATCAGAATTACTCAAATGGTGTCTGATGATGCATAATAAAGCATCAATTTGAACATGTTAGCAGCGCGCAGTTACGCAGTTATGCGGTTATGCGGTTATGCGGTAGCGCATAAAGTAATAGTGCAGTAACAGAATGAAAGCGCGCTGAGGAAATGATAAGGCTTAAACGATGACTGAATGGATGGGCGCCCTGGGCTTTGGCATTGGTTTGCTGGCGTTTGTACTGGGCATGACCAGCATAATAATGGGCTTTATGGGAAATGCTGGTGGTGCCAAAGGCATGCAGCATAAAATAGAGTACGGTTTTTTTGGCGTATCAGGCCTGGTGGTATGCCTGCTGATGGGCTACGCACTGGCCTGATAGCTACAGCGACGCTCAGGAACCGGCGTCGCTTTGCTGGGATGTCAGCGCCGGTATACTCTCGTACTGCTTGGCAGGCATTGCCCGATGGGCGTTCCATGCCAGTAAGTGACTGTCACGCTGATAGGCACGCAAATCGAATACATCCAGCATGGCCATAACGTGGTCAAAAATGTCAGCCTGCACTGCTTCGTAATTGACCCATGCTTTCTCGGTACAAAAACAATACAGCTCCAACGGAATGCCCAACTCAGTAGGTGGCAGCTGACGGACCATTATCGACATGGTCTGATTGATTTTGGGATGATGGCTTAAATAGGTGTTCAGGTAGGCGCGAAAAGTACCAATGTTGGTGAGCTTTCGACTATTGAGCAAATCTGTTTCATCAATGTTCTCATCCTGATGATAGGCCCTCAATTCCTGCAACTTGTCATCAATATAATCGGTCAGACGGCGAATTTTTGAAAAGCGCTCCAGCATGTCTTTGTCACACAGGCGCACCGAATGGATGTCGATATAAATTGCACGCTTGATACGACGTCCGCCTGACTCCTGCATCCCACGCCAGTTTTTCACCGCTTCGTTAGTCAGCGAGTAGGTAGGCAGTGTGGATATGGTCATATCCCAGTTTTGCACTTTAACGTTGGTCAGGCCAATTTCACGGATCTCGCCATCGACTTCAAACTTGGTAATCTGGATCCAATCCCCGTTTTTAAACATTCTGTTCGCCGCAATTTGTATCCCTGCGACAAAGCCAAGAATCGTATCCCTGAAAATTAATAACATCACCGCTGCCAGGGCAGTTACCCCGGATAATATAAACAGCGGGTTGCGCTCAATAATGATTGAAATGCACAACAGCATAACAATAATGGTGAAGATTAACTTGGCCACCTGAATAAAGCCGGTGATGGGTGTCCGGTTGGCCAGATAAGAGGCGTTATACATGTCTTCGAGTGTCGATAACACCGCAAAAATCGTGAGCAGGGCAACCGCCATCATGTAGAGCAACGACACCTTAATCACTACCCCGTAAAGCAGGCCATCCTGCTGAATAAGCACGGGGGTGAGCAAGAAGATAATCACCGCTGGTACAAGATGAACCAGACGGCGAAAGAAGCCGTGATTAAGCAGCGCATCATCCCAGCCGCTGCGTGTGCGTTTAACCAGACGCTCCATATAAAGTCGGAAAAGTACCCGAATTGGTACGTAAATCACCGCGGCGGTGACGAAAATGGTGCCTACAGCAATAATATTAAAAAGCGCATCGTCAGGTGTTACCGTCGGCAGCAGTTTATGTACTACGGTAAGGAATAGCTCTCTGGCTGATTCACTGAAATCCAAACTATTTCTCCAAATAATGTCTGATACGCTGATCTTTTGCTCGCCACAATTCATTCAGCCAGCGTTGAAACCCCGTTCTGAACTGCTCATCGCTAAAGTAATCACCTTTGGCCTGTGATGGCAGCTCCAGTACATTCACATCGATAACAATGCGCCGCATCTGACCGCTTAACATGGCCATCATCGGGTGCTTGCGGTTATCCGGGTACAGCAGTGAAATATCAAGAATATTGGTAAACAGATCACCCATGGTGGCCATTGTGAAAGCTATCCCTCCTGCCTTGGGCGGCAGCAGTGCAACATAATCGCTTTTTCTGGCTGCATGTTTGGCTGGCGTGAACCGGGTGCCTTCTACAAAATTAATGACCGTAGTCGGTGTTTCTGTAAAGCGCTGACAGTAACGCTTGGTGGTTTCAATATCCTTACCCGCCAGATGAGGGTTTTTAGCAATAAATGCCCGCGAGTAACGTCGCATAAACGGCATGTCCAGTGCCCATGCCCCCAGACCTACAAACGGCAGCCAGATAAGTTCCTTTTTCAGAAAGAATTTCGGTGCCGGAATACGGCCTGCGGCAAGCTCAATAAGTAAGATGATATCCAGGTAGCTGAGATGGTTGGCCACAATCAGATACCAGCTTTGGGGGGAAACCGGCGCGCTGAATTGTCGCTCAATCTTTATCGGATTAAAAAGGTAGATCATTGCCACGCTGATTTTTCCAAATGCGAACATACAAAAATGCATCACGCTGCCCAGCATCCGGCGAAAAGCCTTGATGGGGATAATCAGTTTCAGACAACCAAGTACAATAATCAGCGATGCCCACAAGGCCAGATTAATAATCTGCAAAGGGGTGTGAATAAGAAAGATGAAAGGGGCAAGTACTACTCTTAACATGGCGCTTTACGATCTTAACGTTGTCAGTAACTGGTCTTTGTCGGCCCAACGGCTGTTTAGCCACTTTTGAAAGCGTTCACGCTGTTCAGGGTCGGAAAAATAGGTATCACTGAAAAAACCACCATCGATAATATCCTTGATGGGGGTCACCATCACCTCGACCCGTATATCTTTGACTTTGCCACTGACAAAGTCCCAGAAAGACGGCACACCGTTGGGATAATCAATGGTGACATCTATCAGCTTATGTAACTGGTCACCCATGGCTGAAAGCACAAAGGCAATACCGCCAGCCCGGGGTTTTAGTAAATGGACAAACGGCGAGTCTTGCGCATCATGTTTAGCCCTGGTAAATCGGGTGCCCTCAACAAAATTCATGATGCTGACCGGCTTATGCTGAAACTTTTCACAGGCCCGCCGGGTGGTTTCCATATCCTTGCCTTTCATGTGCGGATTTTTCGCCAGATAGGCTTTGGTGTAGCGGCGCATAAAGGGAAAGTCCAGTGCCCACCATGCCAGACCGAGAATCGGCACCCAGATAAGCTCTTGTTTCAGAAAAAACTTCAAAAACGGAATACGACGGTTGAAGATGCGCTGTAACACCAGAATATCTACCCATGACTGATGATTGGCCATGACCAGATACCAGTCCCGGGGCGTCAATTGATTAAGGCCGTTGACATGCCAGGTGGTATTACTCAACAAGCGCTGATTTAAATTATTGACGCCGATCCATGCAGTGGCACAGCTATCAAGCAGGTAGGTGATGAACGTTTGCCACAATCGGACGGGGATAAGTTTGCACACGGATAACAAAATAATGGGTGTGGCCCAGATGACCGTGTTGATAAAATAAATTGTAACCGAAACTACGCCAAGTAAATGATGGCAAAGGTTTTTAAGCATGACATTCACCTTTTATATTTGGCGCTTAGTGTAAACGAACTTGAACCAAAAGCCGATAGACCGTTTACTGGTAATAGATAAATTAACGAACACCGGAGAGAACGATGGAAGGTCAACCTATAAAATGTAACGCTGCGGTCGCCTGGGAAGCAGGTAAACCGTTGTCGATTGAAGAAATCGAAGTGGCACCACCTAAAGCCGGGGAAGTAAGAATTAAAGTTTTGGCAAGCGGTGTGTGTCACACCGATGCCTTTACTCTGTCTGGCGACGATCCGGAAGGAACGTTCCCGTCAATCATGGGACATGAAGGGGGCGGCATTGTCGAGTCAGTGGGTGAGGGCGTGACTTCTGTTGAGCCCGGCGACCACGTCATTCCACTGTATACCCCCGAATGTGGCGAATGTAAGTTCTGCAAATCAGGTAAAACCAATCTGTGCGGTAAAATTCGTGAGACACAGGGCAAAGGTCTGATGCCTGATGGCACCACACGTTTTTCTAAAGATGGTAAAACTATATACCACTACATGGGCACATCAACGTTCAGTGAATATACGGTACTGCCTGAGATATCTCTGGCCAAGGTTAATAAAGAAGCCCCTCTGGATGAAGTTTGTCTGCTTGGGTGTGGTGTGACTACCGGTATTGGCGCTGTGCTTAATACTGCCAAGGTAGAAGAGGGCGCAACCATTGCCATTTTCGGGCTGGGCGGTATCGGCTTATCAGCCATTATCGGTGCAACCATGGCTAAAGCGGGTCGCATCATTGCCATTGATATCAATGAAGATAAGTTTGATTTAGCAAAACAACTGGGCGCCACGGACGTTATCAACCCGAAAAAATATGATAAGCCAATTCAGGAAGTCATCGTTGAGCTGACTGACGGCGGTGTGGACTATTCCTTTGAGTGTATTGGTAATGTTGATGTCATGCGTTCAGCGCTGGAATGTTGTCATAAAGGCTGGGGCGAGTCGGTCATCATTGGCGTAGCAGGTGCCGGTCAGGAAATCTCCACGCGACCGTTTCAGTTAGTGACCGGTCGGGTCTGGCGCGGTTCTGCTTTTGGTGGTGTAAAGGGCCGCTCAGAACTTCCCGGCATGGTAGAGCAGTACCTGAACGGTGAAATTCCGCTGAAAACGTTTATCACGCACAAAATGCAACTGGTCGATATCAATGATGCGTTTGATTTAATGCACGAAGGTAAAAGCATTCGTTCGGTTGTTTACTTTGACGAAACGGAGGCTGGCTAATGGAGTTAATTGCTGAAAACCGGGCATTCGGTGGCAGACACTGCCGCTATAAGCACGCTGCCTCGACGGTAAACTGTGAGATGACATTTGCTATCTTTCTTCCGCCGTTTGCGTCTGAAGATAATCCGGTGCCGGTACTGTACTGGTTGTCGGGCCTTACCTGTACAGATGAAAACTTCATGCAAAAGGCCGGTGCAATGAAGCTGGCGGCGGAGTTAGGTATGGCGATCGTAGCGCCGGATACCAGCCCCCGTGGCGATGATGTACCGGATGACAGTGACGGCGCTTACGACATGGGACTTGGCGCCGGCTTCTACGTCAATGCCACCCAGGCGCCGTGGAAAACCCATTATCAAATGTATGATTATGTGACCAAAGAGCTTCCCGAACTTATTGAATCCTCTTTTCCGGTCACCGGCGAGCGGGCTATCAGTGGACACTCTATGGGCGGACATGGTGCGCTGGTAATTGGCTTAAGAGCACCAGAGCGTTATGTGTCAGTCTCTGCGTTTAGTCCGGTTGCTAACCCCACGCAGTGCCCGTGGGGCGAGAAAGCGTTCAGCCAGTATCTGGGCGAAGACAGGGAGCTGTGGAAAGAATATGATGCCGCCTGCTTACTGGCTCAAAAGCAACATTACGTTCCGTTGCTGGTGGAGCAGGGGCATGCCGATCAGTTTTTAAATGAGCAACTTAAGCCTGAAGCGCTGGTTAATGCCGCGCAGCAATCTGACACACAACTTACGTTAAATATGCACGAGGGGTACGATCACAGCTACTTCTTTATTGCGTCATTTATCGATGACCATCTGCAATTTCACGCCAGTCACTTAGGGCTGATTTAATCAAAAAGGCGGCTATGGCCGCCTTTTTTACTCTAAACTGCATCGGTCACTGTGCCGCACGCTTTTCGATTTTTCTGCTCACGGCAATCCAGGATGCGCGTTGCTTTTGTATGGCGCGACTTACCGGGCTGGCCACATTCATAAAGTGAAAGGTTTTAATTTTTGCCAGACGATTAAGGGAGTAGTCTGAAGGCAGTCCTGCCGCGCCCAGAAAGCGTTGCTTCATGACTTGTTGTTGGGGATCCTGCTCGCTGAAACCCGAATCCATTAACAGCGAGTAGGCCTTAAGCGTTAGCGCCTGATTGGCCCTGCGCAATTTTGATACTGCTGCCACATTGACCAGAATGAGACACACCATAGCGGCAACATTGGGTAACGTGGCGATCGCGCTCACCGTGGGGTAGGCGCTAAGCCGCTGTGCATAAACAGCATCAAAATTATTGTAGGTTGATACGCCCATTGCTGCGATAAGTCCGAAGCTGATAAGGATTACAGCAAGGATCAGCCGTATCGCTTTTTCACGGTCGTTAATAGCACTTTCTAGTTCAGTCATAATGATGTTCGCTGATCAGATACACCATTATGCTACCGTTGTTCGCAGGAGCAGTGCAACGCGTATCGGACAGTAGTGTGGCTTATGCGATAATCTGCATGTGTAAGCGCTGAGCAGGCGCTAAAAATACAAACCGACAAACGCGCCCCGGTTGCGCTTGGCTACGGCCTGCATAAAGGCAGCGAACTGCTGGGCGTTACCGTTTCTGGGTCGGTTAAAGCCGATCCCATGAATTCGCACTTTTGCGCGCCCGCTCTGGTCGGCATTCTTTCTGGTTATTTGTGATACGACACTGTCCAGATCAGCGGGGCGATAATCGTCACCGAATACATAGAGACTGACTTTGCCCTGGGTGTTCCCGTACAGGTCCAGCGCGTCATTGATACCCACTTCAGGGGCACTTGCCCCGCCTCTGAAACCGGCAAGACGTGAAATCGCCTTGTCCCGCATCGACTGACTGTCGCTAAGCCATTTTCCGCGCTGCGATGAGTACATGTGCGTGCCGTCCGCCGCCATTATCTGAAATCCCTTCATTTGCGGGTGAGATTTTATAATGTCTTTGACGACCTGGGTGACCTTCATCCAGCTGCTACCCGATGACATTGAGCCGGAGTTATCAATCACAAAAACAACATAATCTGCATCGGTGGGGATGCCACCAACTTCTTCGTCAGGTTCCTGCGCGCTGTTTTCAACGTTTAGACGCGCATTGGCCTGACGGATTTCCTCACGTAGCGATTTTGCTTTGTCCTGGAGCTGAGCCAGGGTTTGCTGCGCACGGGGAATAGACGTTTCCAGGTTTTTCTGTTGCTCGGTGACCGATGCTGACTGCGCCTGTGCTGCGGCCAGTTCCTGTTGCTTGTCAGATAGCGCGCCCTTTAGTGATTCCACCGACTGCTGGGCAGCCAGTACATTTTCAATCAGTACCGACAAATCAGCGGAGCCCTGCTCAGTATCCTGCTCGCCATTTTTCGCCAGCAATACAAGCATGATGACCGCGCCGAACGCACAGGAGATGATATCCAGAAACGACAGATTGAATACTTCAATGGGAGGCCGTTTTATACGTCGCATCAGGGCCACTCCGGAGCAGGGGATAAGAATGTACCGCCATTACTGTTGGTCCAGCTCCAGTATAGAGAGGGCGCGAAAGGGTCCCCTTCGATGGGCAGTAGAATCACATTGACGGTGACGCCACGGGGGCCGCGCTTGACGGTTTCCAGAAATAGCAGCTGCCGACAGTCTGATGAAATTGATTTTTTGCTGCTGATGAAGTTTTTGCATTTAAGCGGCAGTCCTTCACCAAGGGTAGGCAGACCATCAGTGATAAGGTAAAGGTCTGTTAAGTCAGGGTTTGCTTTCATCATGGTTGCCAGCCCATCCTGCAGATTCGTCCCGCCATCAGGCACAATCTCGCCAATCTGTTTAGCAATAGCTTTGAGCGAACCGCTGGCTCCGGCGGTGTTGACCGGTCGCATACCCAGAACCGACGCCTTATCGGAAAATGCCACCACCGAGACTTTTGAGGCAGGCGGCAAGCGGGCCAGCAGCCAGTTGGCTACCCGTCGCGTCCGGCGCCATTTAGCACTGGCGACTTTTTTGTTATCGGGTAAAGCTAGCTTACTCAGTACCTCAATGAGATTATCGCCCATCATTGAAGCACTTTTATCAATCAGAATACCAATATGTTTGCCTTCAACCCGCATACCTGTGATGTAGTTTTGCTCACCGGTGCCGCTCATTGCGATATTGGCATCGGGTGTAGGGATACTGGCAACGGCTGCTAACTGGTTCTCCAAATCAGCAACCACCGCTAACTGAGAGGAAATATCCTGAAGCAGTTTTTTTTGCTGCTGTGTAGTTTCATTTTGATTTTGCTGTGAGGCATCCTGTTTGCCCGCTTCCATGGCGATTTTATCATTGATTTCATCAATGGATTTTTGCAGTTGAACCTGCGCATCCTGCGCTGCCGCCAGTTCAGACTCCAGCTTCTTCTTTTCAGGTGCTGCGGTGTCGCTGAAAGCGTTAAAGTCCACCAGAATGAATATCAGAATGACAGCGCCTAACCCGCATGCCATTACATCCAGGAAGGACAGGTTAAAGCCATCTTCGGTACGCCGCTTATATTTCATAACGGCCTAATTATGCAGGTGCGACAACAAGTGCTTTTCACAGGATTCCTGGGTGCGCAGCACCATGGCGTCCTGCCGGGCATTAAGCAGATGCATAAAAAACATCAGTATCAGGGAGATAAACAATGCCACCAGCGTGGAGTTGAACGCGACGCCCAGTGAGGCAGTCATACCTGAAATATCACCAGCCAGTGCAGCGTCTGCCTGAGCCAGCGCCTGTCCGATACCTCGCACCGTGCCCACGAAGCCAATGGACGGAATCGCCCAGATGATATAACGAATCATGTTATTGCCGCTTTCAAGCTGTGCAGAGAGGTTATCGACAGACGACTCAATGGCATCGGCCGCATGCTGAACATTCCGGGTGTTACGAAAGCGTCGGATACAGTTTATCCAGGTGGCCATTGCCGGATTTTCACTGTAGGACGAGGCGTTCAGCTCAGTGAGGGCTTCATCAACATTCAGCGGTTGTGACTTATCATGATCTTTTAAAAAATCCCGGGTATAAAGCGGTTCTTCATCCACCAGACGCCACAATTTGAACAGCATTAAAAAGATGCAAAAGAACATGAGTGAGAGGCATATTTGCTGTTCCAGATCTTTAAGAATGACCCAGATGGAACTCAGCGAAGACGTTCCCTGTGTGGCCAGAATCGACTCCGCAGCCGGGCGTACCACGCCCGCGTAAAACAGATGAACCAGTGTAAAGCTTGCAACCAGCACGATGATACTGGTGACAAGGTTAGGGTTCATAGATGCATTATTGTTTTTAGTCATAGTCACGGCCGTAGTATGCACTTAAATGTTGGTGGGGAAATCCTGCGGTGCGTCCAGTGAAACAAAGTACGCCGCAGCGGTTCCGGTGATGGCAATAAGAATTGCAGCGATGAGTATTTTCTTTTTCATGGCACTTCCTTTAATTCAGGTACCGGGCAATTCGAAAGCCAATATCGTCCTGTGCGTCTGACTCTCCGGTACGCATGCTGGCACGCAGACGCTTCAGCCTGCCTGTTTTGAATGAGCCCCCTTTTACAACGTGGGACGAACTTGGCGCACTGCCCAGGTAGTCTTCTTTCGCGGCACCATTATCAGGTGGCGACAGGGTATAAAAATCATGAACCCATTCTCTCACATTACCATCCAAATCAAACAAGCCCCCGCGTTCGGGGTCAAAGCTTCCTACCGGCGCCTTTCCTTCAAAGCCGTCGTTATAATCTTTTAAGGTGAAGGTTTGCTTACCCTTGAGCGAGGCATCAGCGAAATTGCCCTGCTTATCGCGCAGCCTGTCCTGACTGCCCCAGACATATTTGGTGCTTGCTGCACGACGGTGCTTCTTGGCGGCATACTCCCACTCAGCTTCGGTGGGCAATCGATACCCTGTGGATGCCGGGTCAATACCGCGCAGCCTGCCTTTTTCAATGATATAAAACGGCGATAACCCTTCCTGTTCACTCAGCCAGTTGGTAAATCTGGCCGCGTCCAGCCAGCTCACATCCGTTACCGGTTTTTTTGAGCTGTCATTACTCCCCTTGAAGCGGGCGAACTGGGCTTCGGTGATCTCGTGTTTGGACAGCCAGAAAGCGCGGGTAAATGTCACCGGGTACTGGTGTTCATTTCGCTGGCGTCCGGCTTCATTCGGTGCCGAGCCCATGACAAATGTATCTGGCTTTAGCGTTTCAAACTCGATGCCGATGGTTTGTGCAAACAGCGGCTGTCCCTCACGGCGTCGCGCATCAAATTCGGTTAACAGCTCGGCATTAACCGATGTGAGTTTATTGGCTGCCGGTGTGACGGATTTGCTGACTGTACGATAGCCGGGTTTTCTAATCTCAATAGTGTGGGTAAGCGTCTGCAGTTGTGTTGTTAGTGGTGTGCTGCCCGCCTTCTTACCATCAATAAATATCTCAGCGGGTAAATTCGCTTTAATAACTACCTCGCCTTTAACCGGTGACAGGTCAAAACGCAGGGACGAGGATTGCCCGGGTTTGAGTGTGACTGATTGTTTTTGGGGTGCAAAGCCAGGGGCGCTGTAGCTGACGGTGTGTTCTTTATTCGCCTCTATGCTTACTTCACGGCCGGAAACCGGGCTACCGTCAATGGTCAGTAAACCCTGCGACGGGGATGTCTGTACTTTTAATGTTGCCTGTTCAGGAATTAAACGGTAATCCCGGCTCACTGTATTGGTATCAGCCGTAATCATGATTTCATCGGCTACTGGTTCGTAACCTGTCAGTGAGACAGTGATCTTATGACTGCCACCAGGCTGAGCCAGGGTTAATGGCGTTTTGCCCACTGTTTCACCATCTATCTGCACACTGGCCCCTGAAGGTTGTGAGTTGATATCCACAGAGCCTGAAACCGGTGTCAGAGAGAGGGTTTTTTCGATGGTTTCGGCAATATCTGCCTTAATATTTACTGAGGCGCTTTCATAAGCCGGATGTTTGGCTGTGACCGTGTAGGTTCCGGCAGGCACTCTTAAGGTAAGCTGTCCGGCCGTCGCGTGCGGCTTTTGATTAACAAACCACTGAATATCTTTGCTGTTGGTATTGGTGGAAAGGGTCACCGTGGCTGGCAGTGGTGATAATTCGACGTTGATTGTAGAAGGGGAGTCGTCATCAATATTTACGGTTTTAGCTGCAAACTTAGGCGCGCTGACCGTCACCGACGCGGGCAGCCCTAGTACATAGAGCTTATTTTCTATGAAAAAGCCGCTGCCGCTGTGTACCTGAAACTGTGGGCTTTGCGCTGCACGCTCGGGCGACACGGTAAATGTGTAGCCTTTAATCAAAAACAGCCATATCAGATAGCTCCCCAATGCTGCGACCAACAGGCAACCACTGGCCAGAACCACCACCCGGTTTTTATTCCGGTCGGATTTAATGGATGCATCTATACGACTCACCGCCATACTTCCTTATTGTCCGAATATACATTCATCATCAGATTTTCTCATCACAAACCAGGCGAACTGACAGAGGAGACGTATCCGCACTAACGGTCACCGAAACGATTTTTGAACGAAAGCCCTCGCGGCTTCCTTCAAACCGGTAAGTACCAGGCTTAAGCGAAATCTGCTTCTCATCCACCTGGCCTACCACCCCAACACCCATGACTTTTATGTAGGTTTTGTTGTCTGAATACACTGTCACCGGTAGCGGCGCATTAAAGGCCGACATCGCGGACTCCAGTTCACCGACAGATGTTTTTAACGACGGGCTTAATACAGATATCTCTGTGGCCTGTTCAATCGTGCGCTGTGCATTTTCGCGGATCCGTGGATCAGCCAAACGTTGAGGGCGCGCCAGATATTGGGCTATGCTCTGACGCGCCGCCAATACCTTGTCCGCGTTCGTTCTGGCCAGTTGCAACACCTGACTTTGCGGGTAAGACTGTATGCTTTTTTCAGCGAGCATGCTTACCGTCTTCCATTCATCGGCCTGCGCAAATATTCGAATCTGCGCTTCAGCGTCAGCCTGGCCAGCCGCATGCTGTTCCTGCTCAATTCTGGCCGTTAAGGTCGCTACTTGTGCGTTATCTGGCTTGAGTGCTGATGCCTTGGCTAATAACGCTCTGGCCTGGTCGTAATCTTTTGCGTCCACCGCTTCAATTGCCTGCGTCATTAATGCACTGAATGAGGCGTCTCCCATTTCACGCTCAACGTCAGAAAGCGATTGTTTGGCCTTTATCTGAGCAGGATCCAGTGCCACAATTTCTTTTAGCGCCTGATACTGCTTTTGCAGGTTGTTTTCTACTTTGCCCACGCGTGCCTGTTCATAAAGGGCGCGGACCTTTTCAAAAACATCAATGCGGGCTTTTAACGCCAGCGCCTGATTATCTTCGGGTTTTATTTTAAGCGCCGTCGTAACAGCTGAGCGCGCATCATGGATATTACCGTTTTCGTAGGCACGGCGCGCCGCTTTCAAGGCAGAATTGTAAGCCTGTTCATACGCGGTATTAAACTGCGCAAGTGACTCATCAATGAGATCAAGTGTGTTTGCTGTACGTTTAAAGCGACTTTGCCCATACAGGGCATAAGCATCCTGCAACTTGGTGTTCAGTGAATCAACCGTCTCAGGCTGCCAGTTACGTTTAGCGTCACCAATAGCTGAAAGCTGTGCTTTGGTGCGGCTCAAACGCTCCTGCAGTGCACGTTTTTCCTCATCACTCAACGATTCAGCCTGCTGTGCCGGCTGATTATCCGTGGTCATGTCACGGTCAGTGGGAGCGGAAGCATCAGGCATGTCTGACAAAAGCGGCACAATCAGATATAGCGCGACAGCAACGATAGCTACCGCAATTACTGCGGTAGCGAGTTTTATCAGCGTAGATTTGTGATGCTTTTTATCCTGATCGATATCCTTGTCTATACTGCTCACGTTATTTACCTGTCGTTACAACTGCTGATCAGGCGTTGCTTCAAGCTGATAGATTTCGTACAGGCGCTGACGAAGCTGGGTATGCTGCTCTGCTGCAGTCCCGGTTAACTCAATACTCTGGTCTTTAAATTCAACGACTTGCGGAGTAACCTTGATATCCAGGTTTTCACCTTTCTCTTCAAGAATATCCCGGACGCCCTGAATTTCCTTATTGGTTTTGACCGCATCAGCCAGCGAGACCGCTGCTGCAACACCAGCCACCGCAGCCCCTACCTGACCAGCTGTCGAGCCTGAATTTTTGCCCAGCAGTACTGCCGCTACCAGGCCGATTCCGGCTATCGCCTGCGCCTGCGTCCGTTCTTCTTTTTTACGGCGGATATCCGCTGCTATAGGCAGGGTTTCTTTTTGATAAGTACGATATACATCATGCGTTTCGGCATAGAACGTTTCGTAGCTATCCTGCAGGGAATCAACAAACTGGTTGTCTTTTGCCTGGATACGCTGGATGCGCTGGTACATTGGATCCTGAGCTGATGGCGCACCTTTTAACTCAAAATGGGCCTGAGAGGAGCCCCAGCTTTTCTCCTTTTCCAGATACGGGCTGAATGCTTCTGGCGAGTACATTGCGGCGTAACGTAAGTCTGCAATTTGCTCAATCTCACGCTTGTCGCTTTCTGACTTTTTCATCAGCACGTCATAGATATGAGCCGCGATTTGATTAAATATAGGTTCGTAAGGGTTGCCGCCTTTACGAAATGCATCGCGGTAGAAGCCTTCACTGACCCGATACTCAAATTCTTCTTCATCCCATACCCGGTTGGCCGCATCCATGATGCGAATACCAATTTCAACGGTCTCGGTATCAGAGTAATTGATTTTGCCCAGAACATAGATATCAGCACTGGCATTAGCATCAGGCGTTACATTGATTGCGCCAAACGCGTTAGTTTCCTGCAGGGCTTTTTTGGTATTGATGGCAAAGCGATTTGCCTCTAAGCGTCTGACCTGCGGCCAGATATCCTGCTCAACCACTTCTTCATCATCAATGTTGCCGTATTTATCGGTCGGAATACCCGGATCAAAAACGGGAATGGCAACATCCAGGAAAATATTGGATGAATAATTGTATTTTCGTTTTGCATTGCCCAGCTCGCCGCCTGATTGCGGGCCGCCCAGTGTCGGGCCAACGCTGGTAACATTAGTTTGTGTGCTTTGGCAGCCGGCCAGAGCAATCGTTGCGGTGGCCAGTGCCACACCAAGTCTACGTGTCATTCCTTTGAGTTTTCTATTCAGTGTCACGTGAGTATCTCCCATAAACTGTTAACTACATCCATATTCGTTCATTAATGACTGAAAGTGAGCTTTTTCACTGTCTGTGGTTGCTGCTTCCAGGCCTTGTTTGACTGCATCACAGACCGCAGAACTGCCTTTCTGCCCCTGGCCGCCGGCGTGAGAGCGGGTTTGGTCGGTGGTGGTATGCTGTTGTTGCGATTGCGTTGTCTGATATTCAGTGGCAGAAGAGGCCTGTGCAGCAACACTATTATCAGCAGATTCAGTCGACTCGCTTTCCTGATCACCGGTATCTGAACCAGCACCCGCATCAGCAAGCTTCTGTGCGCCGCTATCCAGTGCTTCAGACATACATTCTTCACTGGCATTCAGGCTTTCTTCGAAGTCGGCGTCCATTGCGGCTAGCTGCTCTTCCCGGGTCATTTGTGCGTTATCAATATCCTCAAACTCTATGTAAGCACAGTCGCTGTAGTAGATAGGCTCAGCGCCGGTAGAAAATGCGGGAAGGGATGCTGTACCTGCACCCAAAATAAGGAATAAAGCGAGATATCGGGAAAACACTTGCATCGTTTCTTTCCTGTTTCTGTCAGATTTCGCTCGTGTCACGCGCGAAAACATTAAAAACAATACCGGTTGGTCAATGGGCCAACGGGCGATTTGTGAATAGGGTGCCTTTAAACGGCTTAACCAAACCTGAACAAGTGTATACAAAAGCTTCATCCATAAAGCGAAACGGGCATTAATTGTTATTTTGCGTTCCCGTAGTTGCGTAATTTATACACGAGCTCTGGGTAGAATAAAAGTTATAAATCAACGGGCTTCTTTATCCGTGACGATGATTTTTTGACTTCAGCGCAAGGTCGATCGTTCACATTGTTCTAACAATTTTATGGCAGGACACTTGAATAGAGGAAGGAATTCTGGCTCAATTAATTATAATACAATACTATGTTTGTGAGGGTTCATGAAATATACCGGTTCTAAATCCGCTGCAGCGATCCGCGTGCTGGCCGCTGATGCGGTGGAAAAAGCAAAGTCAGGCCATCCTGGCGCACCAATGGGGATGGCCGATATTGCCACGGTACTGTGGCAGCAACATCTTAGCCATAATCCGTCCAACCCGGAATGGCCCAACCGGGATCGATTTGTGTTATCCAACGGTCACGGGTCGATGCTGCAATATGCGTTGCTACATCTGTCCGGTTACGACCTGCCTGTCGAAGAGTTGAGCAACTTTCGTCAACTACACTCAAAAACACCGGGCCACCCTGAATATGGCTATACGCCCGGCGTAGAAACCACCACGGGCCCGCTGGGCGCGGGTATTGCTAATGCAGTGGGCATGGCGATAGCAGAAAAAACACTGGCCGCTCAGTTCAACAAACCCGATTATGCGCTGGTGGACCATTTCACCTACTGCTTTTTAGGTGATGGCTGCCTGATGGAGGGGATTTCCCATGAGTCGTGCTCTTTGGCGGGTACCCTGGGCCTGGGCAAACTTATCGCCTTTTATGACGATAACGGTATTTCTATCGATGGTGAAGTTGAGGGGTGGTTTACCGACGATACCGCTAAACGGTTTGAATCATACGGTTGGCAGGTTATCGCTGATGTAGATGGTCATGACAGTAACGCCATTGCCGCGGCCATCGAGCAGGCGAAATGCCAGTCTGATAAACCGACACTGATCAGCTGTAAAACGGTCATTGGTTTTGGCTCACCGAACAAAGGCGGCAGTCACTCAAGCCATGGCGCGCCATTAGGTGCTGATGAAGTTACCTTGATGCGTGAATTTCTAAATTGGAAGGACGAAGCATTCAGCATTCCTGATGATGTCTATGCGCAGTGGGATGCAAAAGAGGCGGGTGCACAACGCGAGAAAGACTGGAACGTGCTGTTTTCTGACTATGAGAATGCTTATCCGGAAGAAGCCAGAGAATTTAAGCGCCGGGTTATCGACCGGACGCTACCAGAGAACTTTGCGCAAACATCAGCTGAATACGTGCAGGCTTGTCAGCAGGAGATGTCAGACATGGCCACACGCAAAGCTTCACAAAATGCGATTGGCTATTTTGCTTCGCAGTTGCCTGAATTGTTGGGTGGTTCAGCGGATCTTGCCGGATCAAACTTGACGCTGTGGCCTGAAGTAAAAGGATTACAGGACGATCCCGCCGGCAACTACATCTATTACGGTGTACGTGAGTTTGGCATGAGTGCCATCATGAATGGTATTGCGCTGCATGGTGGCTTTGTACCGTTTGGTGCCACCTTCCTGATGTTCATGGAATACGCGCGAAATGCGGTGAGAATGGCATCTCTGATGAAAGCCAAAGATATTTTTGTGTATACCCATGATTCTATCGGCCAGGGTGAGGATGGTCCGACGCACCAGCCTGTTGAGCAATTAGCTAATCTGCGCATGACCCCTAACTTATCAACATGGCGTCCTTGCGATGCAACGGAAACTGCGCAGGCGTGGCGTCAGGCGTTGATAAAAAGTGGACCCAGCGCGCTGGTCTTCACTCGTCAGGGTACACAGTCAATAGCGCGTGATGCGTCTCAGGTCGAGAATATCGCCAAAGGTGGCTACATCCTGAAAGAGACGGATGACGCAAAACTGATTCTTATCGCAACCGGTTCGGAAGTGAATTTGGCGATGAATGCGGCAAAGCAGCTGGAAGAAGAGGGGATTGCCGTGCGGGTGGTGTCTATGCCTTCAACTTCTTATTTTGACCAGCAGGACAAAGCGTACCGCGACAGTGTACTGCCAGCTGATATTCCTAAGCTTGCTATTGAGGCTGCGCACAGTGACTTCTGGTACAAGTATGTTGGTAGCAACGGCGACATCGTCGGGATGACAACCTTTGGAGAGTCCGCACCCGGTGCAGTACTGATGGAGCACTTTGGGTTTACGACTGAGAATGTGGTAACAAAAGCCAAAGCGTTACTTAAGTAGTGTTGCAACGATTTTTGATGAATAAAAAACCCGGCGCATGCCGGGTTTTTTGTATTTGTAGAGAAGCGCAGTTAACCAAGTGCGTTGAGTAAACCTTCCAGTTTTTCCTGATCAACGGCAAACTGACGGATCCCTTCACCCAGTTTGTCACTGGCCATTTTGTCCTGGTTCATCTGCCAGCGGAAAGTCTGTTCACTGAGTACCGGATCACGTGGTGAAACCTGCTTGGCTGCAAATAATTTCTGTTCAAGTGGCGCTTCAGACTGCGCCAGCTCTTCTAGCAGAGCCGGACCGATGGTCAGGCGGTCGCATCCGGCCAGTTCCTGTATTTCGCTGGTATTTCTGAAGCTGGCGCCCATCACAATTGTTGAAAAGTCATGTTCCTTAAAGTAGTTATAAATAGCCTTAACCGAAACCACGCCCGGATCGTTAGCGCCGCTGTAATCCTGATCGGGAACATTGGCTTTGTACCAGTCAAGGATACGACCCACGAAAGGTGAAATAAGGTAAACGCCCGCCTCAGCGCTGGCCCGCGCCTGGGCGAAGGAAAACACTAATGTAACATTACAGCGTATACCTTTGGATTCGAGAATATGCGCAGCCTGAATGCCTTCCCAGGTCGCAGCAATTTTAATCAGAACCCGGGAGGTATCCACGCCAGCCTCTTCATACAATGCAATGAGCGTGAGGGCTTTTTCAACCGTCGCCATGGTATCAAATGACAAGCGTGCATCGACTTCCGTTGAGACCAGGCCTGGTACCTGCTCCAGTAATTTACATCCAATCATCACCGCCAGTTTATCTGCTGCCAGCGCGACCACCTCATCGGCAGGGTTTTGCTGACGCGCCCAGTCCATCGCTTCTACACCCAGCGGCCGGAAAGCCTCTGACTGCATCGCTTTCAATAGTAAAGAGGGATTCGTCGTAGCGTCTTGCGGCTGATAATGCTCAATCGCATTAAAATCACCGGTATCTGCAACTACGGTGGTCATAGTTTTTAACTGTTCTAACTGTGTCGGCATACGCATTCCATAAAACATGTCAGGGTTAAATGACAGGCGACTTCTTTTAAGTGCCCCAAAACAACGAACTGCTGCTGGCTAGCCGGGTACGGAACAAAAAATCACCGCATCCTGTTAATAATATTTTTATATTACCTTTACAATTCGATATTGTTGATATTATCATACAAATAAATGTTGTGACTAATTTTGTTAACAGTTCATCGAAAAGGGTCTCTATGTCTCGCTATTCGCTGGGATTGGATTATGGTTCGGACTCAGTACGTGCACTTCTGGTGGACGTGAGCACCGGCGCCGAACTAGCCAGTCATCAAATAAATTATCCGCGCTGGTCGCAGGGACGTTACTGTGTACCTGCTGACGATCAATATCGCCAGCATCCTCAGGATTACATTGATAGCCTTATCGCCGTGGTGCGTGGATTATGGGAAAAAGTGCCAGCCGGCACGGCCGATAATGTCATCGGCATGAGCTTCGATACCACCGGTTCGACACCTGTTGCTGTAAATGAAGAAGGCAGGCCTCTGGCGCTGACGGACGCGTTTGCTGAAAACCCGAACGCCATGTTTGTGTTGTGGAAAGACCATACCGCGCTCAAAGAAGCTAAAGAAATCACCGAAGCGGCCAATAGTAACGATATCAACTATCTGGCTTACATGGGGGGCATTTATTCTTCTGAGTGGTATTGGGCGAAAGCGCTGCACATTTTCAGAAACGATGCTGACGTTAAAGCCGCGACCTATGCGTGGGTTGAACATTGTGACTGGATGACCGCGCTGATGTGTGGAAAAACCCATCCTTCGCAAATGACGTTCGGACGCTGCGCAACGGGCCACAAAATGATGTGGAACGAACACTGGGACGGCTTCCCGCCAAATGAATTCTTCACGGGGATAGACCCGTTACTTGATGGGTTGGTGGACCACATCAAAGCCGATACCAGACCCAGCCATGAAAAAGCCGGCGCGCTCACCAGTGAGTGGGCGGAGAAACTTGGGTTACCTGAAGGCATCGCGATTGGATATGGTGCTTTCGATTGCCATATGGGCGCGGTAGCAGCCAATGTCAGACAAGGCGTGTTAACCAAAGTGATGGGCAC
Source organism: uncultured Alteromonas sp. (assembly GCA_964584105.1). GTDB lineage: Bacteria > Pseudomonadota > Gammaproteobacteria > Enterobacterales > Alteromonadaceae > Alteromonas. Next base: position 26,164 of record CAZOYR010000041.1, read on the forward strand.
CTCGACCTGTGATATCACCGTGACTTCCAAGTCTCATCTTGGTGACACCTGTGTTAAAGGGATTTGTGGTCAGGTAGATGGTTCAGTGGTGCCGGATATGATTGGACTTGAAGCCGGGCAGTCTGCTTTCGGTGACCTGTACGCATGGTTCAGGGACGTGGTGTTGTGGCCAACACGTCAGCTTATGAGCGAGCTGACAGAGTCTGGCCAGCGCGAGCTGGTGGAAAAAATCGAAGAGTCTGCCCTGGTCCGATTGTCTGATGCAGCATCGTTGTTGCCGGTTAAAG
>CAZOYR010000042.1:0-9934 GCA_964584105.1 uncultured Alteromonas sp.
GCATTTTCAGTGCGCTCTTCCTGCTCAAGACGCTTATCTTTTTGCTCAAGCCAGGAGGTATAGTTACCTTCCCACGGAATACCTTCACCACGGTCAAGCTCCAGAATCCAGCCAGCCACATTATCCAGAAAGTAGCGATCGTGGGTAATGGCAACCACGGTGCCTTCATAATCGTGGAGAAAACGTTCCAGCCAGGCAACAGACTCTGCATCAAGGTGGTTGGTAGGCTCGTCAAGCAGCAGCATATCCGGTTTTTCCAGCAACAGGCGGCATAACGCAACACGACGTCGCTCACCACCGGATAACTTGCTGACATCTGCATCCCAGGGGGGCAGGCGAAGTGCGTCAGCAGCGCGTTCCAGCGTATTGTCGATATTGTGGCCGTCTTTGGCCTGTATGACTGCTTCCAGTTCACCCTGTTCTTTTGCTAAAGCGTCAAAGTCAGCATCTTCAGCAGCGTACTCTGCATAAACTTCGTCCAGGCGCTTAAGTGCATGAGTGACATCCGCTACAGCTTCTTCAATGTTGCCCCGGACATCTTTTGACTCGTCTAGCTGAGGCTCCTGAGGTAAGTAACCAATATTGATGCCCGGCATGGGTCTGGCTTCACCCTCAATTTCCGTGTCGACACCTGCCATGATTCGAAGCAGAGTGGATTTACCGGCGCCATTGAGACCCAGCACACCAATTTTGGCGCCGGGGAAAAAGCTTAAGGAAATATCTTTTAAGATTTGACGGTTAGGCGGTACAACTTTGCCTACCCGATGCATGGAATAAACGTATTGTGACATGCTTTGTCCTTGCCCTGAAGAAAGGGGGGTATTGTAGCGTTTTTGTCGGCATAATCACCAGCAAAGTCCGAGGATAGCGTGTAAATGATGAAGATTTAGTCATCTTTGAGGTGAAACACCGGATTTGTCCGTAAAGCGGGACGACGAAAAGGTGGTTTTACAGTAATATAGCGTCATTTACTATTTGAATCAGGTATGAGGGACGTTGCATGGCAGGTGCAGGCAAAAATCAGTACACGCTGGCTGAATTGGCAGAGCATGTAGGTGCGCAGGTGGAAGGCGATGCGTCGATTCAACTTTCCGGCGTGGGGACACTGGCCGGGGCGCAGGCGCATCAGATATCGTTTTTAACCAATACAAAATATAAGCCGCAGCTGGCGTCAACCCGTGCTGGTGCCGTTATTTTGCATGAAAAAATGCGCAACGATAGTCCGGTACCTGCACTGGTGGTGAGTAACCCTCATGCTGCTTTTGCCCTCATTGCACAATTGTTTGATACCACACCTGCCGTGGCCACAGGTATCGCTGAAAGTGCTGTTATTGCAGACTCGGCGCAGGTGGGCGCGAATGTTGCGCTGGGGCATCATGTCATCATCGAAGACGATGTCGTTATCGAAGATAATGTCGTAATCGGTGCCAACACAGTTATCGGTAAGGGCGCACGAATTGGTAAAGACACTATCATCAATCCCAACGTCACTATTTACCATGAGGTAAATATTGGCGAGCGGGTCACGATCCACAGTCAAACCGTTATTGGCGCGTCTGGCTTTGGGTATGCCAATGATAAGGGGCGCTGGCTCCCCATTCCGCAAACCGGCTCTGTGCAAATTGGCGATGACAGCCAGATCGGCGCTTCCAGCAGTATCGATCGCGGTGCCATGGAAGATACGATTATCGGTAAAAATGTAATTATCGATAACCAGGTTCAGGTAGGACATAACTGTATCATCGATGATCATTCCTGTATTTGCGGTGCTACCGGCATCGCCGGGTCGGTCCACATTGGCAAGCATGTGATTATCGGCGGCGGTGTGGGTATCAACGGCCACATTCAGATCTGTGACAACGTCCAGGTGACAGGTTACACCATGATAGTACAGGATATTACCGAGCCGGGTGTGTATTCATCCGGCCAACCGGCGATGAAAAATCGCGACTGGCGCAGAACCACGGTACGTCTTAACCAAATTGGCAGCCTGTATGATCGCGTCAAAGCGCTGGAAAAAGTGCAGGGCGGTGGCGATAACTAGTGTCAACTGATCTTACCACGGCCGTTTATGGTTGAACGGCCACAAACCAGTATACATACAGGATAAAATCACTAGAATAGGCGTTCATTTTAATGCCATTTCAAATGCTGTTAAGGAGCCTCCATGTTACCTCGCGAAATGACAATTGCGGACTTTGATCCCGAACTGGCTGACGCCATGAAAAAAGAAACTGCGCGTCAGGAGCATCATATTGAACTGATCGCATCAGAAAACTATTGCAGCCCGCGCGTTATGGAAGCGCAGGGTTCTCAGCTAACCAATAAATATGCAGAAGGTTATCCTGGCAAGCGGTATTACGGTGGTTGTGAGCACGTCGATGTGGTCGAGCAGCTGGCTATCGACAGAGCAAAAGCGTTGTTTGGTGCTGACTTTGCAAATGTTCAGCCGCACTCGGGGTCTCAGGCGAACTCTGCAGCCTTTATGGCATTGTTGGACGCAGGTGACACAGTACTGGGTATGAGCTTATCTGATGGTGGCCACCTGACTCACGGTTCTCACGTGAACTTTTCAGGCAAGACCTACAATGCAGTTCAGTACGGCCTGAATCATGACACCGGCGAAATTGATTACGCGCAGGTCGAGGCACTGGCTGAAGAGCACAAACCGAAAATGATCATCGGTGGATTCTCTGCTTACTCCGGCATTGTTGATTGGGCAAAGTTTCGTGAAATTGCAGACAAAGTTGGTGCATATCTTCTGGTCGATATGGCGCACGTGGCAGGCCTGGTCGCTGCCGGCGTTTATCCTAACCCTCTGCCGCACGCTCATGTCGTTACCACAACAACGCATAAGACTCTGGCGGGTCCACGCAGTGGTCTGATTTTATCCTCATGCGGTGACGAAACTATCTATAAAAAACTGAACAGTTCAGTCTTTCCGGGTAATCAGGGCGGTCCTCTATGTCATGTTATCGCAGCAAAAGCGGTCGCGTTCAAAGAGGCGCTTGAGCCAGAGTTTAAAACGTATCAACAGCAGGTAGTAACCAACGCTAAAGCGATGGTTAGTGTACTTCAGGAACGTGGCTACAAAGTAGTGTCAGGCGGTACTGAAAATCACCTGTTCCTACTGGATTTAATTGATAAAGATATCACCGGTAAAGATGCTGACGCTGCGTTAGGTAATGCAAATATTACCGTTAACAAAAACTCTGTACCCAATGATCCGCGTTCACCTTTTGTAACCAGTGGTCTGCGTATTGGTAGCCCGGCAATTACCCGTCGTGGCTTTAAAGAAGAAGAAGCAAAACAGGTAGCAAACTGGATTTGTGATATTCTGGATAACATGGGTGACGATAGTGTCATTGACCGCGTCAAGTCGGAAGTCATTGAACTTTGCGACAAATTCCCGGTTTACGCATAAGTGATTGAATGGTGTTGTTCTGAGGTGTCGGGGCAACACCGCCGACGATAAGGACGAGCCATGTTTTGCCCGTTTTGTTCCGAACAGGAAACAAAAGTGATTGATTCAAGATTGGTCGCCGAAGGGCATCAGGTTCGTCGTCGTCGTGAATGCATGGTGTGCCACGAGCGTTTCACAACATTTGAGAGCGCAGAGTTGGTGATGCCACGGGTTATCAAACGTGATGGCTCCCGCGAACCTTTTAATGAAGATAAACTTCGGGCCGGTCTGCAGCGCGCTTTAGAGAAACGCCCGGTAAGTACCGAAAAGGTTGAGCAGTGCGTGCTGTCATTAAAATCCAAATTACGGGCGACCGGTGAACGCGAAGTATCCAGCGAGTTACTGGGTAATCTGATTATGACCGCACTACGTGAACTTGATAAAGTCGCTTATGTGCGTTTTGCATCAGTGTACCGCTCGTTTGAAGATATCCGGGAATTTGGCGAGGAAATCGCACGTCTTGGCGATTAGGTGATTAATGTCCACATCTTCTGAACCATCCGCATCAATAGAAAATGATTACTTCTGGATGGCGAAGGCGCTTCGTCTGGCCGAGAAAGGCCGCTATACCACTTCTCCGAACCCTAACGTGGGATGTATCATTGTAAACCGCAATAATCAGCAAGTGGGTGAGGGTTATCATCTAAAGGCGGGTTCACCGCATGCAGAAGTTCACGCACTTGAACAGGCTGGTGAGCAGGCAAGGGGGGCGACCGCTTATGTCACCCTCGAGCCCTGTAGCCATTTCGGACGCACGCCGCCGTGTGCCGCTGCGCTTATCAAAGCAGAGGTTGCCCGAGTCGTTATTGCAATGACCGATCCCAACCCCAAAGTCAGCGGGCGGGGCATTGCCATGCTGCAAAAAGCAGGGATTACGGTGACCAGTGACATTATGGCCGCGCAGGCTGCAGCGCTTAATACGGGGTTTATTAAACGGATGGTCACCGGTAAGCCCTGGGTAAGTGTCAAACTGGCGATTAGCCTGGACGGCAAAATTGCGTTATCTAACGGGCAAAGTCAGTGGATTACCGGACCTGATGCGCGCAGAGATGTTCAGCGGTATCGCGCGTTAAGCTGTGCCGTTATGACCGGCAGCGGAACCGCTCTGGCGGATGATCCGAGCCTGCTGGTGCGTCCGGCACAGGCAGCATTCGCCTCTTATCCGCTCAAAAAGGTGCGCCAGCCTGTTCGCGTGGTCATCGACAGAGATAAAGCGCTACCGGATAACTTGCAGCTATTTACTGATGGGTTTCCCACCTGGCGGGTTATCAGTGAGGCGCATTCGCCCTCGGCCATAGATTTGCCGTTTGCCACCAAAGGCAAACGCATTGACCTGCAGCACGTTTTACAGACACTGGCGAAAAAAAATATAAACCGGCTGTTTGTAGAAGCGGGTCCCGGTTTGGCTGGTGCGTTGTTTGAAGCGGGTGAAGTTGACGAATTAATCATCTATCAGGCACCCAAAATATTGGGCGATAAAGCGCGTAGTATGGTCAACTTACCTGATTTTGCCTCGCTGGAGCAGGTCGTTAATTTAAAATTGCAGCAGCAGGTTCAGGTGGGAGAAGACCTGAAACTGGTTTTTCATGTAGCAGCGACAAAGAGAAATTGAGAACAGTATGTTTACAGGAATTGTAGAGGCATTGGGCACCATCAGCCGGCTTGACCGCCGGGGAAGTGATATTCGGCTTACCGTGTCCACCGGCAAACTTGATATGTCGGATGTTGCGTTAGGTGACAGTATCGCCACAAATGGGGTTTGCCTTACTGTTGTTGACTTTGGCAATGATTTCTATAGCGCTGATGTGTCTGCTGAAACGATCAAATATACCGGATTTGCACATTACAACAGTGGCTCGCGCGTGAATCTTGAAAAGGCCATGCGGCCGGTAGACAGGTTTGGCGGGCATATTGTATCAGGACACGTGGATGGCGTGGGGACTATCGCCAGCATCACGGATCATGGCGACTATGTTGAAATCTGGGTTGAAGCCCCCATTGATTTGGCCAGATACATTGCGCACAAAGGCAGCATTACTGTGGATGGCGTCAGCCTCACAGTCAATGAAGTTGATGGCGCCAAATTCATGCTGTGGATCATTCCGCACACCCTACAGGAAACCGTCATCGGTCAGTACCGGCAGGGTAGTCGCGTTAATCTGGAAGTGGATGTTGTCGCTCGATATATTGAGCGATTAATGCTTGGTGATAAAGCGGCTGAGTCCTCACGCTCAAAAATTGATATGGCATTTCTGGCCGAAAACGGTTTTCTGAAAAAATAACAGACCCTACAAAAAGCGAAGGTTATGGCACTGAATAAAACAGAAGATATCATTGAAGATATCAGACAGGGTAAGATGGTTATCCTGATGGATGATGAAGATCGCGAAAACGAAGGCGATATCATCATGGCTGCGGAGCACGTGACACCAGAAGCTATCAACTTTATGGTAACGCACGCCCGGGGATTGGTCTGCCTGCCAATGACAGCGGATCGATGTCAGCGCCTGAACTTACCGTTGATGGTGGATAAAAACGGCGCCCAGTTTACCACTAATTTTACTGTCTCTATTGAAGCGGCCCGTGGTGTTACCACTGGCATCTCTGCGGCTGACAGAGCCACCACAGTGCGTGCAGCCGTGCACCGTGATGCCAGTGCACAGGATATTGTGCAGCCAGGTCATATTTTTCCGCTGATTGCCAAAGAAGGCGGAGTACTAAATCGTGCCGGTCATACCGAGGCTGGTGTTGATTTGGCGCGTCTTGCCGGCTGTGAGCCCGCTGCGGTTATCGTCGAAATTTTGAATGAAGACGGTACTATGGCGCGTCGGCCACAACTGGAAAAGTTTGCACAAAAACACGACCTTAAAATCGGTACCATCGCCGACCTGATTGAGTATCGCAATTTGAACGAAACGACCATTGAAAAGGTCGCCCAGTGCAACTTGCCTACCGAATATGGCGAATTTGAACTGCACACCTTTAAAGATATTATTGATAATCAGGTTCATTTTGCGCTGAAGAAAGGCGAGGTTACGGCTGACAATCCGACGTTGGTAAGAGTGCATTTACACAACACACTTAGCGACTTACTCGGTTCTACCCGTTCCATTAATCGTTCCTTAACGCTGCCAGATGGTATGCGTCGAATTGCCCGGGAAGGTGGGGTATTGGTCGTACTTGGCAAAGAAGAAGATTTAGTCAGCCAGGTTCAGCGGTTCGCGGCAGAAGACCGGGGCGAACAACCCGCTGGCAAAACCTGGGAAGGCTCATCAAGAACTATCGGTGTAGGCAGTCAGATACTGGCATCACTGGGCGTTGAAAAAATGCGCCTGCTAAGCAAGCCGGTTAAATATCATGCGTTGTCAGGGTATGGTCTTGAAGTGGTGGAATATATTCACCCGGACGACGAGTAAAAGCTGCTGAGCCAGTCAGCAAAAAAATCATTCCATTTTGTTTATGCGCAGTTGTGCTATACTGCGCGCCGTTTTTTAGCAAGGGTAAACTGCCATGCAGGTAATCGAAGGTAATATCAGAGCAACCGGTAAAAAATTTGCCATTATCGTGTCGCGTTTCAATAGTTTTGTTGTTGAAAGTCTTCTTGAAGGTGCACTTGACACGCTGGAGCGTCATGGTGAAGTGAGTGACAATGATATTACGCTTGTGCGCGTACCAGGTGCGTATGAGCTGCCTGTTGCCGCGAAGAAAATTGCTGAAAATGGTCAATTCGATGCCATTATCGCGCTAGGCGCGGTGATTCGTGGTGGTACACCGCACTTCGATTTTGTAGCCGGTGAGTGTAATAAAGGCCTTGCTCAGGTATCCCTTGAATTTGGTATTCCGGTATCTTTTGGTGTTATCACGACTGACTCTATTGAGCAGGCGATTGAGCGCTCTGGCACGAAGGCCGGTAACAAAGGTGCAGAAGCCGCTATGGGTGCACTTGAAATGGTCAATGTCGTAAACGCTTTGGACAGTCTGTAAGGATTTATTGTGAAAGTTTCAGCAAGACGTAAAGCACGCGAACTCGCCGTCCAGGGGATTTACTCCTGGCAGATGAGTAAAAACGACATCGCTCAAGTGGAGCTTGCACTGGCGACCAGTAACAACATGCATCAGGTAGATATGGTGTACTTTCAGGCCATTCTTCGTGGTGTGTCGCAGGACGCTGAACGCCTTGACGGAATTATTAAACCTTATCTGGGCCGGTTGCCTGAAGAGCTTGATCCTATCGAAAAAGCCATTTTGCGCGTGGCCACCTTTGAGTTGGTGGAGCGTGTTGATGTGCCATATCGGGTCATCATCAATGAAGCGATTGAGCTGGCCAAAGTGTTTGGCGCCGAAGACAGCCACAAGTTTATTAATGGCGCGTTAGATAAAGCGGTCAGAAAGCTGCGCGAAGACGAGCGTAAATGATCTGGCAAGCGCGCCCGTCGTAGTGTTCCATTCCAGTCTGCACGCATAAGAATATTGTGAAAGAATTTGATTTGATCGGTCGCTATTTTGTAGATGGTGGCTACCAACGTAAAGATGTCGTGGTCGGTATTGGTGATGATTGTGCGGTTACTACCGTTGCGTCGCATCAGCAATTAGCCGTTACTACCGATACACTGGTTGCAGGGGTGCATTTTTTAAAAGACGCGCCTGCTAAGTCTGTCGCGTACAAAGCCGTTGCTGTTAATCTTAGTGACCTTGCTGCGATGGGTGCTGAGCCTGCCTGGATAAGCCTTTCCCTATCAATATCGGATATCGATGAAGCCTGGATGGTGGATTTTGCCGATGGCATGTATGAGCTAACGCGCTATTATTCCGTACAGCTGATTGGCGGCGATACGGTTCGTGGCCCGTTATCCATGACCATCACGGCGCAGGGCTTCATACCGCCTGAAAACGCGTTAAAGCGGTCTACAGCAAAACCCGGTGACTGGATTTATGTGACGGGTCACCTGGGCGATGCGGCCGCCGGCCTGGATATTCTCACGCACAAACTTGATGCTGGCGATGGGGTAAAAGAATATCTGGTGAACCGTCATCTTTTCCCCACTCCGCGTGTAGCAGCAGGAACCGCGTTACGACGTGTGGCCAGCGCTTGCATCGATGTATCAGATGGCTTTTTATCTGATTTAAAACATATTCTGAGAGCATCCGGATGTGGTGCTGTCGTCCAGGTGGATAAATTACCTGTATCAAGCCAGTTACGCGATACTGTTGCTCCGCAGCAGGCCATTGATTATGCACTGACCGGTGGTGATGATTATGAGCTTATCTTCACAGTGAATGAAGAACAGCGGGGTAACCTTGAAACAGCGCTGGCCAGCACGGGGATAAAGATAACGTGTGTTGGACAGATAACCGGCCAGGAAAATAAGATTGATTTGAAAGATCACAAAGATAAATACCCTATGCCGGAAGTGACCGGCTTTGAGCATCAATTTTAATGCAGCGTCAGTACCGCGAGCGCGTATCAATGAAGAACCCTGTGCACTTTTGTGCACTCGGATTCGGTAGTGGTCTGATACCCGTCATGCCCGGTACCTTTGGTTCTGCAGCGGCCTTACCTTTGCTGGCAGCCACAATATCAGCCCCCGCATGGATGTTCATCAGCCTGACATTGCTTTTTGCGTTTATCGGCGTGTACTTTTGCGGCCGAACCGCTGATGATATGCAGGTGCATGATCATGGTTCTATTGTGTGGGACGAAATTGCAGGCATGTTCTGCACGTTTTTATTTATACCCCTTACCCCGTTGCACCTGGTGGCCGGATTCATTCTTTTCAGGCTGTTTGATATTTTAAAACCATGGCCGATTATCGTGGTAGATAAACGCATGCACGGCGGCGTAGGAATTATGCTGGATGATGTTCTGGCCGGATTGATGGCGTGCGTATCGTTACACGCCATTTTGCTTCTCTGGCCATTTTAAAGTGATGAGATAATAAAAAACCGGCTTAACGCCGGTTTTTTTTAGCTTTCCAAAAAGGCGTTTACCTGCCGGATGATGCCTTGTGCATCAAGGCCGAGCTCGGTATACATTTCCTGCTGCGTACCTTGCTCAATAAACTTGTCGGGCAATCCGAGCATAAGCGTGTGAACAAGACGTTTATCCTGCTGTAAAAATTCAACGACGCCAGCACCGGCGCCGCCCGCAATACAGCCATCTTCCAGCGTGACCAGTAATTCATGCTCATCAGCAAGTTCACGGATAAGCGCGTCATCAAGAGGTTTCACAAAGCGCATATCAGCCAGCGTCGCATCCAATGCTTCAGCCGCCTGCTCAGCAAATGGCATCAGTGTTCCGAAGTTCAGGATAGCAACCCGTTTGCCTGTTCGTAGTCTGCGACCTTTGCCGATTGTCAGCGCCTGCATTGCTGTGTCAGGCGCGACGCCCTTGCCAGCGCCACGCGGGTAGCGTACCGCCGCGGGCAACTTAGCCAGATGACCGGTATACAGCATCTGACGACATTCATTTTC
>CAZOYR010000042.1:10034-25840 GCA_964584105.1 uncultured Alteromonas sp.
GGATACTGCTGAGAAAACGTGACCATACCGGAACCTTCACGCATGGCCGGTGTGATTGCCATAAGCTTGGGATCTTTAGCCGCCATATCACACAACCACTGTCCAAAGACGGCTGAGAAACTTGGCGCGCTGGGCTTGGCAGTGGGAAGGGCGTTGTCGGCCGGGTTGAACTTAGGCACCGCATGAAACTTGATTGGATCTTTTTCAGCCTGCGGATAGCCTTTACCTTTGCGGGTAACAACGTGAAGTAACTGAGGGCCCTTAAAATTGCGCATATTACGCAGCGCATCCACCACCGTGTTTACGTCGTGGCCGTCAATCGGCCCGATATAATTAAAACCAAGCTCTTCAAAAATGGTTCCCGGTACAACCATGCCCTTCAGGTGCTCTTCAGCACGACTGGCAAACTCTTTAATAGGCGGAACGTTACTTAACAGTTTCTTTCCGCCGTCACGAATTTTATTAAAGAAATTGCCCGTCAGTAATCGCGCCAGGTGCGAGTTCAGTGCACCGACATTTTCAGAAATAGACATTTCATTGTCGTTCAGTACAACTACCATATCTTTATTGATATCACCGGCATGGTTCATCGCCTCAAACGCCATACCGGCGGTCATTGCACCATCACCGATGACCGAAACGACTTTTCGGCCTTTGCCTTCTTTTTCAGCCGCAACAGCCATCCCCAGGCCGGCACTGATCGAGGTTGAGGAATGGCCTACTGCAAAGGTGTCATAGTCACTTTCACCTGGCCAGGGAAATGGGTGCAATCCGCCTTTCTGGCGAATGGTTGACATGCGACCAGCACGTCCGGTGACAATTTTATGGGGGTAGGCCTGATGGCCAACATCCCAGATCAATCGATCAAACGGGGTGTTGTACACATAGTGCAATGCAACGGTCAGCTCAACAGTGCCGAGGCCTGAGGCAAAGTGGCCGCTGCTCTGACTGACACAGGTCAGCAAATACTGCCTGAGCTCATCGGCCAGTGTCTTAAGCTTATCCTGTGGCAATGTACGTAATTGCTCAGGCGTCTGGGCTTTTGCCAGTGTTGGGTAATGGGTTAGATCTAAACTCATTGGTTATTATTCTGTCTTATGCATAGCAGCAATGATTAATGGCTACGATTTACCATTAAATCAGTAAATGCTGTCAGGTATTCGGTATTGTAGGGCAAACTGGTCAGCGCTTGAAGCGCCTCATCATGCAAATCGTTCAGAACCTGTTTTGCCTGCTCCATGCCAAGCAATGCCGGAAAGGTATTTTTCCCCAACGCCTGGTCTGAGCCCTGCGGTTTTCCCAGCATCTGAGCATCACCTTCGACATCAAGAATATCGTCCTGAACCTGGAAGGCCAAACCGATAATGCGAGAAAATGTAATGAAATGTTGTTTGTCTGATTCGCTGATATCAGCGACCTGAGTGATCATCTGCGCACACGCGCTCAGTAACGCACCCGTTTTTAACTGATGCAGCCGGGTCAGGGCGTCAACGTCGATACTGTGACCGGTAGCAGCCAGATCAATCGCCTGTCCACCGCACATTCCACGATAGCCGGAGGCTGTCGCAAGAATACTCACCAGTTTGGCTCTGTGAGGTGCAGATTGCTCAGATAGCGGCTGCTCTGTCAGGATGGAGAATGCGAGCGTTTGCAGCGCATCGCCCGCTAAAATTGCTGTTGCCTCATCAAATTTGACATGGCAGGTTGGCTGGCCGCGGCGAAGCGCATCATCATCCATGGCAGGCAGATCATCATGGACCAGGGAATAGGCATGAATGCACTCAATGGCCATACTAATGACATTCTGGTCCTGCTTAGGTACATCCAGTGCATTACCGATTAAATGTGTCAGGACTGGTCGCATTCTTTTTCCGCCTACCAGCAACGCATGCTGCATTGCCGCTTTTAAACGGGGGGCATGATCGGGCAGTGACTCGATAAGTGTTAAAAGGCTCTCGTCGGTTTGCTTTTTTATTTGCTGACGAAGCGCATCAAAATTCATAATTTTGCCTGTAAAGGTGCGTAATAAGCGGGGTAATCTGAAGGACTATTCGTTATCGTCAGTGAGTTCTGACAACGTGTCCTGACCTTGCTCAGACAACAGTATTTTCACTTTTTGTTCTGCCTGCTCCAGCGCTTGCTGGCTGGCGCGGGATAATCTGATTCCACGTTCAAACTTTTCCAGTGCTTCGTTAAGCGGCAGGTCGCCATTTTCCATTTGAGTGACGATCGCCTCCAACTCGGTCAGGCTCTCTTCAAATGAAGGGGATTTATCAGTCTCAGTCACAGCGATTTCCATGGTTGGATGAATACGCGCACATTAACCGACAGGGGGGTGGCGGTCAAATGGTTTGTCCAGCTGTATGGCGCGCAGTAGTAGAAGGCGACGTAAGGCTAAAAGTTTGTTATTAGATACGTGAGTTACACAAATCAAACAGCAATTAGTGGAATTTGGTTATAGAATTTTCACGCAATGCCGATAGTATACATGACACTATTTTTGCGGCTTTGTAAGCAGCTAATTTATAAGCATATTAGAAATCATAATCCCGTCGCAAACAACGTATTCATATAGTGAGGATTAACGAGTGGATTTAGCAACCGTCATAGGCATGTTGGGTGGTATTGGTTTTATAGTCATGGCCATGATTCTCGGGGGCGATTTGGTGATCTTCATCGATGTCCCCTCGGTGCTGATTGTATTTGGAGGAACACTGTTTGTCGTGCTCTCCCAATTTACCCTCGGGCAGTTTTTTGGTGCCGGAAAAATTGCCGGTAAAGCCTTCATGTTTAAAATTGATACACCGGACGAGCTGATTGAGAAGATTGTTGAGATGGCTGACTCGGCGCGTAAGGGTGGGTTCCTGGCGCTGGAAGAAGCTGAGATAGGTAATCCGTTCATGCAAAAAGGTGTGGACATGCTGGTGGACGGGCACGACATTGAAGTAGTGCGTGAAACACTTATCAAAGATATTTCTATGACCACTGAGCGACACGAGTTCGGGGTCTCTATTTTCAAAGGGATGGGCGATGTTGCCCCGGCCATGGGCATGATTGGTACGCTTATCGGGCTGGTTGCCATGCTCTCCAATATGGATGACCCCAAAGCTATAGGGCCAGCGATGGCCGTGGCATTGCTTACCACACTTTATGGTGCATTTTTAGCGAATGTTATCTGCTTACCGATTGCTTCAAAACTTAAAAATCGCGTTGAAGAAGAAAAGCTTAATCAGAAGCTTATCCTGGATGGAATCGTGGGTATTGCTGATGGTCAGAATCCACGTGTCATTGAAGGTATTCTCAAGAACTACCTGGCATCAAGTAAGCGTGGCGCGGCGGACGAGGAGTAGCCCCTATGGCGCAGGAAGAAGAATGTCCTAAATGCCCTCCTGAAGGGTTACCCGCCTGGATGGGCACCTTTGCTGACCTGATGTCACTGTTGATGTGCTTTTTCGTCTTGTTGCTGGCTTTTTCGGAAATGGACGTACTTAAGTTCAAGCAAATTGCCGGCTCCATGAAATTTGCATTCGGCGTGCAAAATAAAATTGAGGTCAAAGATATTCCTAAGGGCACGTCAGTGATTGCCATGGAATTTCGTCCCGGTAAACCTGATCCGACCCCCATTGAAACCATTCAGCAGCAGACGATTGAAGTCACACAGCAGATGCTCGAATTTCAGGCGGGTAATGAAGATTCTGCAGGCGGACGTCAAAAGCAACGCGGCGAACAGCGCGGCGGTCAGGCGCAGACAACCTCGACGGAAGAATCTTCATCTGCTCAGCAAAGCGCTGAGAAGGACGAAGTGAACGAAATGATGAAGAAGGTCGCCGAACAACTGCAAAAAGAAATACTGGATGGCTCTATTGAGTTGGAGAGTCTGGGTCAGCAACTCACCATCCGTATTCGGGAAAACGGCTCGTTTTCCGCCGGGTCTGCATTTTTACAGCCACAATTTAAACCTGTTCTGAGAAAAGTAGGGCGGTTACTGGCAGATATGCCCGGAGAAATAGAAATATCCGGACACAGCGATGGACAGCATATTGCCAATGAACTATACCGTTCCAACTGGGATTTATCTGCGCAGCGCGCTGTTGCCGTGGCTGAAGAGGTCAGGCTGGCAGACGGGTTTGATGAACGCAGGATGAAAGTGGTGGGCAAAGCAGATACCCAACCCATTGTAGAAAAACCTGCCTCGCAGGAAGATCGGGCGAAAAACCGTCGCGTTGAAATTAATATTAATCAGGGCAAGCCAATGGTGTCGAAGCCAATCTCGGTACTTGATGAATAGACTGCCATTTTAAGGCATTCCGCCGCCAGCCGATATCGGGTGGTAGTATAAAATATCAGCAAAAAGCCAGGGATACCTCTGGCTTTTTGCTTTATTATCGTGCTCACAATGCTCGCGTGATGCTTGTTAATTAACACTGGCCGTCTCCCCCGGTTACTCGTCGCACAAACGTCCTGCAAACGCAGTAAAGCGTTGAAAATGTAAATAAGAATGATTATCATGCGCGGCAGTGTTAATGATTATTGTTCAGACTATTTTATGACTTTCAGACTTGCTCTTCTAAGCGCCTCAGTATGTGCTGTCCTATCCACCCCGGCCATTGCTCAGGAAACCACTGAAACGCAATCAGCGAATGACAATATAGAGCGCATAGAAGTGCAGGGCTCCCAGGTCACACTGAATGGCGAGTATCCGGGCGGGCAGGTGGCCCGTGGCGGACGCGCCGGGATCCTTGGCAATCTCGATTTTATGGATTCGCCATTTATGGCTACCAATTTCACAGATGAAATTGTGCGAAATCAGCAGTCAAAAAGTATTGCCGATGTTCTGCAAAATGATCCTGTAGTGCGGGTCGCGCGTGGCTTCGGTAATTTTCAGGAAGTTTATATCATTCGTGGTTTTCCGGTTTATTCGGATGATATGACCTACAACGGGCTGTATGGCATTTTACCACGTCAGTATGTAGCGGCTGAGTTACTGGAGCGTGTAGAGGTATTTCGCGGAGCCAGTACGTTCTTAAATGGCGCGGCGCCCGGAGGCAGTGGCCTGGGTGGTCTGGTTAACGTTGTACCTAAGCGGGCCCCGGATACTGACCTTAATCGAGTCCGTGTAGGCGTTGAGGGGCAGGGGCACGCCTACCTCGCTGCCGATATTGGCCGCCGTTATGGTGACGAGGAAGAAAGCACCGGTATCCGGGTGAATCTGGTAAAACGTGATGGCGAGACCGCTGTGAATGAACAGGATCGCGAGGTATCAGTAGCTTCTTTTGGCGTAGATTATCAGGGTAAAGCGCTTCGCCTGTCTGCCGATCTCGGCTTTCAGGAGCATGATGTCACTGCGCCTCGCCCCAGCGTAACGCCACTGGGCGCTATTCCTTCTGCGCCAGAGGCAGATGATAATTTTGCGCAGCCCTGGACGTTCACCAGTGAAGAGCAGCTTTTTGGTGCTGTTCGTGCCGAATACGATGTACTGGAAAATACCACCACGTGGCTGGCGATGGGCTTCAGAAGTGGTGAGGAAGAAAACGCGCTGGCGAATCCCACGGCATCTGTCGGCGGCGATTTCAGTGCCTATCGCTTTGATAACACCCGCCAGGACAATGTCCGTTCCTATGAGGCGGGGATGCGCAGTCGCTTTTCATTCATGGGGGCGGAACATAACCTGATTGTATCTGCCTCTTCGTTTTCGATGGATTCAAAAAATGCGTATGCTTTTTCAGATTTCAGCGGCTTTGTCGGTAATCTGTATGATCCGCAACCGGCCAACCAGCCAACCGCAGACTTTTTTGTTGGCGGAAATCTGTCACAACCGCTGGTTACCCTGACCAATGAAAATGAAAGTGTTGCACTGGCGGATATGATGTCATTATTTGATGACAGTGTTATGGTCACGTTGGGCGCACGGTTTCAGACCATTAAAACAGCAAGTTTCGATTATAACTCTGGTGAACCGCTGTCCCGGTATGATGAATCCAGCGTGACCCCTGTTGCTGGGGTGGTGTACAAGCCAAATGACACCGTCTCTCTTTACGCTAATTACAGTGAAGGACTGGTTCCCGGCGACGTAGCGCCTTCACAATCAGGGGGAGAGCCGGTTGACAACGCCGGTGAAGTTCTTGACCCGTTCCGCTCTGAGCAGTTTGAAGCCGGGCTAAAACTTGATATGGGTAAGATTGGTGGTGCCGTCAGTGCATATTCTACTCAAAAGCCGAGCGCTATTATTACTGAAAATGTATTTAGTAGTGATGGAGAGCAACGAAACCGCGGTGTAGAGGTATCGGTATTTGGACTGCCACATCCTGATGTGAAAATGCTGGGTGGATTGACCCTGGTTCAGGCTGAACAGACCAATACCCAGGGAGGCTTGAACGAAGGTAAGGATGTGGTCGGCGTACCTGAGCTGCAGGCAAATATCAATGTAGAGTGGAATGTGGCCGCCGTACCGGGTCTTACCCTGGATGCCCGGGGCATTTACACCAGTGAGCAATATGCTGATGCTGCCAATACTTACGA
This sequence comes from uncultured Alteromonas sp., assembly GCA_964584105.1. Lineage (GTDB taxonomy): Bacteria > Pseudomonadota > Gammaproteobacteria > Enterobacterales > Alteromonadaceae > Alteromonas. Next base: position 16,554 of record CAZOYR010000042.1, read on the forward strand.
GGTAGACAGCAGTCACAGGATGGATATTGGTGCACGTTACACGATGATGCTGGGCAGCACAGACCTGACGCTGCAGGCGCGACTGGAAAATGTATTTGATAATAACTACTGGGCATCTGTAGGTGGCTTCCCGGGGGCAAACTATCTTGTGCTTAGTGAACCGCGGACTGCCAAAGTCACGGCCTCATTCTCATTCTGACGGCGTAGCAAAATGGTTTTTACTGTAGCGGGCATATTACTGGCGAGCATTGCGACAGTTTGTCTGTACCGCGGGTGGCGGGTCAAAAATGCTCAGCATGACACTAAGGCGACACTATTTACCCTGGCGGGCTGGCTATTGATGCCGGCCAGCGTGTATGCGTTCAGTATAGCCTCTGGTGTTCGGTTTGCGGTCGCGTTCACAACTATTGCAGTCTGCCTGTCAGCCTGGATACTTATTGCGAAAACACGAGCTCAACGCCAACGTATCCGCGAGCGTGTAAAGCAGCGCCAGGCACTGAACTGGCGTGCCGCGGTAAAAGGAGTGGCGCCACAGCTGACAACCGCCATTGCACTTATTCCGGTATGTGGCACACTTGCCGCCTTTGTAACGGTGGGTTTCACCCAACTGCTACCTTTTGAACGCGTGAACAACATCGCACTGGGCATCTTTACAATGCCGCTGGTCTGGGCCGGCTTAGCGCTATGGTATATGGCTGAGCCCAATCGCATACGCCTGTACCTGTGCGGAAGCTTACTCGCTGCGTGTTCAGTGTTCTCTGTCTACGCGTAAAAAGGAACTGATTTGGCTTTTGGCATCTCTCGACGATTAAGCAAACAGGCACTACAGGGTCATAGCTGGCTGGGCCTTGCTGCGGGCGTGCTGCTATATTGGGTGTGTCTGTCCGGCACCTTTGCGGTGTTAGGTAACGAGCTTATCCGATGGGAACAGCCACATGTAACAGAAACCCTGGAGTATGACCCTGCAGCGTTACAACGCGCTTATCGTCAGATGCTACAGGAGCAGGGCGACATCTCTACACTGGTCACGATGCGCTTACCAACGCCGGACATGCCCCGCGCTTTTCTGTCAGCCAACGGCAACGCCTGGTACATTGATGATACTGGTAGCCTCAGCCAGACAAAATCCCACCCGATCACAGATTTTATCGCCGAGTTTCACGCTGAATTACACCTACCGCACACATTCGGTGAATTATTTGTCAGCATACTCGGGGCGTTACTGACCGTTCTTATTGTCAGTGGTGTTGTTGCACACCGACGTATATTTAAGGATGCGTTTACATTTCGGGGCGGTGCACAGACATCACAAAAACAGGCAGACCTGCATAACCGGCTTAGTGTGTGGGGGTTACCATTTCATCTGATGATCGCACTCACCGGGGCATACTTTGGATTAGGCGGGCCACTTAATACACTGTATGCCGATGCTATGTACGAGGGGGACAAAGGCGCGTTGTTTGCAGAACTTTATGGCGAGGTGCCTGATGCACCGGCCTATCACGGCGAGATGGATCTTGGACGTGCGCTGGAATCGTTGAACCAGGTCGCGCCTGAAACCCGGCCGTTGTTTGTGACTTTTGAGCGGCCTGGCGAAGATGACGAGTTTTTGCTGCTGGGTGCACAGCATACTGATCTGTTTATTTATTCCGAGCAATACCGGTTTGATGCGATGGGTAACTATCTGGATGCCGTAGGCTTTGCAGAAGGGCATGCAGGGCAGGAAGCCATTTTTTCAGTATACCGGTTGCACTTCGGCCATTTTGGCAGTATCTGGATTCTACTGAGTTATCTGGTAATGGGGATGGCCCTTACCGTGATCTGTGTCAGCGGTATCAATCTGTGGTTTAAAAAAAGGCAGGTTACCGATGCGCTCAACGACTATTGGGCAGCTGTTGTATGGGGTACGCCAACCGCATTTCTTTTAGCCGCCCTGTTCAGCTACTTTATTCCATCAATGATGCTGCCCGTGTTCTGGGGAGCATTTGCTATCATCTGTATTTATGCCGTATATACGCGGGATCCACAGACGGTAAATCAGCAATTGCGCATCATGACACCGTTATTGCTCATTGCTATAGTCGTCACAAGCATCGCCTTGCACGGTTGGAAAAATACGTCACCGGCCTTTATCGCAATAAATGGCGGCATCATTTCTTTGGCTGTGGTTTTATTAAGCTATTTCGCAGTCAAAAAATCTTCCATGCAGACAAATTCAAATCTTTAATAAAAAATTTGCACCTGTTTACAAGCTCTTACAGGGCGTGGGTTTCAGACGTCATTAACCTTTAAAAAAACTTACATAAACTATTAAATTTAATTACAAGTTGTTTACATTGGTCTTGGAAGCGCTTACATTGACGTCGAGTTCGGCCGATTATTTTTAGTGCTGGGACGCCAGCAACTGTAAAAAAGGTATGACTATGTTGATGAATCAAAAGCGTGCGATGCAAGCTTTAGTCATGGTGTCTGGTGGTTTAGTAAGTCACGCTGCGATGGCGGCGGTCTGTCAAAACCCTACACCGGTCTGGCAAGACGAGTTCAATGGAACAGAACTTGATACCAGTAAATGGGAAGTGATGCTGGGAGATGGTTGCAGCTACGGAATTTGTGGCTGGGGAAACAATGAACTGCAGAGCTACCAGGCAGAAAACCTGACAGTTGCTGATGGTAAATTAACCATTACGGCTAAAAAGCAACGCGTCAAAGGTAGCCAGTATACCTCTGGTCGTATTCGCACGGCGAATATGCCAAATGGTGGTGAGTGGACGCATGGCCGGTTTGAAGCAAGTATCAAACTTCCCACCGGAACAGGTATGTGGCCTGCATTCTGGATGCTGCCTACAGATCCTGCTGAGGGCTGGCCCATGAGTGGTGAGATCGACATTCTTGAGGCTACCGGCCAGGCGGACATGATAGCGTTTGGTACCATTCACTATGGTAATGCCTATCCTGATAATGAATGGACCAGCGGCCGCATCATCAAACAGCCTGATCGTTGGTCTGACGGATTCCATGAATACGCAGTTGAGTGGGAGCCCAATGAAATTCGCTGGTATGTAGATGATATCCTGTATTCGGTAAAAACCCCTGATGATTTAAGCGATCCGGCATTCTGGACCTTTGACAACTACAATTATCATTTTCTATTAAATATGGCCGTCGGTGGTAGCATCGGTGGCACAGTGGATGATTCGCAGCTTCCTCAAACGATGGAAGTGGACTATGTTCGCGTTTATGACTTTGGTCAGCCGTCACTTAAAGGCCCGCACATTGTTGATGCAAATTCTCAGGGGACCTATCACATCGTGGATGAAGCAGGCACCGGTAGTAGTTACAGCTGGAGTGCACCTACGCAGCAGACCTCTTCGTCGAACAGCCTGACGGTAGATTGGGCAGAGCAGGGCGGCACGGTGACAGCTGATATCACTAACAGCTGCGGTACGAGCACTGTTGCTATGGATGTTCACGTACTGCCGGTACTGAGCACCGATCACGTGCTGGACGATTTCGAGACTAATGGTGAGATGACTATCACCAGTTGGGAAGGTCAGTATAACGAGGTACCAAACCCTGTGTCTGACGCAGTCAACAGCTCTCCTACGGCGCTGGAATATGTCAGAAGCAGTGCATCACTGTATGATGTTATCGCAGGCACTACGTCAGTCATTACAGACGCAGGACCATTGATCGCTGGTAATGAAGCCTTTTATATGGACGTTTACATGCCAGTGCCTTCTGAGCAGGAGATTTTGATTCAGCTGGAAGATAGCAGTCAGGCAACGCCGGATAACTATCCGACTGGCCGCCACTCTAAGTTCATTGCACATACTGAAGCGGATTCAGGCTGGCAACGCCTTAAATTCGTTCTGGAAGATCGGGTCGATGGCGGAACAACAGATGCTGATGTTGATACGGTAGTTATTCTTATCGCACCAAACAGCAATAATGGTGATACCTACTACCTTGATAACATGGCGATATATGGTGCAGATGGCGGTACTCAGGAACCGGCAGCAACATCAGCTGTTGTGAGTGATGTGACTGCAACGACCATCAGCGCAGGTAAAGGTCTTAAAAGTGGTCAGGCAACAGTAACCGTTGTTGATAACACGGGCGCGCCGGTTGAAGGCGCAACGGTAACCGGTCAGTTCACCGGCGACTGGAATGAGTCTGCCAACGGTGTAACGGATGCAAATGGCGTTGTGGTATTTACAACCTCGACCGCGCTGTCCGGTAAAGTTACCGCCAACTTTTGTGTTGATGGAGTACAAAGCAGCCTGACATTTGATGCTGCTAACAGCACAGGTATGTGTGCACAATAACAGTTCTTTGTAAGTGTCTCCCATGACATAGCAAAAAGGCTTACCGGAAATGGTAAGCCTTTTCTTTATCAGCCTTATAAATGTTTTGGTAAAAGTTTAACTATCCGCGCACGATAGGGAGCTTACATCCCGGCTTAGTTATCACGAGCTGAACAGCACTGATAGCGCGCTCCAGAAATCCACCTTCACAGTATTTCAGGTAGTATGTCCACATCCGTGCGAAACGCTCATCATAACCATCGGCCATCAGCGCTTCTTTGGCACTGATAAAACCTTCATACCAGTCATCCAGCGTTTTAGCGTAATCTAATCCGATATCCTGTAGATCGCGGACCATCAGGTCACTGTAGCGCTTCAAATGGTCACTGATTACCAGCTGAGAAGGCAAGAAGCCGCCGGGGAAGATATATTTTTGAATAAAATCGACACTATCCGCGTAGCTGTCAAAGCGCCTGTCATCAATTGTGATGGATTGTAGTGCCATGATGCCATCGTCTTTTAACAAAGTGCTGCACTTATTGAAAAAGTTACCAAGATACTTTTTGCCCACGGCTTCAATCATCTCAACAGACACTAGCTTGTCGTAGGTGCCGGTTAATTCACGGTAATCTTTTTTCAGCAAAGTAATTTTATCTGTCAATGCCTCTTTTTCTACCCAGGCCTGCGCATAGGCATATTGCTCTTCAGAAATAGTGGTTGTGGTTACCCGACAACCATAATACTTTGCAGCAAATACCGCCATGCCACCCCAGCCGGTGCCGATTTCTAACAGATGATCGGTCTCTTTCAACTGCAGCTTATTACATAGCGCCCGCAATTTATAATGCTGCGCATCGGCAAGACTGGTATTCGGATCCGGATAGATAGCCGACGAATACATCATCGTTTCGTCAAGAAAGCGGGTGTACAGCTTATTTCCCAAGTCGTAATGGGCTTCAATGTTCTTCTTGGCTTGCGCCGCGTGGTTGCGTCGCATGAAATGCTGAACCTTATGCAGCGGCATGGTCAGCCATTTGAATTTGTTCTCCCACGCGTCCAGGAAGGGCAGGTTGCGTGCAAAAATACGAATGACCGATGTCAGGTCAGGCGTTTCCCAAAGCCCGTTCATGTATGTTTCACCGGCAGCAATACTGCCTCCAAACAGCAGTTGTCGGTATGCTTCAACGGACTGGATATCAATAGTGGCCTGTAGCGCATCGTTTGGATCGCCAAAACGGGCGATAGTATGGCCTTGTTCGGCAATTTTCATATGGCCCTGAGGCAGCGCTGACATAACCTTTAAAAATGCGGTGCGGCTCGCTCTGTCAATCAGCGACCCTGCTGGCAGCATCGTTACTGCAGATTCTCCATGCGACATAATATTTCCTAACTATCCGGGTGCGAATAAACAGGCGTGCGCTTCAACCAGAGCTTAAGCGCCTGCCAATAAATTCCAAGTATTGTTTTAACTGTCATACTTGGTGTTTTTAAAAGCGCCTGACGCAATGTCCCGGAGTTTAACGACACCCGGGACATTGCCAGTCCGGCACTAAAATCTTTTTGCTGTTGATGGCAATCCATTTGCAGGGTAAATGTTTCATCTGGCTGCTTAATATCCCACTTGTATTGCATATCCATAGGGTTAAACGGAGACACATGAAATGCTTTTTGTGTATCTTCCTGTGTCGTTAGATCTACCCAGTAATAATGACGTTCATTCCAAGGTGTATTAGAGACCTCAGCCAGCATATGGCTAAAAGTATTATCATCGTTGCAACGAACAAAATAAAAATTAACCGGACTGAAATACAGGCCAAGCATCCTTAACTGTCCAAGCAAATACACCTCACCATCAAGTTGAGGCCCCCCAAGCGACACAATTTTCTGCAGCACTGCTGTGGAAACATCCTTACTATTATCACCAACGTAATCTGATCTACGAAATTGAACAAGAGACCGATGCGTTGATGAAAAATGTTTAACCTTTTCATCAAGTTGGTCCAGCTCGTTTAAATTCAGCCAGAATAAAAAAATGGAGTAGCTGAACTTGTGCCGGGTAGGTGAGAACCGTTCATGCCACACGGTTCCATGATAAATGCCACTGGTCGTCACAGCGATTCACCAAACCGTTTAGCCACGTCAAGAGCGCTTCTGACGCCATCTTCATGAAAGCCGTTGTACCAGTATGCCCCGCAAAAGTGCAGATTATCCTGCCCGCATATTTCAGCGCGTCGACGCTGGGCATCAACCATTTTTTGGCTGTACTGCGGATGAGCATACTGGTATCTGCCCAGAATTTTGTCAGGGCTGATCGCAGGGGTATTATTCAACGTGACACAAAATGTGGTGTCACTGTTTAACTGTTGCAAAATATTCATATCGTAGGTGACTGTTGCAGGGGCACGCGCTTCATCCTTGTCCTCTGTCAGTCGATAATTCCAGCTCGCCCAGGCCAGCTTGCGCTGGGGCAGTTGGCTGGTGTCTGTATGCAGGACCACATCGTTATTTGCATATGGAATATTGCTGAGTATGTCCTGATGGGCGGCGCTGGGGTGGGCCAGCATTTTCAGCGCCTGGTCACTGTGACAGGCAAATATCACCTGGTCATAATACCGTTCATCAGCCTGCGTCTTAACGGCCCAGCGATGATCGCGCTTTTCCACGCGTCTTACTGCAGCGGAAAGCCGGATATGGTCGCGAAAGCCTTCGGTCAGCGGTGCAATATAAGAGGACGAGCCGCCCTTTAGCGTATACCACTGGGGACGATTGGTAATATTGAGCAGGCCGTGATTATTGAAAAACTGAAGAAAAAATTTCAGCGGGAAGGCCCGGGTTTGTTCCAGACTGGCTGACCAGATTGCTGCACACATCGGTAGAATGTAAAAATTTGCAAAGTCATCGCTCAGCCCTAACTCTCTGATAAAACCGAATAGCGTTTTATCTGTAGTATCCCTGTCTTCTTTTAAATGTCTTTTACACGCTTTATTAAATGCAACGATATCTTTCACGATGCGCCAGAACCTGGGGCGAAGAAAATTGCGGCGTTGTGCAAAGAGTGTATTGAGTGTGTTACCGTTATATTCAATGTTTGACTTAGGCGCATGCACCGAAAAGCTCATCTCGGTTGGCTGAGTTTCTACATCAAGACGCTCCATCAGCTTAATGAAGTTCGGGTAAGTCCAGTCATTAAATACAATAAAGCCGGTATCAATAGCATATTCCCTGTCATCGACTGTCACATTCTTTGTCGCGGTATGCCCACCGATGTAGTCGTTTGCCTCGTACACGGTAATATCATGGTGACGCTGAAGCAGGTAAGCACAGGTTAGACCGGAAATTCCTGTTCCGATAATGGCAACCTTTTGATTCATTCTTTATTCTCTTTATTTATTTCGCATAGAAAGTGACAATCTTCGCTGCACGGCCGTAGGTAAAATATGCATAAATCGCATAATCCAACCAAATAGCGTGGGGAAAAAAATTGTCTGATGATTTTTTTCAATACCATGAAGTAAATCTTTAGCGGCACGGTCAACTTTTATCATCATCGGCATATCAAAATCGTTTTTATCGGTAAGCGGTGTTTCGACAAACCCTGGTGACACAGCCTGAACCTTTACGCCTTTATCCCACAGATCAGTTTCCAGAGATTTGGTAAAATAGTGCAGGGCCGCCTTGGATGACCCGTAAGCTTCAGTCCGGGTAAAAGGAAGCAACCTGGCCATACTATCTACTATAACCAGTTTTTTACCTTTATTAAGGTTGGGCAGTAAGCCATTCACGCAATTGACCACGCCAAAAAAGTTAGCCTCGAAAACGCGCCGGAACATATCCGTTTCAAATTCTTCAATATCAACATACTCACAGGTGCCGGCATTGAGTACCGCTATATCAAAACTACACGTGCTGAGTGCCTCGTAGGTGGCATCCTTATCGCTAACATCAAACTGTAATGAACGGATATTATCGTGTTTACTTAATGCATCCAGTTTTTCTTGGTTCCGGCCACAGGCAATTACCTGATAACCCTGAGTGGCTGCATGCTGCGCCAGCGCTTCGCCAATGCCAGACGTGGCACCCGTTATCAACATCGTATTCATTGGGCCAGTTTCCTTTTTATCTTTTTCACTATCCAGCCAACCAAAGGAACATGCTCATAAACCATCTCGCCAAGATCATAATAGTCGCGATGATAATAAAACCCTGAAGCATTCTCTTTTAACAGTGTAGTACCGTCTAGATGGATGGTTTTATCAGGCTTTTTTAAAGTTAGCGTCATGTGCCAGGTTAACACCGTACTGACATCGTCCTTATTATTGCTACAGGGAATGATATTGGTGATATCAAACTGGCAGGACCTTGCATTATCATTAAGTTTTGAAAAATACGCCTCGACACTATCCCTGCCTTTATGTCGCTGAATAGGGTCAATGAATTCTACATCTTCGGTGTAGATGGTCCTCAAATCATTAGATGAAATTTTTGTAAGGTCCAGATAAATCGAGCAAAATCGGTCGATACGTCTCATAGGCATCATTTTGTAAAATGTATAAAAAGACTACCCAAATTTTCATACCCCAGATCAGATTTGCTGCAATTTTACCCACCATGGCGTGAACTCAATGCCGATCCAATTGCATATTGATGGCGTAACCAGCCACAAATCTTCACAATTTTAAAATGCGAAATGTCGAGCACAATCGTTCCATTGTTTCCACTATCGGCACATCTTATGCCCGAGGGCAGGATGTCGCTGCGTATCTTTGAGCCCCGCTATACAAGGATGGTGAAGCAAGTGTGCGCTAACGAATCGGGTTTTATAATGTGCATGCTCAATGCTGAAGGAGATAAAAATTCCAACGAACATATCTTTCCAATTGGTACATTTGCAAAAGTAATCGACTTTGAATTACTCGAAGATGGGTTGCTTGGCATAAAGGTTGCTGGTCTATACAACGTAGAGGTGCGAAACATTGAAACAGA
>CAZOYR010000043.1:0-24884 GCA_964584105.1 uncultured Alteromonas sp.
GCTAAAATACATGAAATCAGTGACATCTTCACTACCTTCCACAGATTCTCAGGCTATTGAGCATGAGTGTGATGTACTGATTATCGGAAGCGGCGCCGCCGGATTAAGCCTCGCCCTGCGCCTTGCGGACCACTGTAATGTTATCGTTTTGAGCAAAAGCGATCGCAATGAAGGGTCTACCCGATATGCGCAAGGGGGTATTGCGGCCGTTTTTGATGAGCAGGATTCAGTTGATGCTCATGTTGCCGATACGTTAGATGCCGGTGCGGGCTTGTGCGATGAAGCCGCAGTACGCTTTACCACGTCCCGCGCGAAAGACGCGCTGACCTGGCTTATCGGTTACGGCGTACCGTTTGATAAAGAACAAAATGACAAAGGTGAGGAGCGCTTTCACCTCACCCGCGAAGGCGGACACAGCCACCGTCGCATCCTTCACGCCGCTGATGCGACGGGTGAAGCACTGCAGATTACCCTGAATGATGCCGTTTCCAATCATCCCAACATTCATTTTTTTGAACGATACAACGCGATAGACCTGATAAAGTCATCTCAGCAGGATGATCATTGTACAGGGTGCTACGTGTGGAATCGTCAGCGTGAACACGTGGAAGTGATTCGCGCCCGCTACATCGCGCTGGCCACGGGCGGCGGAAGTAAAGTGTATCAGTACACGTCTAACCCTGATGTGTCCAGCGGCGATGGCATTGCTATGGCATGGCGCGCCGGCTGTCGTGTCGCCAATATGGAATTCAATCAGTTTCATCCTACCTGTTTATATCATCCACAGGCGCGCAACTTTCTCATCAGCGAGGCGTTACGTGGCGAAGGTGCGCAACTGTGCCATGCCGATGGCACCCGGTTTATGCACAATTTTGATGAGCGCGGGGATTTAGCACCACGAGATATTGTGGCACGTGCCATCGACTTTGAGATGAAGCGCCTGGGTGAGGACTGCATGTATCTTGACATCAGCCACAAGCCTGCCGACTTCATTGTTAAGCATTTCCCTAATATTTACCGGCGCTGCCGGGCCCTGGGCATCGATATCACGCGAGAGCCAATTCCGGTTGTTCCTGCTGCACATTATAGTTGTGGTGGGGTAATGACAGACTTTAATGCGAAAACGGATTTGGACAACGTTTACGCCATCGGCGAGGTCGCTTACACCGGCCTGCACGGTGCTAATCGCATGGCATCAAACTCGTTGCTTGAATGTGTGGTATATGCCTCATCTGCTGCTGAGCATATTTTAAGCCGGCTGGACGACTTTAGCGAACAGGAAGCTATCGCGCCCTGGGATGAAAGTCAGGTCAGCAATTCGGATGAAGAAGTTATTATCCAGCACAACTGGCACGAGCTGCGGCTTTTCATGTGGGATTACGTGGGTATTGTGCGCACAAACAAGCGGCTGGAGCGCGCGCTGCGCCGCATCACGCTGTTAGAGCAGGAAATTCAGGAATACTATGCCCATTTCAGGGTATCCAACAATCTTCTGGAGCTACGAAACCTGGTCACGGTGGCTGAGCTCATCGTCCGCTGCGCGATGCAGCGCAAAGAAAGTCGCGGACTTCATTTTAATCTTGATTTTCCGGAAACGGCCGACCATCCCACGCCGACAGTATTGGCCCCATCTAAAAGTCAGACCCAACACTTACCGGGCGATCTGGGGCTTTAATCGTCTGAAATCCGGATGCGCCCGATTAAATGCGGCGTATCCTTTTTTTCACTGACCACATAAAAATTGTTGTCATTTTCATGGTCTTCACGATAACAACTGACCGTTGACGGGAGCGTTACCGGACGTAAGAATGAGGCATCTACATGTAGACCTGTTGCTGCATTAGACAACTGCGCGCACTGACTTACTGACCTGGCCAGCGTCCACATACCGTGCGCTATAGCACGCTTAAAGCCGAAAATGGCAGCAGTTGAATGGCTCAGGTGGATGGGGTTGTAGTCACCGGATAGCCGTGCGTACTGTCTCCCCTGGGCAGCCCCGGCAGTAAAATCAGATTGCTTTATCGCTGCTTCAGGTAAGACAAATGGCTCACGCTTTGACTTTCGGTTTCTTGGTTCGACATGCGGCGCCCTCGCTTTAACCAGATAAGTTGCGACCGCCTGATATACCTGCTGTCGCTGTTGTCTGGCTGTCACAACAACATCGAATTCCCATCCGCGGGTGTGCGGCCTGATTGCAGCGTAACTGGCATACATCGTAAAAGAGCTTTCAACGTCAAGTGCGCAGGATTGCTCTATTTTGTTTGCTTTGTGTACCAGTCCCATAAGCGGGAAAGGACTATTCGGTGTTGTCAGACATTTTATCTGAAGCGGAGTGCTTAGCATCTGAATGTAGCATGGGTGAAGTGTTCCCTGATCGCCCCACCCGATTTGCTCACAATATTGTTGATAGTGGCGTTTACTAATCTGATGTTCCTGCGAATACTCACAGCTGGGTAATGCTGGCGGTTTAAATTGAGTCAGGCGGGCGCGATCTGCGCGTTGAAAAATCGCCGAGGACATAAGTTTTAAAAAGCTCATAATTGAAAATCCGGCTGGTGCTGCGTTATCAGACCGATGGTTCGTACCAGTCGGCGATAATCTCGTTCAGGCAGCTCATCGTGAAGAATCCATTGATTTCGACGCTGACCGTCAGCATCGACTAAATCCAGAAAGATACCCCAGGGCGTTACCCGTGCTCCTGCTGCTAACTGCCAGGGAGGCTGGTCAGTAATCTGCGCTTCCTGCTCGCTCTGGTACCATTTTCCGGTGTCATCAAACAGAATAAATACCGGCTGCGCCTTACGGGAACGTCGCCTGGTGACATCAAATAAAAAGAAAAAAACGATAAACAAAATAACCAGGCAGAAAAAAACAAGCGGCGCCGAGTTGCTGAAATAGGACCAGAACATATCACTGACACTGCCCATTATAAGCAATGCGATTAATGCGTAAACGACTGGCCCAAGGCGCCTTAAATGCCCGGGTCTGGTTTGAATTTTATACTTTAACACGGCCCAGAATATGCTCAACCATGCTTGCCAGTTCCGGCTCCGGACAAGACTGATGCCCCATGAACCAGGCAAATAAATCGGGGTCATCACAGGTAAGCAGTTTCTCAAATGTTTCTTTTTCTTCTTCACTCAGATCATGGAATCCGGTTTCAACGAAAGGCAGAAACAATACGTCCAGTTCAAGCATGCCACGGCGGCAGGCCCATTTCAGGCGGGCATATCTTTTAGGTGAAAACATAAACGACCAGTAACTGATTAAATACTGCGGCGTATCATAACATGGTGAATTAGCCCGAAGCACTGACCTTTTTACTGATTTTAAGAGATTTACCCTTGGGAATTGCAATTCAGACCCAACCTTAATTCTCATCAGATTTAGTGAATACAGGGTAGCTATGACTTTACCGGCGACAATCGGCGATATAGAAACTGATTTTTACTGTGAGCTGACCCGGTCCGGGCTCATTACCCTCAATGGACCAGACAGTGATACCTTTTTACAGGGTCAACTGACCATTGATATTCCATCCTTACAATCCAGCCAGGCCAGACGAGCGGCCCACTGTGATTTCAAGGGGAAAGCCTGGTCTTTGCCACTAGTCCTGCGTTTACAGGATAGCATCGGCTTGTCACTCAATAAGTCATCGCTGGCTATGACGCTGGCGCAGCTGAACAAATACGGTGTATTTTCAAAAACAGACATTGTCGATAGCAGCGATAGCTTCCGGCAATTTATCGCGCGCGGTCAGGTCGCAGAAAAATGGATAGCTGACCGGTTTGATAGTGTCCCCTCGTCTTCGTTAAACTGTGTAAGTAACAACGATGGCGTGGTGATATCGACAGATTTTGATGATGCTGTCTATCATCTGATCTTGACCAATGCGGCTGCCGAGGCCTTTATTAACACGCTGGCAGAAGCAAATGTCGCGCACTACGATGAAAATGTTAGCGAAGCATTGCATATTCAGGCAGGTATCCCGGATGTGTCTGGTGACAGTATCAACGAATTCGTGCCACAAATGATGAACGTTCAGGCATTGAATGCGATTGATTTTGGTAAAGGCTGTTATATGGGGCAGGAAGTCGTCGCTCGTACGCGCTATCTTGGCAAGAACAAACGGGCCGCATACGTTTTTTGCGTTCCCGAAGTCCTAACGGTAGAAGCAGAGACACAGCTTGAAAAGCAACTGGGTGAAAACTGGCGCCGTGGTGGCGCAGTCATTCGGCACGCTCAACTGGGCAGCGAAACCTGGTTGATGGCAATACTGAATAACGATACCACCGAGCAGGATGTATTCAGAGTTAAGGATACCAGTTCGCCGGTGTTTACATGCCGGTCTTTACCTTATTCTGTCGAACAGGAAACTAATAACGTGCGTGGCCGCTCCTAATCGGGTGAACGCGCAAAATTCACGACAGCAGTGGCTGTCAACATTGATTAGGTATATTTATGACAATTACACCCGAGAGCGTAGTATCTATCCACTACACTGTTTCAGCAGAAGATGGCACACAGCTTGATTCTTCCGAAGGCAAACAGCCATTAACAGTCATGTTGGGTAAGCGCTTCTTAATTGAAGGGTTGGAAGATGCTTTGCAAAATAAAGAGCAGGGCGAAAAATTTGAAGTCGATATCGCGCCGGAAAAGGCTTACGGTCAGCGTATGGACGAGTTGGTACAGCAAGTGCCAAAAGATATGTTCGATGGCATGGACGTTGAAGTTGGCATGTCATTCAGAGCGACTACTGAACAGGGCGAGCAATCTGTAATGATTATAGATGTCGCTGAAGATCACGTTGTGGTAGACGGCAACCATCCACTTGCCGGCGTACCGCTAAAATTCGAAGTTGAAGTGATTGAAGTACGTGAACCGACTCAGGAAGAAATTGAGCACGGTCATGCACATGGTCCTGGTAGCGGCAACGACCACTAAGGTTATTACGCAAAAACAAAAAAGGGCGTCTTAACGCCCTTTTTTATTATCAGATTGCATCCTGGTTCGTTTCACCGGTTCGTATGCGTAATGCACTTTCAACGTTATAAACAAATATTTTACCGTCACCGATTTTGCCGGTTTTGGCAGCCTGCTCAATAGCTTCGACCGCCTGCTCCACCCTGTCATCATCGATAATAATATCGATTTTAATCTTCGGCAGAAAATCTACCTGATACTCTGCGCCCCGATAAAGTTCAGTATGTCCTTTCTGACGTCCAAAACCTTTAACTTCAGTTACCGTCATCCCGGCAATGCCAACTTCTGCAAGCGCCTCTCTTACATCGTCCATCTTGAAAGGTTTGATAATTGCTTCAATCTTTTTCATGCCGCTTACTCTTCATCATAAATAGTAGGAATAGGAACCCGTTTGTGTTGAGTACGTTGGTAAATCTGCAGTAGTTTATCACTGACGCGTTCATCCACTGACTTTCCTTCCAGAAAGTCATCGATCTCATCATAAGTCAGCCCCAACGCCGCTTCGTCCGCTTTTTGAGGAGCCAGTGTTTCCAGATCGGCCGTAGGTGCCTTGGCAATTATTGCTTCTGGCGCGCCTAAATGCTGAGCAATTTGTCTTACCTGCCTTTTGTTAAGACCAAAAAGCGGGGCAAGATCGCACGCGCCGTCACCATATTTTGTATAAAAACCGGTAATATTCTCGGCTGAATGGTCTGTACCGAGCACTAAACCATCGACCATACCCGCAATTTCATACTGTATGACCATGCGAGTACGGGCTTTCACATTGCCTTTAACAAAATCCTGCTTAGCCGCGCTATCAGGTAACAGCCCTATGTCACTAAGCGCGTTCACTGTCTCATCGTGGATAGCATCAGCCCCGGGCTGCACATTAACGGCAACATGTTTATCAGGTGCAATAAATGAAATAACCTGTTGGGCATCCTGCTCGTCAGCCTGTGTTTGATAAGGCAGCCTGACGGCAACAAACTGATAATGCTTGCTGTCCTGATTAAGCTCATCCACCGCCATCTGAGCGAGTTTTCCCAGTGTGCACGAATCTATTCCGCCAGAAATTCCCAGTACCAGTGCACGCAAGCCTGACGCGCTCAATTGACCTTTAATAAAATCCACCCGGCGACGAATTTCTGTTTCCACATCAATATAGGGCAACACTCTCATTTCGTCGATAACTGCTTGTTTATGCATCTGTATTCCACGTTGATCGGTTGTAGCATTGGTAAATAGTGTACGCTATCCACAATTCGCTGTCAGCATATCTTGCCACGGGGAAATTGGTGGTCAGGCGATTTTACTGAAATAAAACGCCAACTGAATCACGTTCAATTGGTGTTTGGAAAAAAAAAAGACTGGCGCTAAGAGGGGGCTGGCTATCGCCAGCATTTTTCAGGCAGTTTGTTAAATTTGTCATCGATAGACAAGGTCTGACAACCAGCCTGTGCATCTTCACTGGTCGCAACCAAGCGAAACGAGTCTGTCGTTACATCCTGGGTTTTGATTTCGTATTCAATACCGTTGTCACTCTCGTAAACGCTATCGACCGACTGATAGGCTTCGTGCTTTGTACGGTAAGCCTGTTGCTCATTTTGGAGCTCCATCAGTCGGGCCTGGATGATGGCCAGTTCACTCTCATTGGCAAAATAATTATAAGCAGGAATACTCAGCGCCCCGAGGATACCAATCAGCGCTAATGCGATCACTAAATCTGTAATGGTAAGGCCTGTTTGCTTACCCATATTTAAATACCTATCTAACGTACAGCTTACCCAACCGCCCTAATCTTTTACTATGCGCTTACTTTTCAAAGCAGTCACAGGTACGCGGTGCGCAAAATCAGCTTTTCTTGTCTGGGAGGGTATTCACTGATTGAAATACTCATCAGTATCTCAATTGTGGCGATACTGATAATCAATGCTCCGCCATCCTATATCAACTGGTACCAACAAACCAAATTAAAAAATGCGGTTAGTGAAGTTACCCTGCTGCTTCACCAGGCGCAGCGCATCGCAGTAACTGACAACCAGCCGGCTTTTGTCGCATTCAGTGGTACCACTCCCCCTGGTATCATAATGACTACCTTCTATGAGTGTGTCAGCAACAACATCTGCCCGCCGCAGCACGTTGGCAAACAGCTGTTGATAAGCGATCCGGTAGCGCTGGAGTCCATCAACTTTCCTCAATCGTATATCCGGTTTGCCCCTTCAACAGGTCTGGCAGATGGCATGGCTGGCTCATTGATCATGCGCACAAGTCATTTTCGCATTAAGCTGATTGTCAGTCGCCTGGGGCGCATCAGAACGTGCGCAATGAGTCGCGATATTTCGGGCATACCTTTATGCTGACTCGTGGCTATACCTTAACCAGCTTACTGGTGTCAATGAGCATCGGTATATCATTACTGGGCGCCGGGGCAGCCTTCGCGTTAAATCTTTCAAAGCAGCAGTTAGCTGTGTCTCAGACGCTCGAGCTGCAAAATCATATCAAACGGCTGGGCCTGCTTATTTCTACCGAGCTCAGGCGTGCCGGTTACGATGGGATGGCAGGTGCGCGTTTTATCAGCGGCACCGCACGCGACAGCTCGCCCTTTCACCCTGCTTTTAAGCTGGGGGTGTCCGATGGCCATGGCCCAGGGAGCTGCGTGTTATTTCATTATGACAAAAATCATAATGGTATTATTGAGGCGCAGCCTCACTCAGAGCTTCTTGGATTCAGACTGAATAACGGCGCTATCGAAGCCAGGGTCGACGGCAGAGATTGTAGTCAGTCAGGCTGGCAAGACCTCACCGAACCTACTTACCTGAAGGTTGAACATTTTCAAATCTCGTCGGTAGCCGCCAGCGACGCTGGCGCACTTCTGTCTGTCAGGATTGAGGCCCGGCTTATGCGCGATCCGTCTGTGTCGGCGCGGTTATACTGGCCCGTGACAGTGAGGAATTATTAATATGCAGGCTCTTAAAGGCAGTGTACTTATTCCGCTTCTTATCCTGATGACTATCTGTGCAGGTTGCACCGCGTATGTCACGCATCTCATTTCAGTAAATAGCAAACAAGCTCTGGGATTACGCAACTACCTTGCATCTCGTAGCAGTGCAGATAATTACCTTCACTACATCAGCAATTTACTTAGAGAATCCGGTCATGATGCAAGCGCTCTGCCTGAGCATGTCGCAGCATTTATTTCAGACCAGCAGACAATGACCATCAATCAGGCCAGCGTGCTTCTTACCAGTGTTACAGTGAATCCTCCTGATAGTCAGTTATCCCGGGTTGCCGCCCGGTATGTTCGCTACCCCTGGATAAAACAGTTACCATCTGAAGCATTAGTAAGCCCCTACCCATTAACAGCAGCTATCAATAGTAGTGCTTATTCACAATCGATGGGAGCGCTGGCAACTGCGACGTATCCGGAACAACTGAGAGACTGGTTATTCAGTGCTCCGGATACCATCAACGCGTTGCCGCAGGCAATTACTGACTGTTCATTACTGGATGCATTCTCTCAGGGGGCTTTTATCATTAATAGTGAGTGCGCAATACCTGAGCAGCAAGTTGTTGGCAGTCCTGCTGAGCCGGTGTTGCTTATCGTCCGTCAAAGCAATTTTTCGATGCAGCAGAATAGTCAGCTATGGGGGCTGGTGTTTCAGACAGCCTCGAGCAAAAACGATATGTCCAGATTCGATATGTCTGCCACAGCGATTATCAACGGAGCGGTACTTGTTGATCATAAACTGGTGCCAGGCTCCAGTTTACATATCAATTTCGAGCCGGCGGTACTGGCCAGCCTTCGTGCTCAGCCGTCACTTCAATTGCATCATATTGTGCCGGGATCTTGGAGAGACTTTGAGTGACACAGCTTAAACGGGGGATGGGTCTTGTTGAGTGTATGATAGCCACACTGCTGTTTGTCAGTGGCGCGACTGCGTTGCTCTCGGTGACATATCGCTGGCAATTTCATAATGAACGCGCTGCAAACCACGAGCATGACACTGATAACCAATTATGGCTCGCGGCAAGATTGAATACTATCACTTTACCTCGTTACCTGGCGTTAAATAGTGAGGCCGCAGCACTGGCAGAGCAGACACTCGGCCAGCCAATAAGTTCACTTGTAGTCAATCCCCGCAAAATCTCCCCGGTCGCAACATCTGTTTCTGACCAAGCGGTTACCTTAATTAAGTCTGACTATGCGACACTTGAGTTTTCTGTTGAATCCGGAGAACAGGCACCCACGACAATGAGCGTAAATGTAAACAGACCCCTGTCATACCCAATACCGAGTACTATCCCCCTGCCTTCTCCCAGTCACCATAATTAATAACCCGATATTTGCAGGCGCATTCCACAGAGCAATGAACATAAAGCGTCACGATGTTTTTATCGACACAGTAACTGATACAGAAATATCAGACTCGCAGTCATTACAGCAGCCGTATATAGACAAAAGCCGCCGTTTCCATTGTAGCGGAACGGCGGCTTAGCAAAGATAGAGCAAAAATTATATACCGTTGGGAGTACGTAAAAACTTACCCAACCTGTTTGATACGCAGCTCTTTGGGTACTGCAAATTCAACATTTTCCTCACGTCCCTGACGCTCGGACGCTTTTACCGCCCCCCAGGAAAGTAACCGGTCTACCACACCTTTAACCAGCACCTCTGGCGCAGATGCACCTGCTGTTACACCAATGTGTTCGATACCTTCAAGCCAGGATTGCTGAATACAATCTGCATCGGCAATCAGATACGCCCGGGCACCGACTTTCTCTGCCAGCTCCCGCAAGCGGTTGGAGTTAGAACTATTTTGTGCACCTACTACCAGCAATACTTCGCAGTCAGTTGCAAGCTCTCTGACGGCATCCTGTCTGTTCTGTGTGGCGTAGCAAATGTCGTCCTTGCGCGGTCCCTGAATAGCAGGAAATCGCGCACGAAGTGCATCAATTACATCAGCAGTGTCATCCACCGATAACGTTGTCTGACTGCAGTAGTACAGTTGCGAGGGATCTTTTACAGTCAGCGATTCAACATCGGCGGTAGACTCAACCAGGTAAATGCCTCCTTCGGGATTATCGTACTGTCCCATGGTGCCTTCGACTTCAGGGTGCCCGGCATGACCGATAAGAATGCACTCGGTACCGGTCTTACTGGCCCGGGTCACCTCCATATGCACCTTTGTCACCAATGGACAGGTTGCATCAAACACCTTCAACCCACGATCTTTTGCTTTATTGCGGACCGCCTGAGAAACGCCGTGGGCTGAAAAGATCACAATACTGTCGTCCGGCACCTCGTGAAGCTCATCGACAAATAGCGCACCGCGGTCGCGCAAGCCATCTACCACAAACTTGTTATGCACAACTTCGTGACGGACATAGATAGGCGGTTTGAACATTTCAAGCGCTCGTTCAACAATAGTGATTGCTCTGTCCACACCTGCGCAGAAGCCACGGGGGTTAGCTAAGTGAATTTGCATGTATCGCTCCTTACGCCTGCGGCTCGGTGACCGACAGAATTTCAACATCAAAGATAACCGTCTGACCTGCCAGGGGGTGATTGAAATCAACAGTCACAGAGGTACCTGCTGTGCTGCGAATGATACCCGGAACCTCACTGCCATCAGGTTGCGCGAAGGCCATGATCATGCCTTCCTCTACATCCTGAGAAAACCGGCTGCGATCCATATGGTGGATATTATCCGGATTAGGCTGACCGAATGCATCTTCCGGCGCCAGTGTGAAAGATTTTTTATCGCCTTCTTTCAAACCCAGCAAACATGCTTCAAAGTTGGGCGTAAGACTGCCGTCTCCCATCACGAGCTTAGCGGGCTTTTTGTTGACCCGGGTACTGTCTGCTGCGGATCCGTCCTCAAGTTTAAGGTCGAAATGCATTAACACTTCGCTGCTGGGGCCTATGACAAGTTCGGTCATTTCTACTCTCTACTGCTTCGGTGTGGGTGAAGGTTTTGACTCAGACTTGTGTTTATCTGAGGTCAGCATATCAATAATCAATAACGCCGCGCCGATAAATATTGCACTGTCTGCAAGATTAAACGCCGGCCAATGCCACTGCCCGACGTAAAAATCCAGAAAATCGATAACATAGCCGTGCACCAGGCGATCGTAAACATTGCCAAGCGCCCCGCCCAAAATAAAACAAAAGGCAACGGGCAGGCATTTTTCAGATCGCGGTGATTTATATAACCAGCTTATGATAACAACACTGACAACCAGCGCGATAGCGGTGAAGAACCACCGCTGCCAGCCGTCAGCATCCGCTAAAAAGCTAAACGCTGCGCCGTAATTGTGAACATACGTCAGGTTGAAAAACGGGGCCACTTCAATGGATTGAAACAGCCGCATGCTTCCCAGAATCTGGTACTTACTCCACAGGTCCAGCGCAAACACCACCACGCTTATCCATAAAAAGCGTAGTCCGGTTTGCGAAAAAGGTTTAAGCATACTGACGCGCTTCCCCTTCACCATCAACGTTTGTCACACAACGCTGACACAACTCAGGATGCTGCACGCTGCTGCCAACATCTTCGCGGTGGTGCCAACAACGCACACATTTTTCGCCCTGCGTGCGGGTCACCGCGATGGCAAGCCCTTCAACGTCAGTGTCTTTAGCCTCATCAGTGCGCTGTGCAATGTCATGCAGCACCACCTTTGATGTGATAAGAACGAAGCGCAATTCATCTTCCAGTTGCGCCAGACGTTGTTTTAGCGCGGCATCGGCATACAGGTGAACCTCTGCTTCCAGAGAACCGCCCAACTGACCATCTTTACGCGCTTGTTCCATCGCCTGGTTGGCCGCATCTTTAACTTCCATGATGTCATGCCAGAAGCTGTTGCCGAATGTATCATTATCGGTAAAAGTCTGAAGACCGTCATACCAGCTTTGGGTAAAGACAAACTCTTCGCGCTTGCCGGGAATTTCCTGCCAGATCTCTTGCGCAGTAAAGCTCATTACCGGTGCCATCCAGCGAACCAGCGCTTCTATGATGTGGTATAGCGCACTTTGACACGAACGGCGGGCATTGCTGTTGGCTTTGGCTGTATACTGACGATCTTTGATGATATCCAGATAGAAGCTGCCCAGCTCAATAGAGCAGAAGTGCATAAGCTTCTGACTGACCACCAGTAGGTCATACTGTTCATACGCCTCAACCAATTCTTGCTGCAACTGACGTGTACGGCTGACTATCCACCGGTCAAGCGCAACCATATTCTCCGGTTGTACCAAATCGGTTTCAGGGTTAAAACCGTTCAGATTCGCCAGTAAGAAGCGGGCCGTGTTGCGAACCCGCCGATAGCTGTCTGCTGCGCGTTTTAATATTTCATCTGATACCGCAATCTCGCCACGATAGTCAGTAGATGCCACCCATAAACGCAGAATATCAGCGCCCAGCTTATTCGTGACTTCCTGTGGCGCAACAACATTACCCACAGATTTAGACATTTTGCGGCCGTGCGCATCTACCGTGAAACCATGCGTCAGTACCTGTTTGTAAGGCGCATGACCATTCATCGCGGTAGACGTCATCAGCGAGGACATAAACCAGCCCCGATGCTGATCAGAACCTTCCAGATAAAGGTCTGCACTGGCCGGAATATCGTCACGACGATCCACCACAAAATGATGCGTCACGCCTGAATCAAACCAGACATCCAGCGTATCAGTCACTTTATCGTAATGCTCTACGTCGTCACCCAAAAGGTCAGCATCGTTGATATCCCACCATGCCTGAATACCTTTTTGCTCAACGTGTTGCGCAACTTTTTCCATCAATGCACTGCTTTGTGGATGGATGTCACCCGTGGTTTTATGCACATACAATGGGATTGGAACCCCCCAGGTACGTTGTCTGGAGATACACCAGTCAGGACGCCCCTCAACCATTTTTTCAATGCGGCTCTCGCCCCACTCCGGGATCCATTGTGTCTTTTTGATTTGCTCAATGGATTGCGCTCGCAAGCCTTTTTTATCCATGCTGATAAACCACTGCGGTGTAGCACGGAAAATAATCGGTGTTTTATGGCGCCAGCAATGCGGATAGCTGTGCTCGTACTTCACGTTCAGAACCAGATTACCGCGCGCCTCTACGGTTTCGATAATGGCGTCATTGGCTTTGAACACGAACTGATTGGCGAATAGCGGGACATTGTCGTTATAAACACCGTTACTGCCCACCGGATTATAGACTTCGATACCGTATTGTTTACCGACATTAAAGTCATCCACACCGTGAGCCGGTGCAGTATGCACACACCCCGTACCAGAATCGGTGGTAACGTGCAGACCGTTAATCAGCGGCACCTGCAAGTCATCAATAAAAGGATGATGGACATGTAACTTGTCCAGCGCTTCTCCCAGACAGGTCGCCTTTTCTTCATACGCTTCGATACCATAACGCTGCATACAGCTTTCGATAAGATCGTGAGCCACTATCAGCCAGTCGCCGGTTGACTTATTTTCTACCAGCGAATAGGTGTATTCAGGATGCAGTGTAATCGCCCGGTTGGCTGGCAGCGTCCAGGGCGTTGTTGTCCATATAACAACACCCGTGTTGTGCGCGGTAAGATCGGCTTCGGCTACGCCAAACGCACTGGCAATCTGTGCCGCATCTGCCACCGGAAACTTCACATCGATAGCTGGCGACACTTTATCTTTATACTCAACCTCGGCCTCAGCCAGCGCTGAGCCACAATCCGTACACCAGTGAACAGGCTTGAAACCTTTTTCCAGGTGGCCGGAGTCAACAATTTTGCTCAGCGCACGGATGATGTCAGCTTCTGAGCTGAAATCCATGGTTTTATAAGGCTTATCCCATTCGCCAAATACGCCAAGGCGAATAAAGTCTGCCATTTGTCCGTCGATCTGCTTTTGCGCATACTGGCGGCACTTTTCACGAAACTCAGCTTCGGAGACTTTCTTACCAGGCTTGCCGACCTTTTTCTCTACCATCAATTCAATTGGCAGACCGTGGCAATCCCACCCCGGAACATAAGGCGCGTCGAAGTCAGATAGCGTTTTCGCTTTTACAATAATATCTTTGAGGATTTTATTTACCGCATGGCCAATATGAATATTACCGTTGGCATAAGGAGGGCCATCGTGTAATACAAACGGTGCTTTGCCCGCCTTAGCTTCGCGAATTTTCTTATAAATGCCTTTTTCCTGCCAGGTTTTCAGCATTTTAGGTTCGCGCTGCGCAAGGTTACCGCGCATCGGAAACGGTGTTTCCGGGAGGTTTAATGTGGCCTTATAATCACTCATAAACTTGTTTTTTCCATCCACCTGAACTGTACGCGCTCTTCGCGTACCCGAATAATTGCTGCCTTATCGACAACTTACGAATTAGCTGTTAAAAAAATCACGCGCTACCTGCGCATCATTTTGAATCTGTTGTTTCAATGCATCAAAAGAGTCAAACTTTTGCTCATCGCGAATCTTCAACCGCGGTATCACTTCTATGCTCTGCCCGTATAAATCGGCATTTACATTAAAGATATGCACTTCAAGCTGGACCTGTTCGCCATTGAGTGTAGGCCGCGTTCCCACGTTTGCTACGCCCTGCCAAACACAATGACGATACTTTACAGTGACTGCAAAGACGCCTTTCAGAGGCGTACGAAAACGCTTAAGCAATACGTTTGCTGTGGGAAACCCGATAGTACGGCCATTTTTTTCACCATGAACCACACGTCCTGTGATACTAAACGGCCGGCCTAACATTGACGCCGCTTTGTCAAAAGCTCCCTCGCCCAGCGCTTGCCTGACCGCGGTAGAGCTGATTCGCCGGTCATCGACGCGAAAGCTCTGTGTACTGACGACTTCAAAGCCACTTCTCTGGCCGGCTTCCCTGAGCATGCTAAAGTCACCCTGGCGGCCTTTACCAAAACGAAAATCGTCACCGACCACGAGAAATTTTACACCGAGCTTATCAACCAGCAATTCCTCGACAAACGTGTCAGCATGCTGACTGGCAAAGGCCTCATTGAATCGCACACACAACAGGCGATCGACACCCTGCGCTTTGAGCAAGCGATATTTTTCAGCCAGCGTACTCAGTCTTGCGGGCGCTTTATCAGGCGCAAAGACTTCTTCAGGTTGCGGTTCAAAGACCATCACCGTGGCCGGCAAATTAAGTGCTCTGGCTTTCTCCAGTACATTTTTCAATACTGCTTTGTGCCCCTCATGGACACCATCAAACTTGCCAATAGTGAGCACGCAGCCACGGTGCCTGTCCCGAAGGTTATGCAGGCCTCTGATTAATTCCACAACTTGCCGGTACCTTTTTTAAAGTAAACTCTCAGACACAAAACTCGCGATTATAAACGACCCAACGCGTAATACCAATGACTCTCCATGCAGTTTTAGCTTCCTGATGAACTCAGATGCGACGGGCGCGTGCCCAGCACCACCATTATCGCAACGAAGGTCAGCACTGCTGCGCCGATGGTTTGGCTCACATGCAGTATCTGTGGCCATAAATCCAGCAAGTAAAAGGCGTCTCCGATATCAAAGTAAAGGATAACGGCTCCCATGGCACCGCAGGCCAGGAACGTGCGTAAAAGAAACAGCAATGTCTGCCCGGAAAATTTATACACGTGTGTTGCATGCAAGCGGGTATACAGCAAGCCGGCATTTAACGCCGCAGACAGGCTGGTCGCGATGGCCAGCCCGATATAGCCATAAGGAATGGCAAATATAAGGTTAAATACCATATTGGCAGCCATGCACCAGATGCCGAATTTAACCGGTGTTTTGGTATCCTGTCTTGAATAAAAACCCGGTGCAAACACTTTTACCAGCATGAAGAACCATAACCCGAAGGCATATGCGGTTAACGAATAAGAGGCAAATTCAGCGGTTTGCGGGGTGAACTCGCCACGCTGAAAAATAACTGTCAGGATGGGTTCGGCCATTAACGCTAAACCCACTGCTGCGGGCAGACCCAACGCTGTTACCATTCTCACCGCCCAATCCATGTTGTTGGAAAAGGACCTAGGATCTTTAGTGACATGATTGCGCGACAATGTCGGCAAAATGACGGTCGCGATGGCAATACCGAATAAGCCCAATGGAAATTCAAGCAGACGGTCAGAGTAATAAAGCCAGCTAATCGAGCCTGTTACCAGGAAGCTGGCAATAAACGTATCAAACAGTAAGTTAAGCTGCCCTACTGAGACGCCAAAAAGCGCAGGAATCATCAGCTTTCTTACCTTCACCACATTATCGTCATGCCAGCCCCACCTGGGCTTTACCAGCAATCCCGCCCGATATAAAAAAGGAAGCTGAAACCCCAGCTGTACAATGCCCCCGACAAAAACGCCCCATGCCAGTGCATAGGCGGGTTGTGCCATCGCTGGCGCCACCCATACGGCAAAGCTGATAATGCAGACATTAAGTAATACCGGCGTGAACGCGGCAACAGCAAACTTATTGAGGGTATTAAGGATCGCACCGGATAAACCGGTTAACGAAATAAACGCCAGATAGGGAAATGTTATCTTGAGCATAGCGGATGCTAAAGTAAATTTGTCACCGCCTGGCTCATCATTGAGATAATCAATGAACCAGCCTGTGCCGAACAGCGCAGCCAGCACCGGTGAAGCAATCACCCCGATAAGGGAAACGATAAAGACAATTGCGCCCAGGGTACCGGAGATTTTGGCAACAAATTCCCGCAGTGCTTTTTTGTCGTCCAGATGATGAACTTCTGTCAGAACCGGAATGAAGGCCTGCGCAAATGCCCCTTCGGCAAACAAACGACGCAAAAAATTAGGAATTTTGTTGGCAAAGAAAAATACGTCGGCCGCGGCGCCGTCACCCATTAAACGCGCCACAACGACATCCCTGGCCAGGCCCAGAATACGTGAAATAAGTGTCATCACCGACACCACCAACCCGGATTTTAACAATTTACTCGACACAGAGCTTCAACCAATACGTTACTGAGCACAAACAGAGGGGCCACACTATAGCCGAATGCAATGATTTTAGAAATCTTCTGCGTCGCCATGTCATTTAATGTCATAAGGTGGGTGAAATCACGTGCACCTGCTGGTATAATCCGCGCCTTCTGCGGATGGGCCAGTGACCCCGTCAGGCTCGTATTTTCAGCCGATTTGCTGTTTATGCGAAATAGTTTGACAAATAAGCGATTGCTAGGCACAATCCGCACCCTCGTTTTTGACATGAATTTATTTTGGGAGTTACACCTTGGCTAACATTAAGTCTGCTAAGAAACGTGCAATTCAAGCCGAAAAGCGTCGTCAGCATAATGCCAGCCGTCGCTCCATGACTCGTACCAGCATCAAGAAAGTAGTAGCGGCTATCAATAGTGGCGACAAAGAAAGCGCTCAAACCGCTTTTGCCGCGGCCACTCCTATTCTTGACAGAATGGCTACCAAAGGTTTGATTCACAAGAACAAAGCTGCTCGTCATAAGAGCCGTCTTGCTGCTAAAATCAAAGCTATGTAAGACATCTTTGTGATGTGTAGTAAAAAAGCGCCGCAAGGCGCTTTTTTTATATCTTAAATTCAGCCCGCAGCCTTTCCCCCTTTTCACTGTCACACGAACGTCAACATAGCGTCACCAATTTGTCACCTCAGCTTTCTACTATCACTGTAAAAGCTGGCAATTTTTGGACGCTGTCATGTCTCACAGGCACTATAAAACCCTCTGGATGTCTGATTTACACCTGGGCAACCGCGACTGCAAAGCCGAACACCTTCTGAGCTTTCTTAACAATGTGTCCGTGGAAACCCTTTACCTGGTAGGCGATATCATCGACATATGGGAAATGACCCGCCAGTTTCGATGGCCCGATGCGCATAATCAGGTTGTAAAAAAATCCTATCACTTGCAGAATCAGGCACGCGGGTGATTTATCTTCCTGGTAACCACGATGCACCGCTACAAAGTTATACCGGCATGGCATTGGGTGACATTGAGATTGCCCGGCACTGTATTCATACCACCGCTACCGGCAAGCGCTATATGGTGTTACACGGTGATCAGTTTGACGATGAAGTGACACTGGGTCAGTTCCATGCATGGATAGGCGATAAAGCGTACGACCTGCTGTTATTCATAAATCGCTGGTACAACCGCTACCGGGTCTGGCGAAAACGCGAATACTGGTCACTGGCAGGCTATATTAAACAGCACATCAAAAGCGCCAACCTTGCCATTGCACGCTACCGGCAGGCGTGTTGCAGCCATGCAAAAGCCCATGCGCTGGACGGGATCATTTGCGGTCACATTCATCATCCCGAACAGCGTTACCTTGACGGTATTCACTACATCAACGATGGCGACTGGGTAGAAAACTGCACGGCCCTTGCTGAAGATGAGCACGGAAATCTGTCACTTATCCACTCTCTGACCATAGATGGTGTCCAGGACACGCCTGCCAATGAAACTCATTCCTCCAAAGCAGCATGAAAAAATAACAAACAGGAAGCTACAGGTATGTTCACTGTCGATGAAGTCCTTACTAAACACTACCCTCAGGTTGCTAATAAGCCCTGGCTATCCCGACCGGCATCATTCATTTTGCGACATCTGCTGCATGAACGTGAAATCAAAGAGTTCGGTGAGCACTACCCTCACTTACAGGATATCGATTTTGTCGAGCAGGTTCTGGCCTATTTTCATGTCAGCTACTCTACGCGTAACAATGAAAAGGAGCGCATTCCCAGTGAAGGACGCGTGGTAATTATTGCCAATCATCCTATTGGTTCGCTGGATGCACTGGCGCTGATTAAATTGCTCAGTGAAGTGCGACGTGATGTCAGGGTCGTTGCTAATCAAATGCTCATGGCCATCGCGCCGCTGAGTGATAGGCTGGTGCCGGTTAATAATATGCAGGGCGGTACGCCCAGACAAAGCCTGCACGCTATGCACTCACACCTCAAAGCAGAAGGTGCTTTACTGATATTTCCGGCGGGCGAAGTGTCTCGCTTACGCCCCCAGGGAGTCCGGGATACGCATTGGCACAGTGGCTTTTTGCGCATCGCCAGACAAGCAGAGGCGCCCATACTGCCAGCCTATATCGAGGCACGAAACTCATCTTTTTTTTACAGCGTTTCGATGCTTTATAAGCCTCTTGCGACAACTCTGCTGGTAAAAGAAATGTTCAGACAGCGACAGAAGCACTTGCCTATTCGCATTGGCGAACTTATTCCACACAGTGCCTATCAGTCGCTGTCGTTGGGCATTAAGGAGCAGGTTAAACTATTCAAACAACACTTGTACCGGATAGGAAGCGACAAAAAAGGTATTCTGCCTACCCAGTCTGCCATCGCGCTTCCTGAAGACCGGCAGACTTTATCGCGGACTATAGCTGCTGAGTGTGAACATCTTGGCCACACTGCAGATGGTAAGACAATTTATCTTTATCGGCACAATGGATGCTCTGCCATCATGCGTGAAATTGGCAGACTGCGGGAACTGGCGTTTCGCGCAGTTGGTGAGGGCACGAACACGCGCAGAGATATTGATCCGTATGACTCGCATTATTTTCATCTTATTTTATGGGACAGCTGTGATCTGGAAATCGTCGGGGCCTACCGGTTCGGCGATGCCGCAGCGCTTTCGGATGCTTCTCACCCTACCGGTTTATATTCAGCTACGCTGTTCGATTATGAGGGCGATAATACTGCGTTATATTCAAAGGGCCTTGAACTAGGTCGAAGCTTTGTACAGCCCCGATACTGGGGCAAGCGCAGCCTGGATTATTTGTGGTATGGCATAGGCGCATTTTTACAACGCTATCCGCACTACCGGTACTTATTTGGTGCTGTCAGCATCAGCAATGCCTATCCCAAACCGGCCCGCGACCTGCTTGTCGCGTTTTATCAGGCACAGTTTCCAGCCCGTTTCGGACATGCCAGATCAACCATGCCTTACCCCGTTTGCACTGACTGGCTGCAAAGGTTCAGCGCCCTGCCCTATAAAGCGGCCTTTACTGAACTGAAAAGCCTGCTAGCTAACATGGGGGTCAACGTGCCGACCCTTTATAAACAATACACCGAGATATGCGAACCAGAAGGCGTGGGCTTTCTGGGTTTTAACATCGACCCGGACTTTGCTGACTGTGTAGATGGGCTTATTGTGGTGGACTTACACTTGCTTACGGCAAAAAAGCGCAAACGGTATCTTATGCATCATGATGTAAAAGCGTCCGCCTGACTACGCATCAAAACGGGCGCCGCTGCGCTCCGTGCTGATGCATCTGCTTTTAGTCTGTTCGGCTAAAGCGCCAACAACAGGTCTGTATATATATCTTCAAGCGTTATGATGTCAGACACGTGGACACTTTCATTTGCCTGGTGGATGGTATGATTGGGGACCCCCAACTCAATAACCTGTGTAGACGCATCGAAAAAACGCCCGTCAGATGTGCCGCCAGCGGTGCTAAGCAGGGGATATTTACCCGTAGTATTCACAATTGCGCGTTCACAACGCTCAAGCCAGCACCCGTTGTCTTTAGGTTTTGTCAGATAGGGTGAGCAAGGTCGGGACCAGTGCATGTCAATGTTGCCCGATACGCCCTTAATCAGCTCTGTTAAAAGCTGAATCAGGCTATCGTTGGTAAAGCCAGCATCGTAGCGAACATTAAACGCTATGCGCGCGGTGCCTGGCACCAGATTATCAACGAATGTACCAGTATCCAGGTGGGTAATCTGAATAGTAGTGCCAGGAAAATCAGCAGAGCCGGTGCTCCAGGTATAGCCGGTCAGTGCCTGAATAATATCACTGGCAGTATGAATCGCATTTTGACAGCTATGGGGGTAAGCAACATGTCCCTGTTTGCCAGTAACAACAACAGTTCCGGACAATGCGCCACGCCGCCCGATCTTTATTGTATCACCGCTTGCCTGTGATGCAGTAGGTTCACCAATCAGACAGGCTGAAAGCTGTATACCCTGCTTATCAAGCTGTGCTTTCATCCATTGTGTTCCGCACAACGCCTCTCCTTCCTCATCACTGGTGACCAGCCACCAAAATGAATACGCATCAGGATTCATATCAGGTATTGCGCGTTCGGTAGCGGCCAGCATTGCCGCGATACCGCTTTTCATATCCGCTGCGCCGCGACCAAATAATATATTATCGCGATAGACCGGCGTGAATGGATCCGTATGCCACTGTTCAAGCGGGCCGGGGGAGACGACATCGGTATGACCACAAAATGCAAAATGCTCAGGCCCCGTCCCCCACCGAGCGATAAGATTTGAAACGCCGTTGATAACGTATTGCTGACAGTGGAAACCGACCTGGGACAGGTGCCTGGCAATTAAAGACTGACACCCATTGTCGTCAGGTGTCACTGACTTACACGCTATAAGCGCACGAGTGTAGTCAAGACTACGGGGAGAATGACAAAAACTGGCTGATACTTTTTACATACCTATTTAATCTGCAACGATAAAACAGGCTTTCCAGTTGATATTACAGATATGACAGGCAGGTAACGGTTTTACGA
The DNA here is from genome assembly GCA_964584105.1 of uncultured Alteromonas sp. Classification (GTDB taxonomy): domain Bacteria; phylum Pseudomonadota; class Gammaproteobacteria; order Enterobacterales; family Alteromonadaceae; genus Alteromonas. The sequence continues at coordinate 21,477 of CAZOYR010000043.1, forward strand.
CATTACCATGAAATTAACTAAAACGGATGAAGCACATCCACAATTTCCCGGGTGCTTTCAACAAGCCGCACCACTTTATTTTCCAACCGCAATGCGACAGTGCCTTTTGATGGATCCCGGTAAACCACCTTTCCTTTTTTATAAACATCATAATCCAGCACTTTACCTTTCGATAGCTCATTGCGCCAGCCATCCGGTAAGGCTTTTTCAGAACGGGTTTTATCGATACTTTGGGGAGAAAAGTGGCCGCGATCTGCCGCTTTTGCATTAAAACAGATACTCAGAATAACCAGACTAAATATGGCTGGGGAAATCAATGCCGAAAACTTCATAACTACATAGCCCTCTATTAAATGCACATCACTTTGTAAGCATTTACTGTACCCACATTAGACAAAAGGCTAAAACCATCTGTAATCAAATGTTTTAAAAGCTTTTTTAGACCTTTTACTGTTTTTTATTGATGTGCTGAGGCAAATAAAAACAACAATAGCGACGATGAAACGCTGTGGAAGTGTTGCCAAAGTCACACACTACTCATTGACGAACAGAAGGATGGTGTCAGCGAAAGAGCATAGCTTTACATGTTCACAGGACGTGGGGCATTTAATTAAGAGTTACACCTAGCTGCTTTGAGGTACACAAAGAACACTTCGCAGTCAGAGCGATTTACTGGACGAGGACGGAAAAATTACGCATTATTTGTTTATGGCTTTTAAGAGAAATACTTGTTGTGCTTAAGATTATTGTACTGGTTCCACTTATATTGTGTGTACTGTGGATTGTTTATCTACGGCTGAACAACTTTACTTTTGAACAGGGTAAGCAAGGCTTTCTGTATATTCTTATTGTATCCTCTGTTATCGCAGCCTTTTATTCGCTGATGCTTTTTCTCACCCATTAGAAACAAAAAAGGTGTGCCGAAGCACACCTTTTTTCACTTAATCGGATATTATTGATTAAGCACTTCTATTTCTGCGTTTTCCCGCAATCCGTTGATGAAGCTCTGATAGGTGCTTTGACCATAAGCAGCGCCAAGACGCTGACGAATCGTGCTGGCCAGTTCTTCGTCAGGCGCTTCTGCCTGTTGAATATTCTGCAGCTCTATAACACCTACGTTACCGGAAGCCAGTTTTGCCGTTCCGGCTTTACTACCTTCTTGCTCTGACAACGAAAATAACGTCTGAACCAAATTACGAGGCAACTGGCTTTGTCCACGGCTTACAGACTCAGCATCCTGCCACGACAGTTCGTACTGCTCCAGCATTGCCGAGACATCTTCACCGGCATTCAGCTTGGCCACAACATCCTGGGCCCAGGCTGCCGCAGCTTCTTGCAAACGCTCTGCCTGAAGCTGACGCTCGATCTGTTCTTTTACTTCAGCCAGTTCGCGCGTTCGCTGTGGTTCGTGAGCTTTTACGCGCAATACCATCACGGTTTCATTATCCAGTTCGATAACTTCGCTGTTCATACGGTCTTCTACTTGCTCAGCCGAAAATGCAGCATTAAGAACAGCAGGATTGCTCATTACATCCGGGGCGTCTGAGCGGGTAAACAGCCCTGTCTCTTCGACAGGCTGATTAGCGATACCGGCGACATCATCCAGCGTTTCAGGCATCTCGAAGGCCACCTCGTCCATACGGCTACGCAGCTCATAGAAACGCTCCATTGCCTTATCGTTAAGTAAGGTCTCGCGCACCTTATCCTTCACCTCTGCCAACTCTGTTACTTGCTCAGGCTTGATATCGGTAAGTTTGATGATGTGATAGCCAAACTCGGTTTCGACCACGTCTGACACCTGACCTTCCTCAAGAGCAAACGCCGCCTCTTCAAATGCAGGCTCCATCATATCGCGGGTGATGTAGTCCAAATCCCCGCCATTTTCCGCAGAGAATGTGTCATCGGAGCTTTGCTTTGCAACTGCAGCGAAGTCAGCACCGTCTTCAATTGACTTTTTAAGCGCTTCAGCTTGCTCTTCTGCCGCTTTTTTATCTTCACCAAATTCGATAAGAATATGTGAAACGCGACGCTCTTCGTCGGTGCGGTACTGGTCTTTGTTATCTTCGTAGAAGGTTTCAACGTCTTCATCGCTAACATCTACGTCTTTCATCACGTCATCGACAGACAGCGTGACATATGCAATGTTAACTTTTTCTTGCGTATCAAATGCAGCGATATTCTGCTCGTAAAAATTGTTGATATCTTCGTCTGAGATAGTGACGCTATCAGCAAAGTTTTTGGCATCCACAATAAAGTAGCGGCCACCGCGAATCTGTGATTGCAGCTGCCAGGCACGCTGGGTTTCACCGTCCAGTGCAAACGAAGAGGCCTGAAGCGCACGGGTCAACTGTTCACGGGTCAACTCGACGCGCAAATAATCCCGAAACTGCGCCGGACTGAAACCGTTTTGGCGTAATACCGCCAGGTAGCGCTCGTTATCAAACTGCCCTGCAGTCTGAAAGCCCTGCATATCCTTTATCGTCTGACGAATCTGATCATCACCAACACGCAGCCCCATCTCTTCAGCTTTTTGCTCTACCAGCTTGTTATTAATCAGGCTTTGTAAAACATTACTGCGAAATTGTTTAAGGTAGTTTTCGTCTGCGAACATCGCAGCGATATCTTCACCGTACTGGCTCTCCATTTGAGCGCGCTGACTTTGATAGGCACGCTCAAGTTCGTTCTGGCCAATTTCATCGCCATTAACTGTAGCGACTGCTGTGCCACCGGAAGAGCTCAAGTAACTGCCTACACCGGCAAAGACGAAACTCAGTACCACCAGGCCGATGATGATCATTGCCCACGGGCTTTGAGAACCTTCTCTGATTCTTTCTAGCATGATTCTATTTCAACTCCGTTGCTTACCACTTATGTCAGCATTAGCCGCTTATCGCAGCATTGTGATTTTATATCGCCAACAAATAAGGCAGGATTATAGCGCGATTACACATGAAAACGCGATGGTTTTCCTTCGGGACAAAGGAATGCATACAATAGTGTGCCATGAATGAGGCGTGTATATTGTTACCTGCCTTTCAAACTGCAGAAATAAAAAAGGCGATGGTAAAAACCATCGCCTTTTTAAAATTTTGTGCGCTTAGTTACATGCGTCTTTTAAAGCTTTACCAGCTTTGAAAGAAGGAACTTTAGCTGCTGCGATTTGAATAGTCTCACCAGTTTGAGGGTTACGGCCACTGCGTGCTGAACGCTCACGAACAGCAAATGTACCGAAACCGACTAGTGCAACTTGGTCACCGTCTTTAAGCGCTGCAGTTACTGCATCAGTGAATGCGTCAAGAGCACGGCCGGCAGCCGCTTTAGAGATGTCCGCACCAGCAGCGATTTGGTCGATGAGTTGAGACTTGTTCACAATTATGATCCCCTTCGATTGTTATTATACTGTTTGTC
>CAZOYR010000044.1:0-24779 GCA_964584105.1 uncultured Alteromonas sp.
TGGAACGTCGTGGGCCCCACCTTCATCGGGGTCCACGAGATGCTGGATCCGCAGGTGGATGCTGTGCGTGAAATGACAGATACGATTGCTGAGCGCATTGCGACATTAGGCGGCGTTCCCAAGGGCACGCCAAAAGCGATTGTTGATTCTCGTAGCTGGGATGATTATGAAATCGGCAGAGCGCTGGTTAATGACCACCTGGTCGCACTGGACAAAGTCTACACTGGCGTAAATGGTGACCACCGTGATGCGATTGAAGTGCTGGGCGAATTAGATCCGGTTTCTGAAGATATGATCACCGGCCAATTAGCTGCTTTAGAACAATTCCAGTGGTTTGTACGTGCTCATATTGAGTCGGCAAGCGGCGAACTGAAAAACTGATTGCTTTAGTAATTTTGGATTTAATAAATAAAAGGCTGACATTCGTCAGCCTTTTTTTGTATTCGCTGTTACTCAGTATTGTTAATCAGGGGGCTGACTTTTTATCTTCAGCGGCCTCATCCTCTTCACTGTACATGCTTAAGGAACCAAATGCTTTACTGTGCGCATTTTTAAAATTTTCATCTGCAGTCTTAAAACCTTTCCAGTATTCAGCAAATTCCTCATTGGTGGCCAGCATAACTTTAATAGTGCGGGTGAGCTCTTTTTTACGATCGCGTTGCTCTTTGTTACCCATTTTTGCTACTCGTGCAGCATCGAACATGTTCCCGCGGGAAATTTCTTCATCAACAATTTCTTTTTCAATGCGCCAGTCAAACGCGCTCTTGCACACTTCTCGCCATACGCGTGTACCGGTCGGGGCAACGCGTTTGCAGTCAAATTTTAAGTCATCATCCTGCACAATCTCATTAAAATAACGCATAAACGCGTGCCGTTTTTCATCACGTAAATTGAAGTATAGCTGTAGCGGTTTTTTCCCCGTTACCTCTATCGTCTCCATCGGTTTGGTTTCATCAGATAGTGCCGCGCCAGGCGCAGTACTTAATAGTAAAAGCAACAGAAAGCGATGACGGATGGATGGCATAAGATTCTCCCTGATTGATTTATACCTGTGGGGTAGCTACCCGTGAATAATGCATCCTTTCAGGAGTATGCTTTTTATACAGTAGCGCAGGTGCTATATCGTCGCAAGGCCGATCAAAATTGTGCAAGTTACAGTAAATAATATAAATCATTAAAACCGGTAATGATAAATGCGACTGACCAACATTTATTTACCTTTGACCCTCGCCGTTGGGTGCAGTGCCGCGACAGCCGATGAGTTCAACGAACTTAACCAGCTTGCCGGGAAAAATGTAGAGAGCGCGTTCGCCACCGCCTCATTACTCAGTGACAACGATGTGGTTAAGCTGGGCTTTTTTAACTTCAACCCCAACGATGTTATCGGCACTGAAAATGACGCGTTAGGCTCAGCCGATGCCACTTCATTACGCAGTGGTATCGACCAGTTCAACTTCCCGCTGAATATTACATCGCATAAGTCTGCAAACCTGAAATGGCGATTAGGGGGGCGGGCGTCTTACGTGAATATTGAACAGGAGCTTTTTTTGGGTGATGAGATCGGCGATCGTGGCGATGAGCTCTCTGACCGGGTTATTTCGCTTTCGTTAGGGGGCGGGGTGACGTATGACATTAACGACCACTGGCAGACAAGTGCAGATCTTAATGTGGCCTGGATGAAATATCGCAGCCGCATTGACTATCGTACTGATGTGGACCAACAGATCAGAGATATCCTGGACGGCCTTCTGCTAAATTTTGATGTGGAAATGCTTATGCTTGAGCCGGTGGTATCACTCAAGTATTCCTGGGAGAGCTTTGGCGCCGACTTTTCCCTATCCGGCGACTTTCATTATCTTCACGGTTTTGCCCTGGATACCGAGAACCCGGCTCATGATGTGGAGCCCAGCGAGTGGTATGTCATCAGCAGCCTCCATGTGTCCCAGCCGGTGGCGTTTTTCGACGTGGATGGTCAGTCGATGAAATATCGCTTTTCCCGCGTAGAGCTTAGCAACTTGTTAGCGGATCAAATGGGATCGGGGCATTACTACGAAGCTGAAGTAGGTTGGGTCAAACAGCGTGATGAAGATGCTTATATTAAAGAGTACGGTGTTGGCGTCAATTTTAATTACGGAAGCATATTAAAAGGCGGAACACTGGTGCTTTATTACACCTTTTAATCAGCGGAGCACCTGCTGGCAGGTACTCCGTGGTGGCCTTTATGGCATCATGCTGATATCGCCGCCCTCAGCCAGCGCCCGCTGATGACGTACATCGCTCAAATTCTCATAGGCCACTTTATAGTATTTAGGTGATGCATTAATGGCTTTTTCAAAAAAGTACTCAGCTTCCTCATACCGAGACTCAAGCATCAGGAAATACCCTAAATCGTTGTAAGCCTGGGCGTCATTCATCACACGTTTCAGCGTTTGAAACGCTTTGTTATAACGGCCCATTCGCGTATATACCAGCCCCAGATTTGACCAGCTTCGCTTATGCCCGGGATTGATTTCAATGGCCTGCTGAAAATAGGTAATCGCATCACTGTACTGACCTGCCAGGTAAAAAGAGTAGCCAACGTTGGTCAGAATGACAGGGGCGTGGGGGTTCAGCTCCAGACATAGTGCATACATCTCCTGTGCCTGCTTGTATCGGCCATTCAGGTCGTACGCAACGCCAAGCCCGTTATATGCGTCCACGGGAGACGCGTTGTCCAGTGAGACAAAACCTGTTTTACGTGCTGTGGTCTCTCTGAGCCTTTTCTGATCCAGTGCCCGCACTTTTAAAAAGTAATCGGTGGCGCGGGCAACATCCTTATTTTCAAGGTAGATCATCGCTGCCTCGGTAAGCGCCTCGGTGTGATTGGGATCGCTGGCTATGACCCGTTGTAACATGTGCAGCGCATATTCAGGTTTGCCCATTTGCTTGTGCAGTTCAGCAACCCGGTAGGCCAGCTGAATATCTTCCGGGCTTTCCTCCAGCGCTTTCAGGTAGTACACCAGCGCTTTTTCGTATTCGCCGCCTTTTTCATAATGTCCAGCCATCGTAATCATTTGCTCCACAGGAACCTTGTTGGCCTCTTCGGCCTGTTGTGCGGTTTTATCTGTAGACTCACAGCCACTAAGCACAATCAGTGCGGCTAATAACCATAGTGATGTTTTCATTGCTGCTTCCTTTTTTAAAATGCCTTATCCCACACTTCCATTACCTTTATCATCGCCGGACCAATAGCAACGATAAAAAACGAAGGCCAGATGCACACCATCATCGGGAAAAGCATCTTAACCGCAATCTTTGCCGCCATTTCTTCGGCCGCCTGCAGACGCTTGTCCCGGTATTCATCGGCGTACACCCGAATGGTTTCTGCTACGCCGGTTCCCAGTTTAATGCTTTGTACAATCACCGAATTCAGGCCGCGAATATCTTCCAGCCCGGTACGATGGCCAAACTCTTCTAATGACTGGGAAAGCGGGATCCCGACTTTGACTTTTTTTACCACCAGGCCTAATTCATGTGCTAGGTAGGGGTGTACGGCTCTTAACTCGTTACTCACTCGTTGAAAGGATTCCAGTAAACCTAATCCTGACTCGCAGCACACCACCAATAAATCAAGGGCGTCCGGAAAGTAGCGGCGAAGTTTACGCATACGGCTTGCCGCCAGTTTGGTCAGCACGATGCCTGGAAGAATAAAAAAGCCTCCGACAATCAGCAGAATGACGTAGACTGATACCATCGTGCTTAAATCCGGAAACAGCCGGAAGATTACCGTCGCCAGCGCAACACCAATCAACAGCGACAACAGACGCAGAGAATAATAAATCTTCAGCGCATTTTCTGAATGGTAGCCAGCATGAATGAGCAGCTTACGGGTGTCCTGATCCTTCTTCAGCGCTTTTTGAAACAGAGAACTGCCACCCACTTTGGTCAATGTGCTCTCAAGATAATGCTTATAGTTAGGCTCTGTGGGCGATTCAACAGTCACCGAACGCATGCGCTGTATCTGCCTTCGAATCGGTGAATAAGTACCACTGATGAGATAGAACATCGCCATGGCCAGCATCAGACCGGCCATCAGTGCAATACCCAGTACTGCCATGGTGACTGTATTTTCATTGCTGGTGAATGAGTAAAGGAGTCCGCGAAGATATTCCATGGTTACGCCTCCAGTTCCAGTAATTTTTTAATCCAGAAAGTGCCAGCAAGCATGCCGATCAACCCCCACTTAAGCAGCTCGTGCCCGGAATCAGTGGTGAATAGTTCACTCACGTATGAGGGGGTCGTCAGGTAAAGCACAGCAAAAAGAACAAAAGGCAAAAGCACCAGTATCCAACCGCTCAGGCGACCCTCTGCCGATAGGGTGCGCACTTTGCGACGAAAGCGGAAGCGCTGACGAATAAGTACCGACAGGTTTTCGATGTTTTCAGCCAGATTTCCGCCGGTTTCTTTTTGAATATTTACCGCACTGGCAAAGGCCATGGCCGAGGTACTGGGAATGCGGCGTACGAAGGCAAGCATGGCCACTTTAAGATCAGCGCCCAGATTGATGCGCTGAAACAGCAGCTTCAACTCATTACTTAAATCACCGGCCAGTTCTTCATAAACCAGCTTCAACGCTTCGTTAAACGAATAGCCCGCCTGAAGCCCTCTTTTGAGCACATCCAATGCTTCGGGAAACTGCTCTTCAATGCGATCCATTCGTTTATTTATGTCACGCTGAAGTTTGAAGTTGAATGCCGCCATCGTAGCGCCGAAACAAACAAGGGATACCAGAAGATCACGGGAAAGAACCCACAGAATCACTGCTAGAACGGTACTGACAATCACAGCAATAAACAGAAACTCATGCCCCAGCATCTTCGAACCGCTCAGTTCCAGTTTAAATGTGAACGACTTAACAACGGGGATATTTTCCAGTGACCGGCGAAATGCAGATAGCTGATTTAAGCGGGTATTGAGCAGGAGCTGTCGGGGGAAATAACTATCCTGTTCGACCAGAATATCAAGCTGCCGCTTTAACTCTTTGCTATCCGCGCGTTGAGGACTATTTACCGACACAAACAGCATTTGAGACAACAATACCACCGCCAGAAATACCAGTCCTAAAAATATAATTTGAATACTCATCAGTGCACCCCTATAAGCGGATATCCGCATCAACACCAAAGATGCGGTGAGGCATCTCGATACCCTTTGCCACCAGCTGACGGTGAAACAGTGGCACCACACCGGTCGCTTTAAACGCACCCATCACTTCGTTGTTGCTGCCAATGCCGCGCCGTTCGTATTTGTATAACTCAGACATCGTTATTGTTTCACCTTCCATGCCGGTGACTTCCTGAATACTGATAATGCGGCGGCTACCATCCTCCAGCCGTTGTGTCTGCACCACCAGATCAATAGCCGAGGCAATCTGCGCCCGGATATTGCGGATGGGCATATCAAACCCACCCATGCATATCATGTTTTCAAGCCGGCCCAGGGCATCCCGGGGGCTGTTAGCATGCAATGTTGCTAACGAGCCTTCATGGCCGGTATTCATGGCCGCCAGCATATCGATAGCCTCAGCACCGCGGACCTCGCCGATAACGATCCGGTCAGGGCGCATGCGCAGACAGTTTTTTACCAGATCGCGCTGTGTGACCTCACCGCGCCCCTCAATATTGGACGGGCGGGTTTCAAGGCGTACTGTATGCGGTTGCTGAAGTTGTAATTCGGCGGAGTCTTCAATGGTAATGATGCGCTCACTTGCCGGAATGTAGCCGGAAAGGATATTTAACAGGGTGGTTTTGCCGCTGCCGGTCCCGCCGGATATCAGCACGTTGAGTTTGCCTTTTACGGCGCCGCGAATCAGTACATCCATGTCCGGTGTCATCGACCCGTAATTGATAAGCTGCTCGACATTGAGTTTTTCAACCGTAAAGCGCCGAATGGACATGGACGGGCCATCCAGGGCAAGGGGCGGGATAATAGCATTGACCCGGCTGCCATCCTCGAGACGGGCATCGACCATGGGAGATGATTCATCCACCCGGCGGCCAATGCGCGATACGATACGATCGATAATGCTCATCAGATGCCGGTTGTCGTAAAATCGTACTGCGGCACGTTCCAGGCGTCCGCCACGCTCCACATAAATATTGTTGTAGTTGTTCACCAGAATATCTGACACGGTGGGGTCAGCCATCAGTACTTCCAGCGGGCCCAGCCCCAGAATTTCGTCCAGCACTAACCGGGTGATAATTTTCCGGGTGGCCATGTTGATGGGGCGCGAGTAATTCTCCAGCAACCGTCGGCAACACTCGGTGATCTGCTGCCGGGCAATTTCTTCCTCTATGGTTTCAAGCATAGAGGGGTCCAGCAGGTTCAGTACCTCATTAAATATTTCCTGTTTGGTATCCACATCCTCGGTGGTTAACTGCTGATAAGGGTCGATAAAATGCGATTCACCGTCCATTACTTGCTCCTTAGCAGGCGGGATAAAAAGCCGGCTTTTTTGTTGTTGGTATTATCCCCGGTATTACCGGTGGCAAAGTGCACAATGGCGCGCACTTCTTTTTCAATCTGTTTATGATTGGCCAACGACTCCAGCGGCTTGCCCAAATCGGTACGCAGCTTTGCCAGTTCAAAATTATTACTGATGGTGAATACATCCGTGACGCCAAGCACCGACTTTACGTCGGGCAGCTGAATTTCACCTTTGCCCGCCACATAGCGGTTGACGATAATCGCCAGTCGCTTGCCGTGCATATCCACGTTGTTCTTCAGCTCTTTGAGCATGGCTTGTGTTTCGCGAAGCCCGGCCACGCTCAGTTGCATAACCACGAAGATGGTGGAGCTTTGTGACAGCAGCGGTAACGTCTGATATTCAAGTCCTTTGGACATATCCACCAGCACGTCAGGAAATGTCTGGCGAATCTTCCAGCACAGTTTGTCCAGTTGTTCAGGCGTTCTGGCCGCAGGTTTGAGGCGGGAAAATGGCGCGTTTGCAATAAGGTGAATATTCTCTCTGTGCGCCATCATAGAATGCACTGCGGCCTCATCGAGTTTGTCCAGCTCATTAATGGCTTTATCGATGGAATAGTCGGTTTTCAAACGCAGTCCGTGCGCCAGCGAGCCATAATTAAAGTCAGCATCAATCAGCGCCAGTGCTTTATTGCGCATTTCAGCGCAAATTTCACTCATACAACAGGTAATAAACGTGGCGCCGGAACCGGCTTTACCGTTGATGATCGTGGTTTGTGGCGCGATAGTGACGTTTTCACTAATAGCATCCGCAACCAGTGAGAGCGCCGGATACATACTCTCGGGCAAGTCTGATAATGTGAGTAAATCATCCACTTTAAACTGCACAGCCAGCTTAGCGATGTCGCTGGTCAGATCCCGGCACACAATGATGCGATGAGGTAATCCGGTAGAAAGCTTTTCCAGCAACTGACTGTTTTCATGTTTATCCGTACCCAGGTGAAGAAGTGCAAGGTGGAACACCGAGGAATCAGCAGGCAAAAAGGGGCTTTGCGTAATCTCAAGCATGCGATCCTGAATCAGCGCACTATCGGTAAAGGTCGCCAGTTCGCCATGCGGGTCAACCACCAGGACACGCAGGCGGGTTTTCAGTGGTTGCCTGATGACAGGTTTGGACGACTTGGCCGGATGGTCTATCACATGTGAGGCGCTTTGATCGTTCATACTGTTTTCCTCTTCCATAATGTTTCCGGGGTTAATTGCCGTCGCAGACGGTATAGCCCCAGCGGGTCACACCCAGGCTTTCACGGGGCAGGGTAGAGGCGAAGTTTGGCGAATTAAGCGTCAATGCCAGCCCCGGTACTAAAAACTGATGTTGATAATTCACAATTTCGGCACGTACCATTTCAACCTGGCCATAGGCCAGCGCAGCGGCGCCTTCTTCAGATAAATAACTGACAGACACATTCGCCGCGGTAAAATTGGGTAGCAGGGGGGCCAGATCGCCCACTGCATAAAGCACAGCGTCTTCGTCTACCAGCTGATTTTCCTGGTCGAAATCACAAACCACAGCAAGCCGCGCAACCCGACGACTGACTTCTGTGACGACGTTCCATGTGAAGAACAGTCGTCCCACTTCAAAAACAGCGAACAGCACCATGAAAAAGACGGCTCCTACAATAGCGAACTCAACGGTGTATACCCCTTGCTGATGGCGTTTCATGGCAATACCCTCACCGTGTAGGAGACTTCCATGGGAAAATCCAGAGAGATGGCACTGTCTTCAGACAAGCTGAACAGCGTGTCTGAAAAGATAGGGGTCCAGCTGTATGATGCGGTGACAGTAATAAAATCGCCATTTAACTGGTAGTCGAAAATAGCCTCGTTAAGACCGGGCAACAGCTCAGACTGACCATTGGTATCGCCAGAGACAATCAGATTGGTTGCTTTGGCCCGATCATTATCCGTTAACGAGAAATTACCGGTATTATCTTTAATGGCAATATCGGCAATATAACGCGCACCCAGGCGCACCGAATTGGTCAGGGCATTGTACTGATAGAACAAACGCCCGAATTCGGCAGTGGCAAAGATCAGCAAAAACATAAAGGGCGCAATGATCGTAAATTCCACAGCGGCGACGCCTTTTTGCTTTGAAGTGGGCTTGTGATTACGCATCAGTCCTCCCCGCATGGTAGAGCACCAGCTTGTAGGGGCCGGCATTGTCTTCTGCTTCGCCGGAAGGAATGCCTTTACTGTTGCAGGCTTCGATATATTCGCCAATAACGTAGGCTTCGTTACCTTTTTGCATGACCGCCTGGGTTAAAAAGAAACAGGCAGATCCCAGATATCCCAGTTCATCGGCACCGTTTGTCTCACCATCACAGTCGCCTACCAGCAGTTGCAACACGCGGCGTTCAACCCTCGCCGGATTGGGCGATACGATATCGCCATCATGATCGATGTTACTACAGCTTCCCGGCCCGGAATCAGCCACCTGGGTATCAGAGAGGTAATCTGCATAGCGATAGGCACTGGCGTACTCGGGCGATGTTGTATCCAGTTCATCCTCTGCAGTGAGCGGAATATGCGCGCCTTCGCAATTATTCAGATCCCGGGGATGATCGATTTCGTTTAGCTGCCCGCCCTGCCAACTGCCCATGCGTGTATTCAGGCCCTGGGCCACCGGCCCGACAGAGTTGCCCGGTTCGGTGTCAATCTGTCCGTCCTCTTCGGTGGGATCTGAAGAAAAGCATTGCTCGCCGTTATAGTTCTCACCCGCCAGTGCTTTTCTGACATCATCGGCACCATATGCGCCATCTAACCGGATAAGCTGAAAGTTGCCAGGGCCTATCTCCGAGGTGGTGTTGGAACTGATTTTCAAAAGCTGTAATTTTTCAATTTCCAGCCCGAAATTATCGTCAGGATCACTGTTTGCCCCGCATACCACCATTGGGACTAAGTTGCTGTAGCATTCAATGAGCGCGGTGCTCGGCCCGGCTACCGCCGCGGCACCGACTTGTTTATCCAGCCCAAGTACCTGCGCCAGAAAATTGTCCAGCGGTATATTGTTGATGGATACTCTGACATAGGTGGCGGTGGCGCTACTGGTAGCCGAAAAAGGGTCCGGACGTTCAGAAAATTCCACCGTCAGCAGCTCGGTAACTGCATCACTGAAGGTATCAGCCGCTGACAAGTCAAGGCTGTCAGCAATTTCTCTGAATTCAGCAAAATTCAGATTTTGCTGCAAAATCGTCACCACAGCGTTACGCGCATCATCATGGGTGCCGCCCTGGTCAATTTCGGTTGCACCGCTAAGTGCCGCCGAGTCGACCAACAACTGAAGGCGTGATTTATTGAGCAACAGGTGTCCACCATCCAGTGCCATAGCCGCGGTGCCCAGCATGGCCAGCAGGCCCAGGCAAAACAGAATCAGTACATTTCCCTGTTGCTTTTTTGTGTAATGCAATGTGGGAATCGTCATTATCGTTCCTTAGTTATCGTCGCCCTGCGCTTTCACTTCGCGACCTTCTTTTCCGGCATAAATACTGTCACGATAGTTTTCGGCGGCATGCTTACCGTAGTCGCCCTGAAGCTCGCGGGTTATACCGTCGTTATTAATCGCTGCTTCGGCATCGAGCACCTGTAGCGATTTGATCTGCTGCGATGCGTAGGTCAGCTGGTAAGGGGGCGTCTGGGAGCAGCCTGTAAACACAACAGAGATCGCAATTAAAAGTAATGTGCGCATTAGAAGGTTCCTTCTGTCTGGCGGATATCGTGTCCGTAGCGACTGTCAGTACCACCGTTAGCCGGCAGTACATCGTAGGGAGATTCCATATTGTATTGAGTGCGACCCGCCGCGCCGGGTACATACTGGGTGGGCTCACCCATCAGATAAAATTTCAAATCTGAGGCCGGCACAAAGCCATCGGTGGGCAGGGTCACATTTTCTTTGTTGAACGGACGGACCAGACGAGGGGTCACCATGATCACCAGCTCGGATTGTCCGCTGACAAATTGCTGACTGCGAAATAGCTGACCCAGAATGGGAATATCACCCAAACCGGGAAAACGCTCGATATTTTCCCGTAGGTTATCCGACAGCAGTCCGCCGATAGCCAGCGTCTGACCATCGCCTAACTCTACGGTTGTTTCAGAGGTGCGCTTAATGATAGAGGGGATCACCAGCATGCTGTTAGTGCCCTGGGGCGTAATTCCCACGGTATTCGCATTAGAGATCTCACTGACCAGCACTTTCAGGTTAAGATTGATTTTACCGCTATCCAGCACAGTAGGCACAAACCCCAGCCCGACACCAAACTCACGAAACTGAATGGCAATGCCATCTTCACGGGGCACGGGAATAGGGAACTCGCCACCGGATAAAAACTCGGCTTTCTGACCGCTTAGTGCTGTGAGGTTCGGTTCAGCCAGAATTTTGGCCATACCGTTCTCTTTCGCAATATCCAGCGCGACATTAAAAAACACATTGCCATCGATATATTCACCGATAATCCCGTTAGCAAACTCATAGGGCGAACCTTGCGTCACAAAGTTGTAGAAGTCTGCACCCCGAATGAGACTGGCATCCCAGTTGTTGTCGTTAAACATACTCAGTACATTCATATCAACATTAAAAGAGCGACTAACTTCGGTACTCATTTCCGCTACCACCACTTCCAGCATCACCTGATGACCGCCGCCGACACTAAGCAGATTGAGCACCTGACTACCAGCCTCTTCACCGCCCGCCGACTCGGTATAGGCGTTGGCAAGGTCAACAGCTTTGTTCATTTGTATCAGTGAGGATGTCTCGCCACTTAATACCAGCTGCCCTTGCGAGGTATGCACCTCGATATCCTCTTCAGGCAAAAAGTTGTGTAAGCGTTCCCGCAGGCTGACCAGGTCATGGGTGATTTCAATGTTGATTACATCGACTAATGCATCGTCTTCATTCCAGACCATCACATTGGTTGTACCCAGTTTCTTACCCACCACATAGAGCTCTTTCTGGCGTAAAATCAGAATATCCGCAATGTTGGGGTTACCCACCGAGACGCGTTCTGCATTGCGGTTTAACTGCAGGTTTTTGGATTTAAAAATAGGCACGTGCACGATGCGCTGCTTATCCATGGTCGGTCCTCCGGCATGCGCCAGCGAC
This sequence comes from uncultured Alteromonas sp., assembly GCA_964584105.1. Taxonomy (GTDB): domain Bacteria; phylum Pseudomonadota; class Gammaproteobacteria; order Enterobacterales; family Alteromonadaceae; genus Alteromonas. The sequence continues at coordinate 11,624 of CAZOYR010000044.1, forward strand.
ATGGTGACAAACATCCAGATAAACAAACCAATTGATAAGGCAACGATGACTTTGTAGGTGTCAGGAAACGGTTTCATTGTGGGCTACCTCCGGCCTGGTCTGCTTCAACAGAAATGATTTCCTCTGCAATACCGCGAATAAGATGAACTTTAGGCTTAGTCAGTGCCGGAGCTACTGGTGCGGGCTGTACTGCAGCCACTGTCGCTTTTTCTTCTTCTTCGACCGGGTCGCTGAATCGCGCCAGCTCCACTTTGCTGTCATCTACAGGATTTCGCAGTGCCAGCTGTAACCCACCTCGGGAGCGGGCATTCATTAGTACCTCTGCCTGATCCAGGGTGACTTCCACGGTAACGGCACGTACCACACGAGGCCGGTTTTCGTTATTTTGGGCGGTTTGATCAATAGCCAGAATTTTTACATTCGCCAACACCACTTCGGTTACCGTGTCACGACTGGACTTGCCCTTTTGTTTGAAGGTATTGAGCACATCGACCTTATCGCCGGGCAACAGAAAACCCGCCACGCCGACCACATCGTTCACGCGGATGGTCAGTGCGCGTTTACTGTCACCGATAAGGCTGGCCAGTGAACTGCCTTCGCCTTTCTCGGCAACCCGCTCAGGCCTTACAAAGTCGCCTGCATACAGGGTTTCTTTGGCAACTTTACCGACGACCTGCTCCAGACCGGTGTAGGTTTCCTTGGGTACCAGGTCCTGTGGGTAGGTGCGTACGCGCAGCTGCTTCGCTTCTAAAATGGTACCCACCGATACCGTTTGTGCAGCCTCTACCACCTGAACATAGTTAGCTTCAGGGCGGTCTGTAGCATCTGACAACCAGTTATTGGCCAGGTATACCGCGCCCAGACCAAACACCGCAGACAGCAATAGGAACAACCAGGTATTTTTTGTCATCGTCTTATCCTTACATTGCGGTCACAAAATAGTGGCGCCATGCATCATCAAGCAGTTCAGGCGTCACGATGGGGGGCAGCTCGTTAAAGCGTGTAGCGTCTTTAACAATGCTGAGTAAATCTCTGGGGTAGCAGGGCAAAAAGGGTTTAGATTCCGGCTGGTGGTAGTGAGAAACCAGGTAGTCCAGCGTTTGCGGGTCACAGTCAAGGCCGAATGTTTTACTGACCCGGTGCCATAAGGCGCTGTATTTTTCCCGGGTGAGGGGGCGCATCTGAATTTTGTACCCGAGCCGGCGTAAAAAAGCATCATCTACCAGATCCGCCGGGTTCAGGTTAGTGGAAAACAGCATGACCAGTTCAAAGGGCACTTCAAAGTGGGTACCGTTGGTCAGACTTAAATAATCCTTATGTTCCTCAAGGGGAATAATCCAGCGATTAAAAAGTGCTGAGGGCGAGACCTGCTGGCGCCCCAAGTCATCCAGCAGCAGTACGCCATTATTGGCTTTCATCTGCAAAGGTGCTTTGTATAGCTGGCGCGTAGTATCGTAGTTGATTTCAAGCATATCCAGGGTCAGCTCGCCGCCGGTAACAATCAGTGGTCGTTTAATTTTCTGATAACGGCTATCGGCGGGTGCATCGCTGGTGCGCTGACTTACATGGTGAACCTGCGGATCAAAAAGCTGGATGATTTGATTATTCACCTCGATGGCGACCGGCTGAAAGATTTCATCATCAAACACTTTAATCAACTGGCGACACAAGTAACTTTTACCGGTACCGGGCAGGCCATACAGCAATACCGGTTTAGTGGAGTTCAATGCCATTCCCATAGCCTCAAGGGCGTCGGTCTCAAACGACTCACCAGCTAACTTGAGTGCCATCAGGCCACTGGTCACCTGTGTATTGCGATGACTTTGGGCATTCACCATAGCCTGATAATCATTAAGCGGTACCGGCGCCGCGCCGACATAGCCGCTGTGCTGAAGCGCTTTTTCTGCCTGTGCCTTACCAGATCCACTTAAACTGAAGCGCGCCTGATTAGTGGCAGAGCGATTTTCTACCCACATCATTTGTTTGGCATCTGCCAGTAATGTTTGCAGCAAACGACCGGGTAGCCGTATGCTTTCACTTAAACTTTCCAGTGTAGCTACCTGTTGCACGTACAGGTGTTTGATAAGCAGATCCATCAGCAGGGTAGGCGGTAAGCCTGTTGCTTCCACCGTGGTTGGCTTTGATAGCAGACTGGCCGGTGAGTTATTCGCTTGTGAAGACGCTGCGTTAGCAGAAAACAGGGATAAATCGCTCACCGTATCCGGTGTTTCGGAAAATTCATTGTCATTGTGTTGTTGCTGTAGGTATGACATGGGTTCACCTGTCCGGTTTGTTGTTATAAAAATAGTGCGGTGACTGCACCTCGCAGCGCAGGGTCGAGATAGCAGGTTATGACAAACCCCACCGCTAGCGCGGGGGCATAGGGAACGGGCTGAGAGGCCAGCTCGTCAGAATCTGGTTTGAAATAGCGCCGCAGGTATAAGCAGTGCCAGTAGCGGGTAAAGGTCTTTCTGACACCCGTCAGGCCGGCTTTACGTGCGCCAAGAAGAATGGCCAATAAGGTACCTGCAATAATGCCCCAGGCAAGGGACCATAGGGCGATGGTTGGTCCGGATAGTGCGGCCACTGCCATCATTAGTTTTACATCGCCTGCACCAAGCAGCCGAAATGCAAACAGCGGGAAAAGAAGAACGAACATCAGACAAATTGCTAAAAGCGAGTATCCCAGCCCCTGCCAACCGGTAAGTGCCATATTCAGGGCTAATCCGATCACCATGAACACAAGACAAAGCTTATTGGGAATTTTCATGGTGGTAAGGTCAAAGAAGATGGCCAGGATGAAACAGATGGATATCAGCGTTAATACCAACAACATGACAGTCTCCTTAATAAGTGAATGAGGGGGCGGCACGCCCCCTCAACAGTACTAAAGTATCGGCTTTAAATTAGCCACCTGTCGCACCACCTGGCTCTACGCAATCACCGGAGCCTGCAGTGGGCTCAACACCGTTGACAGCTTCACATAAGTCATCAATACCCGCTTCAGCAGAGCCACCCAATGTGGCAAACGCGGTTACCATGCCACCGACAACCAAACCACCGGCAATCGCATATTCAACGGCTGTCAGGCCGGACTCGTCCTGAATAAAATCCTGTAATAAAGTTTTGGCGTTTTTCATACCTTTCTCCATAGGTGTAAAAGAGTGATCCACCCAATCATCACGAGTGTTGAACCTCTGATTAGTTGGTAAGAGAAAGCTTAGCGGGAAAGGGGCAGTTAAGGCTTACACCAAATTGCGGGTTATTACATCTAATTGCGAAATGTGTCACCGCGTTGCGCAATGATAGTATGTAATTGCGCAACATCTTTTTGATAGATATCGGGCAGCCATTCGATAATGCCATCACGAATTTGCACCGTCTGGTAACTCAGATAAGTGGCCACGGGCTGTGACAGACGAACGTGTCTGGTGGTTGGGGATTGATCTGCACTGACGGTGAGGTCCAGTTGTTGATTAAGCAGCACCCGCGCCAGTTTTTCCGGATCGGCGATGCGCACGCAGCCATGACTTAAGGCCCGCTGCGACTGAGAGAAAAAAGCTTTAGCCGGGGTGTCGTGCAAATAAATAGCATCGTTGTTTTTAATATTAAAACGCCACTTACCCAGCGCGTTGCTCGGGCCCGGTCCCTGCACCAAAAGATTACGTTGATACAGTGTCTCGCCCGACTGATGCGTATTAATATCCTTGATGATGCGGCGATCATTGCGATCCACCCAATAAAAATTCTCTGCCTGCATAAGGCGGGGAGCCCGGTTTAGTCGTGGTAGCAGCTCATTGCGTACGATACTGGCAGGGGGCACCCACTGCGGGTTCAGTGTCACCCTGTCAATTTCTGTCAGCATGATGGGCGTCGGTGTATCCGGGTGTCCCACCACCACCGGCATGCTGAAAACAGTGTTGTCCTTATCACGGTAATACAATGTATAGGATGGAATATTCACCCAAATATATTGTGCGGGGACTTTCGCAGGCAGTGAAAGCCAGCGTCGCAGATTTTCCTGCAACACTGCCAGGCGCTGAGAGGGGCCAAAACGTAATTTTCCCCGAGTAGGTTCATCAAGGCGTCCGCTGGGTGCCAGGCCGTGACGCGCCTGAAAACGTTGCAACGCCCGTTTCACCGCTGGTGTAAATCCCATTGATTTGGCGTGCGCGTCAGAATAGTCGCCCAACCGGGTTAGCATGGTAACCAGTGCGCTAACCTGCGGATGACGTTGACCCAGCCGTGGAGAGAAATCTTCTTCGATGTGAGGCCATGGGAGCAGGGCGCGCTGACGCATGATTGCAATGGCCTGTCTTAGCTGCAGTACATCTGTAAATTGGGGGAGCTGATTATCAATCAGCGCCGCCAGCGAGTTGCTGGCATGTGCCTGCATGATTTGACCGGCAGACAGCGAAGCGGTGGAAATTTGATGGCCGATTTTAATTTGACTGATAGCCATCAATTGCCGGGTCAGCCGTTGTGCAGTAGCCGCAGGGTTTGCTTGCTCTGCGGGTAACAATATAGCGCTGTCCCGCATGCCTAAATCGGCTAACAGGCTAACCAATTCAACACCGGACAGATTCAGCTGATGGTGCGCATCAAACCATAAATCCTGGTGGGATGTTGTATGAGGAGTGTCGCTGGCAGCCTGAAACGGTAGGGCAAATAGCACACCGATTAGTAATGCCCTGACACCCCGGCGCATATTAACCTACGCTTTTAAGGTGCATACGTGAGGGCGGCACTGTCTGGCCGGCAAGCCGGCTGATTTCAGGCAGAATCGTCAGTCGCAGATGCTGATAGCGGTTGAAATCTTCATCAACCTGAAACTGACGGTTTCCCGACATATAAGCTTTGGGTGTCAGCCCGAAAGACTCTTTAAACGCCCGGCAAAAATGTGATGGGCTGGAAAAGCCCAGCCCGAAGGCCACACTCGTGATACTGGCTTTAGGATCAATGAGCAGGGTTTCAGCTTCTTCCAGGCGGCGGTATGTCAGATAGTGTCTGAAGCCCATACCGCAGACATCTTTAAACAGATGACTGATGCGACTAGGGCTAAGATTCAGCTCCCTGGCAATACGCTGTAGGGAGAGCTTGGCGCAGAAATGCTGTTCAATTAGCTGGATAATTTCTTCAAAATTGATCACGTTCTGGGTTGAAAGCACTTCTGCCGGTGTCGGGACCGGCGCGTTAACTCTGGCAGCGTCTTGGCCAAGCAGCGGTAAAATACTGTCTTGCAGTCGCTCACAATCGCAATGACGTAAGGGGATAAGGACGACATCATCGACGTGAGAGCGCAACAGATCACACATGGCCGGCACCGTCAGATGGTCAGCAAATACCAACAGGAACTGACACCCCTGTTGCTTCAATACTTTCAGATTATACGCGTGCTTTGCGGTTAAATCGCCCATGACATATGCCATTACCGGCGACGCATTCTGATTTTCAAAGGTGAACTCTGAAAACGCACAGGTTTCAACAGGAAGGTACGCGTCAATCATAGTGCTGACTTCATCTATCAGCACGGGCTGAGTGCCGGTGATGGTTAATAGTGAATTATTCTTGCTCACAGCTAGACCCTTAGCTTATCAGCTTGGGACAGTAAGCCGTCCAACTGTTCTTATGAAAAACTACGCGCTCTTATTATTATTATTTCTTTTCGACTACAAGAGGCAGAAGACCCACTGTCATCTGTTATTGTTTGAAATTTATACAGCATTTTTCGCACCAATATTTTTTTATCATTAATTTTCATTACGATAAAAGTACTGGGCATCGGGGTGCATCCTGAGCTTGTAAAAAATTATGACACTTCCAGACTGTGATTATCTAAACGTTAGCGCACACTTACTTTTCAGGCCTTAAAGCATAGAAGAGGCATGATACTTTGATGATATCCACTCGAATAGGTTTTTGTCAGGCAGCCCGAAAAAGTAGTAACACGTAAACTTTTTCTTATCTATCGGGTGGTTAAAAAATAGACTAGTGCAGCAAAGGCAGATGATCAAATTTTATTTTTCATTTTTCCGGCATTCACGCCGATTTCCGTCACAAATGCGCTAAATGAGATTTTTTCGTTTTGAGCATCAATTTGGCACAATAAGCAGCAGCCAGTGACGTGATTTTATTAGTAAAAATGTTCACCTGGTCTCTTTATGACTCATCCTTTAAAAGTAGAAAAAGAATATATTGTTAAACAATTGTTTATGCGTAATAAGAAAAAATTTATAATCGACAGGAAATATAGCAAAAAAGGACTAGGCTTTAGGCGTCTCGGCAATAAGCGTGAATGACTCACCGTGCCAGCACATACCAAAAACTAAGCTACCGCAGGTAGTATAATCAGATGAGGTAGTACTGATTATTATGCGTTCTTTACATATTGCCAGCATTTTTCTTTTGTTGGGCGTCGCCACGGTTGCACTGATGGTGTGGCAGCATATGGGCATGAATATTCACCATGATTTACTGCCATCAGCCGGTCAGTCGGCAACACTTTTTTCCGATCGGATAAACGGGGGGACCAGCGCGGGCACTGTTTTTGGTAGCGATGGACGTGTAACGTTGCAATGTAACGTTGAACATAACGATTTTACCCATGCGTTCTGTGGATTCACGCTGAATATTGCAGAACGGAATCAGGGCGTGGACATTACCCGGTTTACTTCCCTTGAGCTGGAGGTAGAGTATGCCACACCGGTCAATGATACCTTGCTGGTTTACTTGCTGAATAAAGAGTTTCAGCCTGAAGAGCGTGAGCGGGCGAATATGCATCCGCTTACTGTACTTGTCGATAAGTCCTCCTATTCCATACCCGTAACAAACCTTTTTGTCCCTTCTTGGTGGATCTATCAGTTTCCCGACGATGCGCTGCAAGGCCAGGTTAATCTGAAAAATGTGACTAAACTCCGTTTGACCACCGGCGATAATACGCAAAGCCGACCGGTTACCATCACCCTGCGCTCTGCCACACTGACCGGAAAAGCTATCAGTAAAACACAGATGTATTTTATGGTGATCGCCTGCTGGATAGTGGTGACCGCGTATTTTTCTGTCAGACTTTTACATGGGCTGTACCGCTCATCCAGAGCACACAAAGCAAAAAACCTGAAGTTGCATGCTGAAAACAGTCAGCTATACGTGGAAAAACAAAAGTTGTCTGAAGTGGCTAAGACCGATCCCCTTACTGGTGTGCTTAATCGTGCCGGCCTGACCCACGCCATGTTGATGTTAAAGCTCAATGATATCGATAACTCTGATACCCATAGCCTGATTTATTTTGATGTCGATCATTTCAAAAGAATTAACGATAGTTATGGCCATGATAAAGGCGATGAGGTGCTGGTTGCATTGTGTGACATGCTTAAAGCAACCATCCGACACTCTGACTTGCTGATTAGAATGGGCGGCGAGGAGTTTCTTATTATCTGTACGCATACCATGCTGGGCGACGCCAGTCAGCTGGCGGAGAAGTTTCGTCACCAGATTGCCTCTTCAATTATTGCCGATATCAACATAACCTGCAGCTTTGGTGTGACAGAATGCCGTAGCAGCAACCTGCAAAGTGCCATTGCAAGGGCCGACAAATACCTTTATCAGGCTAAACAAAATGGCCGCAATAAAGTCTGCTCGACACTGGCGTGATAAACAGCTGGCCTGGCCGGGTCATGTAGTTTTCGTTAATTAAAATTCGAATTACTACAGATGGTGCGAACGCCGTTCTGCAATAATCAGCCATCGCGTATTTTGCTTTTACTTGTCGGTTGCATACACTTTTCGTTATGGTTAACACACTGATAACAAGTTAAAAGATACCCTCATGCTTCACGCCGCCGCGCGACCCTTCGTAAAACTGGTGGATCGCTATCTGCCAGATCCCTATATTTTTGTTTTACTGTTAACGCTGGTGGTTTTTCTTGCTGCCATGCTGGTGGAGCAACAATCCCCTGATGCTGTGATTATGCAATGGGGAGAGGGCTTTTGGTGGCTGCTTACCTTTTCCATGCAGATGCTGCTGGTGCTGGTAAGCGGCTTCATGCTGGCCAGTACCCCGCTGGTAAAAGGTATTTTAGACAAATTGGCATCACTGGCCCGCACGCCCGGAAAAGCCATTATTCTGGTTTCCCTGGTGTCTTTGACAGCCAGCTGGCTGAACTGGGGATTTGGTCTGGTTGTCGGCGCTCTGTTTGCTAAAGCGCTGGCACGACGGATTCAGGTTGATTATCGTCTGCTGGTGGCCAGTGCTTACTCTGGCTTCGTAGTATGGCATGGAGGGCTGGCGGGGTCGGTACCATTGACGATTGCCACCGAGGGCCATTTTACCCAGGCGCAGATAGGGGTAATCAGCACCAGTGAGACGATTTTTTCTGGCTTCAACCTGGTTCTGCTGGCGGTTTTATTTGTAACGATCCCGCTGATAAACCGATTAATGTTGCCCAAAGGAAGTGACAGTGTGCATGTCGATGCTCATAAAATCCGGGAATCAGCAATGCCTGAAGCCAGCAATGACCGACCTGCAGACAAGCTTGAAAATAGCGTAATACTTGCGCAGTTAGTCGGGATTTCCGGGCTGGTGTACCTGGCATTTTATTTTATTGATGGTGGCGGTCTGAATCTCAATATTGTGAATTTTCTATTCTTGTTCAGCGCTATCGTTTTGCATGGTACACCGCGGCGGTTGTTGCATAGCCTGCAACAGGCTATTCAGGGGGGCGCAGGCATTGTCATTCAGTTTCCCTTCTACGCCGGCATCATGGCGGTAATGATGCAGTCCGGCCTGGCACAAAGCATGTCACAATGGCTGATCAGCTTTGCCAGCGCAGAAACCCTGCCGGTATTAAGTTTCCTTAGTGCCGGTATCGTTAATATTTTTGTGCCTTCCGGTGGCGGGCAGTGGGCGGTACAAGCACCGGTTATTCTGCCAGCTGCGCAGCATTTAGGAGCTGAAATTAACCGGATTGCCATGGCAGTGGCGTGGGGCGATGCCTGGACTAATCTTATTCAGCCATTCTGGGCACTGCCCGTGCTGGCAATTGCCGGGCTGAAGGCCCGCGATATTATGGGATTTTGTCTGGTTCAGCTGTTGATAACCGGGGTCATCATCAGTGCCGTTTTAATGTGGGTATAAAGTAACGGTTACCTCATATGAGTGGAACGATTATTGATTAATTCTGGTAATAGGTCATTGTTTCTATTGTAAAATGGTTATTTTCACCAGAATTTGGCCATGACAACTATTACCGGAGGACTTTTTCATGGCCATGCGTCATCACCGTTACTTAATTCTGGCAGGGTTAACTGCCGTTCTGCCCTTTACAGTCTGTGCGCACGAGAACAGCCAGGCAACGTCGCTTAGTGCGCAAATCACCCGGGCCGACGCTCAATTTTTTACCGCATTCAATCAATGCGATATTGCCACAATGGCAAAGATGTTCTCCCCGCAACTTGAGTTTTATCATGACACAGGCGGTATTTCAGATTATGCGCAAACGATGAATGCAACGGAAAGTCTGTGTCAGCGCGTTCCCGATCTCACCAGAACCCTGCAACCAGAGACCATGCAGGTTTATCCGGTTAAAGACTTCGGAGCGATACAACAGGGCCGACACACATTCTGCCACAAGGAGAATGGCAAAGATGATTGTGGCACATTTGGCTTTACGCATATCTGGCAGCAAACAGAAGAAGGCTGGTTGTTGCATCGCGTTTTAAGTTACGGCCACTAATGCCAGACGCAGGGCTTATTACCGTTTACATAGGTTGCTCTCCAAATTCCTTTTCTATCAAACACTTTTCACTCCGTTGCCGTATACAGCATCGGCAGATACTATGCATTGATGAAAACTGAATAAACAAAGGGGCTGTGCAAGCCAGGTGGTGTATGACGGACAAGATGCAGTCGTTACTGGACAATATTTATCAGGAAGTATTTCCTATGCTGGGGCAGGGCAAGGTTGCAGATTATATCCCTGCACTTGCCTGTGTTGAGCCACGTCAGTTTGGTATTGCTATTTGCGATAACGAGGGAAATGTTTATACGGTTGGTGACGCCGAGGTGCCTTTTTCGATTCAGAGTATCTCCAAAGTATTCAATCTGGTGCTTGCCATAAACCATTATGGCGATGGTTTGTGGGATAGAGTGGGTTGCGAACCATCAGGCTTACCCTTCAACTCGCTGGTGCAGCTAGAGTATGAAAATGGGATCCCCAGAAATCCCTTTATCAATGCCGGCGCGCTGGTGATCAGTGACATGAACCAGTCTCGCTTTGCCTCGCCTCACCTGGCCGTGCGCGACTTTGTGCGACGCCTGTCGGGCAATCCGGAAATTAATGCTGATCGTATTGTGGCTGACTCTGAGTTTGAACATCGCGCCCGCAACGCCGCGACGGCTTACCTGATGAAAGCCTTTAATAATTTCGAAAATGAAGTGGAAGATGTTCTGCACAGCTACTTTTATAACTGTGCGCTTGAAATGTCTTGTGCTGACCTGGCCCGTGGCGCGAGCTTTTTGGCTAACCGGGGCTATTCGCAATGCGCCAAAGAGCAAATTTTAAGTCCCAAACAAACCAGCCAGGTAAACGCGCTTCTGGCGACCAGCGGCATGTATAACGAAGCAGGAAGCTTTGCGTTTCAGGTAGGGTTGCCAGGCAAAAGTGGGGTAGGCGGCGGTATTATCGCAATGGTACCCGGGCGCTTTTCCATCTGCGTGTTCTCGCCAGCGCTTAATCAGATGGGCAACTCTGCGCTGGGTGTTGCAGCGCTGACATCGTTGACTAAACATATCAAGTGGTCCGTTTACTGATAGCCGGTAAGCTCCATAAAGCCGGTGCCCTGATGTGTACCTGATACCGATATCCGGCCCTCATAATAAGCAAATTGGCCGGGATTCCACTGGCCTGGCTTAAAGGGCGTAACAGTAATATCAATATTGTGCTGTTGGCTGGTTATTTGCCAGTTTACCGGAACGGGCTTATCGTTGATGATTTCTGTGCCAGTAGCCCTGATGGTTAAATCGGAATCGTCCAGTGTTGTCGTTGTACCGTCGCGCTGTATATACGTACCGGTGGTGTAGGGCACTGCGTCATCAACGTGCATCTGAAACGCCATGAGCTTGTCGCCGTTTTCAAAATGGACAGAAAACCAGTCCCAGCCCAGCGCCTCGCGGCTGGCCAGCTGGCTGGTCCATTCGTGATCATACCAGGCCAGACCGGACACCGTACGTTTTGCCCCCTTGTGAGTAACTGAGCCGGTTGCCGATAAAAATGGCTGGCTGTAATAGTAGGATCTAAACTTACCGTCTCTGGATTTAACACTCACGCCATTATCGCCATGCCTGATATAGGGGCCGTTATCTTTCACTGTTAAAGAGAGCTGAGTGTGCTGATTAATGCGAAAACGCAGTGTGGCCGGGAAGGGCGCATCGCTGTCACTTTGCCATTGCCAGTCATCTATCCAGGCAGTAAAAGGTCCGGATTTGACGCCCGCATTACCCACCCCGCCTGATGCAAAGCGTGACTCGAATGCATGATCGCTGACTGAGTGTAGTGATGCATGCCCCATCCACCGCTGTGCGCTCGACCAGTTACTGGCATAACCCACATCGGTAGCGAAGCGAAACAGCGTAAACTGAACGCCATACGGTTTTTTCTGCGCATCTTCCAGAACAAAGGTTAAATACCACCATTCAAGATCGTAGGCAGGATGACTGGTATGGTCGGCAGGCAAACGGACAGGGTTCTCTGATGTCACTTGCGCGCGCGCTGCACTCTCGCCGGTGCCGCTGAACAAACTTGTCCGTTCGTTATCTTTTGAACAGGCAGTGAGAAAAACCAACATGGCTACCAGCATCAATACTTTCAAACTGTCATCTCCTGGCGCAAATCTACCCTGGCTTTTATGCGGCCCACCGGTAACAGCAACACACAAAGCACCACGACCAGACTGATACACACGCTTTGCATTAATACCGGCAGGGAAATATCCATCGGATAATACCAGTAAAATGCATAGCGATTCACCCGACTGATAAAGACCCAGGCCAGCAGAATACCAAAAGGCACCGCCAGTAATGCAGTCAGTAAACAAAACACCATGTACTGGGCCAGCAATGTGAGTTTTATCTGCCACTGATGCACGCCTAATGCCCGCAGCACACTCAGTTGTGGCCGCAAGTCCATCATCAGCACACTGACAGAGATGGCAAAACATAAGCCGGCGACCAGCAAGGTGGATATATTCAGCGCATCCGTGACCACAAAGGTACGGTCAAATGTTTGCATCGAGCGCTTTATCAGATGTGAGGCGTCATATGTCTCGCCCAGGGCTGAAAGCGTTGCGTCTGAAACCGCTGTTTTATCATACAGCTCAACCACGCCGGAAAATCCTTCCGCAGATGCAAAGCGGGAAACCGGTAACAGTACCTGTCTGTCAGGGTTACCGTAATCTGGGTAGATGCCTGCAATTTGGTAGGGTTGTGACGCCAGGATTGGGTCGCCTCGCGATTTATCACCTGGGTAAACCGCACCAAGGGTAATGGTATCGGCAATATTTTTGTTAAATGCCAAGGCAAATTGCTGGTTAACAAATACCGCCTTGCCCCTGGAAAAATCCTGCCAGGCCAAATCACTGTCATTATTGATTACCGCATCCAGTAACAGGCTTTGTTGTGCGCCGCGGGATACCGGAAAGCTTCTGACCGTCACGCTGCGCTTTTCCATACTGGTATTACCCCGAAATACCGCCTGCGCATCGGGCAGGGCAGCGGCAACCTTTTCATAGGACTGATTTGTATACAGATAAGCCGGGGCCGATAAGCGTTGCGACAACCAGCTTTCGGTTGCCTGTCTAAAGCTGTCGGTCATCACATTCATGCCAATATTGGCACTGAGCGCGATAAAAAAAGCACAGACTGCCAGTCGGGTTTTGCCTGACAATGTTACAGCGCTGGCCGCCACATAATTTGGCAATACAAAACGTGGGGGCACGATGTCCCTGATACGGCGGGTTAAATGTGGCAGCCAGAGTATGATGAGCGCACTCCCGCCCAGTAAAACCGCGGCCACGCTGATAAGTGCAAACAGTGTTGTATTGGCTAACCACACCAGTAGTCCGGTCACAAGCACAATCACTGCACTTATAGCGATCCGCCATG
>CAZOYR010000045.1:0-6633 GCA_964584105.1 uncultured Alteromonas sp.
GGCAGCGGGTTTTGATCCCGCCATTCGTAGGTTCGAGTCCTGCTACCCCAGCCATCCTTTTTGTTCGCTTCCAGACACTTTTTTCATTAGATATACGATTATCCGTCGCAGAATAATGCCGGGCCTACTTTCGCATCTGTTCATGCGTGGTAATATGCTGGAAAATAATAAAATTTTTTCCTCAAGGATATGCTGTGATAGACACGATTGTTGCCGCCGTGAACAACATACTGTGGGGCGAAGGACTGGCCCTGAAAGCGGATTTACCGGTTCTTGGCCCTGTTGATATCGCCACCGGTCCTCTTCTTATCTACATGCTGGTATTTTGTGGCATCTGGTTCACCGTGAAACTGGGCGGCGTACAATTTAAGCATTTTTTCCACATGTTTTCTGTCATGAAAGGCAGTACACGCTCAACCAAAGAGGGTATCAGCTCATTTCAGGCGCTATGTACAAGCCTGTCTGCCAGGGTGGGTACAGGCAACCTTGCTGGTGTCGCCGTGGCCATTTCATTAGGTGGCGCCGGCGCTATCTTCTGGATGTGGATGATAGCCCTTATCGGTATGGCCACCGGCTTTGCTGAAAGCGTACTTGGTCAGCTTTACAAAGTTCGCGACGATAATGGCGAGTTTCGCGGCGGACCTGCTTATTACATCAAGCAGGGGCTGGGAAAAACCTGGCTTGCAGTAGCGTTTTCGTTATGTCTTTTCTTTGGTTACGGCTTTGTTTTCAGCGCGGTGCAGGCAAACACTATTACCGATGCGCTGGAAAATGCTTACGCTATCCCTACACTGTATTCCGGTCTGGCGATTATTCTACTGGCTTCGTTGATTGTAGTGGGTGGATTGCGGGGTATCGCCCGATTTGCTGAGCTAGCCGTACCATTTATGGGTGTGGGCTATATTCTGGTTGCCTTAGTCGTCACCGCGATTAATATCACAGAGGTCCCGGCCATGCTCGGGCACATTATTTCTGCTGCATTTGGGCTGGAAGAAGCTGGCGCAGGAGTCTTAGGCGCTGCCATTAAAAATGGTATTCAGCGTGGTCTGTATTCAAATGAAGCCGGTTCGGGGAGTGTTCCCCATGCTGCTGCAGGGGCGGCGCCTAATCCTAATCACCCAGTTTCTCAAGGCTATGTTCAGATGTTGGGCGTCTTCTTTGACACCATTATTCTGTGCACCTGTACGGCGTTTATTATTTTACTGGCAGGTAACGAAAATGCTGCAGAAGGCATGGGAGGCATTGGCCTTACTCAGGATGCGCTGAGCATTCATATTGGTGCCTCGGGCACAGACTTCATTTCTGCGGCAATCTGCCTGTTTGCGTTTACCTCGGTCGTAGCAAATTATGCGTATGGTGAAAGTAACCTGCATATGTTTCACCTGGACAATAAGCCAGGCAGATTGATTTACACAGCGGGCTATCTGGGTATGATCCTGTGGGGCTCAATGGCAGCGCTTCCCACAGTATGGGCAATGGCGGATATGGCGTTAGGACTTATGTCAGTGATTAATATTATTGCGATTGTCTGGATGACACCGACCATTGTTGCAATCAGTAAAGATTATTTCGCTAAGCGACAACGTGGTGAACGCCCGGAATACAAGCAGGGTGACTGCTCCATTCAGGGCAGTACGGAAAAGAATATCTGGTAGAGAAAAGGCGGCCCGGAGCCGCCTTTCTTTTTACACCTTTTCAGGATTCCATTTGAATTTTTCAAACGGTTCATCAATTGGCGTATTGGCCAGGTGATTGGTGTAATTGCTCATTACCTTTTGCGAAAGTATCAGCACAATCTCCAATAGCTGCTGACGCTCATACCCCACATTAAAAAATTCGCTCAATGAATCATCATCAATGCGACCGCGGTTGCGGGTTACTGACAGTACTGCGTTTTTCAGTACATTCAGTTTATTATCACTGAGTTTTTCATCATTTCTTAACTCATCAATAAGTTTGTCATCCACGTCCATATTTTTGGCAATGCCGGTATGGGCAGGCACGCAGTAATGACATTCGTGTTCAACATTCACGGTTTGCCATACGACGGTCAGCTCCTCTTTGTTGAACGAGGTTTCCTGCGCCAGAGCGTGAAGCTTTTGGTAGCCTTCAAGCAGCGTCGGGGCTTCTGCCATGATGCCGTGCAAATTAGGGATCATGCCAAAATCTTCTTTTGATCTTTTTAATAACGGTTTGGCGTCTTCCGGGGCGCTCTGCTCATCATAAATGGTGTATTCAGACTTGTTTTCAGACATGGTTAGTACCTGCTGTTTGTGAATGTATAGCTGTATATGGGTTTACTTGAACAATTGTTCAAGTAACAATGAAAAACTTCTCTTCACTCAGATAACGACAGGTGCACGGTGTCCGATCAATCTAACGAAATGCTGGATAAAGCCACGGAATTATTCTGGGAAAAAGGCTATCAGGCGACCAGTATGCGGGATGTTCAGGAAAAGCTGGATATGCGCCCGGGCAGTCTGTATGCACGCTTTCCCGGTAAATCCGCGCTATTTGTGCAGGTTATTCAGCACTATGCTTCACAGTTACGCAGACGCCTCGAGTCAACCTCAGAAAAAGCTGAATTGCTGACTGCGACCCATCGATTTTTTTGTGAAGAGTTATTGCGGCCCAACTGCCAGCGTTATCAGCGTCAGTGTCTGCTGATTAATGCCATGGCTGAGCGCTCGAAACTGGACAATGATGCCGCGCAGGCGCTGGATGCAGCCCTAACAGAAATTGAAAAAGGCTTTATAGCGTTGGTGAATGCGCTGCAAAGCAGCGGTCAGATCACCTCATCGGTATCAGCAACGATCATCGCAACCTGGCTACAAACACAGTTTATTGGCTTGCGCCATAGTGCTTACCGGGCCAGTGACGATGACGCTATTCACTATTTTATCGACAAACTTCTACTGGACATTCAGGGGTGCTGGCCTAGCCTCTGAACATCATCATGATGAGCTGAATGACCAGGCTGATCATGATGAGTGGCCAGATCCATCGTGATATTTTAGATGCCGTTTCACTGCTGACCCGCATATTAGAGCGTTCAATCAGCGGAATGATGATAAACAGCGCTAAAAACAAAATCCCCAGAATAATCAGAACTTCCATTACTGGATCCCCATTGCGTATTTAAGTACCAGACGCTTGGCCGGAATTGCTCGCTGCGCCACCTTAAGCATTTTGTTACGCAGCCATTTTACCGGCGGATTATCGTTACTGAACAGCCAGTAGAACCCGTCCATTGCACTCATCATCGCCAGATTATCCCGACGTCTGACCGGTTCATACTTACGCGCAAGCACCTCGTTCAACGCACTTATGTTTTCACAGCTTTCGGTAAGGCCGAGCAATAAAGCAACATCTTTAAACCCAATATTCACGCCCTGTCCGGCCAGAGGATTGATTGTGTGAGCCGCATCACCAAGCAAGATAGCCTGGTGTCTGAGATAGTGCTGCGCATGCATGCGCGTCAGCGGAAATGCTGCTTTACCTACAATGGTGAAATCACCCGCGTGAGCCGGAAAAGCCTCTGTTATTCGCTGTTTCAGCTTATTGGGGTCCAGCCGGCCTAGTTGCTTTACCATTTTGGCACTGTCATACCAGATAAACGACCCCATATTATCGTACATGGGTAGAAAGGCCCGCGGCCCGCTACTGTGAAATTCCTGCCATGTCCAGTCTGCTACTGGCTTAGTCAGTTTCACAACAACCCCCAATGCGTGCTGTTCATATTGCCAGCCACTGACACCGATTCCGGCTTCGCGGCGCACCACCGACTGCGCCCCGTCTGCGCCGATAACCCACCGCGCAGTTATGGTTTGTTCAGAATCAAGTAACACGTTTGCAACCGACTCCCCCTCAACAATCTGATTAAACTGGATAGAGGCAGGCGCAGCATTGATTAATGAAAGCTTTTCGCTGTATGCACCTTCTCGCGCTGCCTGTAGACAAGCCAGTTGAATGAGCCGGTTTTCAATGAAATAGCCCAATGTCTCCGTATCGGCCATACCAGCGTCAAAGTCTGTACGGGCCCCATCCTGCTCCCATACTGATAGGCGGTCATATTTACGGATCCGCGAAGCAGGAATATGCTGCCAGGCGCCCAGCGACTCCAGTAGCCTGGCCGACGCCAGTGAGATAGCAGAGACACGCAAATCCGGAGGCTGGGCGGCGTCAAACGGCTCTGGCAGGCTGGGCTCTAGCAGCGCAACCGTATACCCCTGTTGAACCAAGCCTAACGCGGTTGCCGCGCCGGTCATCCCTGCCCCGTTTACACAAAAATCGTACATTCGCCCTCCTGCCATTGATAACAGTATTATGTCTTAATCGATGGTTGTAGTCATGAACTGATAATTACATAACACCGTGTTCATTAATATTTAATCCGGCGGATTGGCGAATCGCTGGGCAAAGCACTTTAAAACAGGTAAAATACGCGGCTATTTTGAACATCAACCGACACCCGCTAGTTGAAAAAACACTGTGAGAACGCGCCTGAGTCTGGCGCGCTCACATCTGTTTTTCCTGTATCCTCAGGCATTGCTGTGTGCCGGTAATCTAACATTGTATTGTAGTGGCTATGACTAAGAAGCTGTATATCAAAACCTGGGGCTGTCAGATGAACGAGTATGACTCGGACAAGATGGCCGACTTGCTGGATTCCACGCACGGATATGCGCGCGCCGAAGAACCGGAAGAGGCAGATGTGATTCTGCTAAATACCTGTTCCATTCGTGAAAAAGCACAGGAAAAGGTGTTTCATCAGTTAGGTCGCTGGAAGCACCTGAAAAAAGATAAGCCAGAGCTGGTCATTGGTGTCGGCGGATGCGTGGCTTCTCAGGAAGGTGACGCCATCCGACAGCGCGCCCCGTTTGTCGATCTTGTTTTTGGCCCGCAAACGCTGCACCGCCTGCCGGAGATGATTAAGCAGTTACAGGGCGGCGCGAAATCCGTCGTTGATGTCAGCTTTCCTGAAATTGAAAAATTTGACCGACTGCCAGAGCCAAAAGCGGTGGGGCCGACAGCCTTTGTGTCTATCATGGAAGGCTGCTCAAAATACTGCAGTTTCTGTGTGGTTCCTTACACCCGTGGCGAGGAAGTCAGCCGCCCGCTGGACGATGTCCTGCTGGAAGTGGCGCAACTTGCGGAACAGGGTGTGCGTGAAGTCAATCTGCTGGGCCAGAATGTTAATGCCTATCGTGGCGAGCAGGATGATGGCAGCATTTGTCGTTTTTCTGAACTGCTGGAGCTGGTCGCGTCCATCGATGGCATCGATCGTATTCGCTACACCACGTCTCACCCGGTTGAATTTACCGACGACATTATTGCCGTGTATGAAACTGTTCCTGAACTGGTTGATCATCTTCACCTGCCCGTCCAAAGTGGCTCAGATCGCATCCTGAACCTGATGAAGCGAGGGCATACTGCTCTGGAATACAAGTCACGTATCCGTAAACTGCGTAAAGTTCGCCCTAATATCAGTATGTCATCTGACTTTATCATTGGCTTTCCCGGCGAAACTGATGCAGATTTTGAGGCAACGATGGACCTTATCCAGGCCGTTGATTACGACCTGAGCTTTAGCTTTATCTACAGTGCGCGTCCGGGCACACCAGCTGCCGATGCAGTAGATGATGTCACCGAAGAGACCAAAAAGCAGCGCTTGTACCTGTTACAACAGCGTATCAATCAACAAGCGCTGCGTATCGCCAGAAACATGGTAGATACAGAGCAACGAATTCTGGTTGAAGGGCCGTCCAAAAAGAACCCAATGGAGCTGTCCGGGCGTACTGAGAACAATCGAGTGGTAAATTTTGAAGGCTCGCCGGATATGGTGGGTGAATTTGTCGATGTGAAAATAACGGATGTTTTCACTAACTCACTACGTGGCGATGTCGTGCGTCGCGAAAGTGACATGGGGTTGCGTGTGGCAGTTTCACCCCAATCTATAACTGCAAAGCATCAGGCTACGCAGCCTGATTCACTTGGCGTGGGCCAGTTTGTCCCTTCAGCCTGAACAATTTTTTGCGAGGATTAAAGCAGCTTGAGTAATTTGGTAAGTAACGAGTTTGTACTGGAACCTGCCGATAATAAACGTTTGTCGGTTTTATGTGGGCCGTTTGACGATAACATCAAACAAATTGAACGTCGTCTGGGGGTTGAAATCACCTACCGGAATAACGCGTTCAAAGTCCTGGGTGAAGATGCCCAGTCTAGTGGCGCGGCGCAGTTACTCAAAGATCTGTATGTTGAAACCCAACCGGTAAAAGGTCAGCCTGCTGAGCTAACGCCTGAGCAGGTTCACCTGGCTATTCAGGAATCCCGGGTGCTGGAAAAAGACAGCAGCAACACTGCCCACGGCAAAGACGTTACTATCAAAACCAAGCGTGGTGTCATCAAGCCCCGCAACCCGAATCAAAGTCAGTATGTGGCGAATATCGTTAATCATGATATTACCTTTGGTATTGGCCCGGCCGGCACCGGTAAGACCTATCTGGCGGTGGCGGCTGCGGTGGATGCACTGGAGCGTCAGGAAGTACGACGGATTCTGTTAACCCGCCCGGCGGTTGAAGCCGGTGAAAAGCTGGGCTTTTTGCCCGGTGACCTGTCGCAGAAAGTCGATCC
>CAZOYR010000045.1:6733-10978 GCA_964584105.1 uncultured Alteromonas sp.
AAGCCGGTGAAAAGCTGGGCTTTTTGCCCGGTGACCTGTCGCAGAAAGTCGATCCTTACCTTCGTCCGCTTTATGACGCCCTATTTGAAATGTTGGGTTTTGAAAAAGTCGAAAAATTGATGGAACGTAACGTGATAGAAGTCGCGCCACTGGCCTATATGCGCGGTCGTACGTTAAATGATGCGTTTATTATTCTTGATGAAAGTCAGAACACAACTACTGAACAAATGAAGATGTTCCTGACCCGTATTGGCTTTAATTCAAAAGCGGTAGTCACCGGAGACATCACCCAGATTGATTTGCCGCGCGGTGCGCGTTCCGGTTTACGTCATGCTATTGAAGTACTAAAAGAAGTGAAAGATATCTCGTTTAACTTCTTTACCGCCAATGATGTTGTTCGTCACCCGGTTGTTGCCCGTATCGTTCAGGCTTATGAGACCTATGACACACAGCAGGAAGCAATGAAGCAGGCTAAAAAAGAGCAGGCGCTTAAAGAACAGCAACAAGCCAGTGATGACACCAGCGCCTCATGACGGCACTGATTGATATACAAATGGCGTTTGACGGCGATGAATCCATCGCCGCTGATATCCCTTCACCAGAAGACCTCCAGCGTTGGGCAGACACTGTTTTTGCCTATCTGGCGCTCAACGACCAGGAATTTACTGCACGGTTTGTAGATCGCACTGAATCGCGTACACTGAATCATCAGTATCGTGGTAAAGACAAACCCACCAATGTGCTGTCTTTCCCTTTCGAATCACCACCGGGTATCGAATTGCCGTTATTGGGTGATCTGGTTATTTGCGCGCCGGTAATTAGTGAAGAGGCTAATGCGCAAAATAAAACTGCGCGGAATCATTATGCCCACATGATTGTGCACGGCATTTTACATTTACTGGGTTATGACCATATTGATGAGGCCGAGGCCCAGCAAATGGAAGCGCTTGAAATTCGAATTTTAGCCGAATTAGGCATTGACGACCCTTATCAAGACGATTACTTTGACCATTGACTAACAAAATAAACGGACACTATGAGCGACGATAATCCCCACTCTACCAACGGCTCTGCGCAAAAAAGTTGGATCGATAAAATCAAACTGACATTTTCCGGAGAGCCGAAAAGCAAGGAAGACCTGGTAGAAGTTATCACCGAAGCCGAACAGCGCGAAGTGATAGATCCCCAGACGCGGGAAATGATTGAAGGCGTAATAAGTGTTAATGACATGCGTGTCAGAGACATTATGATCCCCCGCACGCAGATGACCACCATTGATATCGACCAGAAAGTGGAAGCATTTCTTCCCATCATGCTCGAATCCGCACACTCTCGCTTCCCGGTTATCAGCGAAGATAAAGATCACATTGAAGGCATTTTGCTGGCCAAAGACTTGCTGGCCTATATGTTTAACTCCGAGCAGGAGTTTAATTTAAAAGATGTTATCCGTCAGGCGGTGATTGTGCCGGAAAGTAAGCGTGTTGATGTATTACTTAAAGAGTTTCGTCAGCAACGCTATCACATGGCCATTGTGGTAGACGAATACGGAGGCGTTTCGGGACTGGTTACTATTGAGGATATTCTTGAACTGATTGTGGGCGAAATTGAAGATGAATATGATACCGAAGAAGATGGTACCGATGATATTCGTCCTTTGAATAAATACACCTACTCGGTGAAAGCGTTAACGCCGGTGGACGAATTTAACGGGTTCTTCGAAACCAGTTTCAGTGAAGAAGAAGCCGATACCATCGGGGGGATCGTGCTCAAAGCATTTGGCCACATGCCAGCCACCAATGATGAAATCTCTATTGGCGATATCCATTTTAAAGTGACTAACTCAGACAAACGACGTCTGGTACAACTTAAAGTGACCATCCCCTCTCTGGAGTAATTGTTCTGAACGCATTTCTTTCTGTGGCTCTGCTTATTCTAAGCGGAGCCAGTCTGACATTTGCCTTTTCTCCCTTTTACGCCTGGCCTGTTACCTTTCTGGCTGTGGTCATTGCTATCCGACAACTTCATACCCGACCAACCTCTGGGTTTTCTACCGGCTGGTGGTTTGGCCTGGGCTGGTTTGGGGCAGGCATTAGCTGGGTGCATGTCAGTATAGCAACCTTTGGCGGTATGCCATTGATTGCTTCAGTAGGCATTATGGCGCTGCTGTGTGGCTATCTGGCGCTCTTTCCCGCCCTTGCGTTTTATCTGAACAAACGTTTTTTTACCCCCGCCTTGTGGCCTATGTCATTACCCGCCATCTGGTTTTTTACAGAGTGGCTAAGAAGCTGGTTATTAAGTGGCTTTCCCTGGCTATCGCTGGGATACAGCCAACTTGAAAGTCCGTTGGCAGGGTGGTTTCCGGTCATCGGTGAAACCGGCGTTACAGCGCTAATCATGCTGTTATGTTCCGCCACTGCAATCTGGACATTTAAAAAGAAACTTGTACCCGTGGCCCTGTTGATAGCCATCACCGCTATAAGTGGCATTGTGCTTAATCAACATCGATGGGTCACCACCACAGAGCAACATGTGGTGAGTATGGTGCAGGGAAATATCGAGCAATCTATTCGATGGCAGCCTGAACAGGATGCCCCTACCATGGCCATGTATCAGTCAATGACGTCGCCATTATGGAGCAGCGATATTGTGATCTGGCCAGAAGCAGCTGTGCCTAAGCTGGAATACCTGGCAAATGGCTATCTGCATGCGCTGGATGAAAAAGCTGCCTCCACGCAAACTGCATTAATCACCGGCATTGTTGATTACAATTTTGAAACCAAAAACTCCTGGAACAGCATGATCGTAATGGGGGCCAAATCTGCCGGTGGTAACGGTCACTACCGCTATGGCGGCAGTAATCGATATCAGAAGCATCACCTGCTGCCGGTAGGTGAAGTTGTCCCCTTTGAAAGCATTTTGCGCCCCCTGGCGCCCCTGTTCGACTTGCCTATGTCGTCGTTCTCAAGAGGCGGATTTGTGCAGGAGAATATTGTTGCCAATGGTGTACGCATGGCACCGGCGTTGTGTTTTGAGATCGCTTTTCCCCGTCAGGTTTCCGCTAACGTTCATCAGGATACCGGCATGATTATCACGGTAAGTAATGATGCCTGGTTCGGTAAGTCTCATGGGCCGGCCCAGCATTTGCAGATCGCCCGGGTCAGGGCGAAAGAGCTCGGACGTCCGGTGGTCAGAGCCACCAACAATGGTATCACCGCATTTATAGACGATGCCGGGCACATTACCGGTCGTTTGCCGCAATTTGAGCGGGCCAGCATTACCGAAACCGTATCGGCTACCACCGGCTTTACGCCCTATCGCTTTTTGGGTGAATGGCCAATGGTTATTGTGTTACTGATAAGTGCCGGGACCGCATTGTATTTGCAATACCCCACACGCAAAAACAAACACAGCGATAACTAATTACCGTATTAAATATCCACCAGCCAGGGAATACCATGCGTAAAGTTATAAGTCTTCTTTTACTGACAGTATCATTACCCGTTATGTCGGCATCGCTGGTTGTAACAGCTGATCGTATGCTTGATGTAAACAGCGGGGAAATTATCCGTGATGCCGTGGTAGTGATAGATAACGATATCATCAGCCGGGCTGGACGTACTCAGGATATCACTATTGATAGCGATGCTAAGGTTATCCGTCTTGGTGATGCGACGTTACTGCCGGGCCTGATGGATATGCATGTACATCTGACCAGCGATGCCGCCGTTCACGGATACAAGCGTCTGGGTGTGTCTGTACCAAGGGCAACGCTTAAAGGCGTCAAGCATGCTAAAGAGACGCTTCATGCAGGATTTACCACAGTGCGAAATGTCGGTGCCCCTGGTTTTGCTGACGTGGCATTAAAAGAAGCCATCAACGCAGGAGAAATAACCGGCCCAAGAATGTTCGTTGCCGGTCCCTCTCTTGGCGTCACCGGCGGTCATTGTGACAATAATCTGTTGCCTTTTGAGTATGCGCAAACCAGTGATGGTGTCGCTGACGGACCATGGGAAATTCGCAAGGCGGTCCGCCGCAACATTAAGTATGGCGCTGATCTTATTAAGTTCTGTGCAACCGGGGGCGTATTGTCCAAAGGGACCAAGGTAGGCGCACAGCAGTATACCGAACAAGAAATGCAGGCACTGGTGGAAGAAGCGCATCTTCGGGGCCTGACCGTCGCGACACATGCTCATGGCACCGCGGGTATAAAGGCAGCAATACGAGCCGGGGTAGATTCCATCGAGC